>JAZDGG010000090.1:0-45423 GCA_043807225.1 bacterium | reverse complement strand
CCTCGCGCCGGGGCACTGGCGCAGAGCAATAGAACACGGCCTCGTGCTGCTCCACTCCACCGACGAGGCGCGAACGATCAACCTCGCTGACGCATTTGAGGAAATCCTCCCGACAGCCGCCTCGACCATCAACACCGGCGCTATCGTCACGCAGGTGCGCCTTGCGCCGCTTGACGGTATGTTGCTGCTCCGCAGGGAATTTTCGTTTGACCGCGGACATTACAACAACGGATCATTCGCGCGCTCGTTTACGAACAGCGGGCAGCCGCTTCGCCAGGCATTCCTCACCTATGACGGAGCGTTCCCGGGTGGCGCGGACATCGTCAAGGAGGATCTGAATGGCGACGGCCAGACGGAACTTGTCGTGGCAACAGGAAACCACGTCGGCGTCTACCGCCCAGACGGATCGATTCTTGCGCAGTTTTATCCCTATGGAACAAGGTACCAGAGCACGATCACGCTCGCCGTGGGCGACCTTGACGGGAACGGAAAGAAGGAGATTGTGACGGGAACGGGAAACGGCGGCGGGCCCCAGGTGCGGATCTTTTCGAACACGGGCGCGGCGCTCGGCGGGTTCTTTGCCTACGACAAGCGGTTTCGTGGAGGAGTGAACGTTGCCGTCGGTGATGTGAATGGTGACGGGAAGGCAGAAATTGTCACAGGAGCTGGCATTCGCGGCGGACCGCACGTTCGTCTTTTTACCAAGAATGGAATAGCGCTCGGCGGGTTCTTTGCCTACGACAAGCGGTTTCGTGGAGGAGTGAATGTTGCCGTCGGTGATGTGAATGGGGATGGGAAAGCGGAGATCCTTACCGCTCCCGGGCCGGGACGTTCGCCGTTCGTCCGCATTCTCTCTGATCATGGAAAATCCGTTCTCCATGGATTCTTTGCTTTCGAACAGACGCTCCGCTCCGGCGTCAAAATCAATGCCGTTGACCTCAATGGGGATCTGATCGACGACATCCTTGTTTCAACACCCAATATCTACTAACCATGGACTCCTTTGTGCACCATCCACAGCATGAAAGCGAAACGCGGAGAAAGCGACCACGCGTTGCCACGACGCTGTTGAACCTTCTTCTCCCTCCTGTCGCGGGCAAGTTCCATGGAAGATACCGCGGCAGGTCGTGGTCCCTTTTTCTCGACACGATCCTCGCGTTGATCCTTCTGTTTCTCCTTGGATCAAACATTATTCTCTGGACAAAGAGTACAACGCTCGCACCACCGGAACCGACGTTCACCCTCTCGGGACCGTCAACCGCCAAGCAGGGAGACTTGATCACAGTGACGGCGACCATCGAGAACGTTGAGCAGCCGCTTGGTGCCACAACGATGACCCTTGATCTCCCTGCAGGATTTCTTCTTGCGGATTCCTCCCCGCAACCCGACGCCGCACAGGGCACGACGTGGACATTCACGAGCGTGGAACAGCAAACATCCGTGACGCTGCATGGGCGGATCACGGGGACACCCGCTGGAGACGTACGGTTCGCCGGATGGCTGGCGACACACGCCGACACCGTCGCCCTCACGCTCCGACAGTCGTGGCAGACGACCGTTGTCGGGTCCATCATTTCCGCAACGTTCGACGCCCCGAAGACGGCTGCAAGCAACCAACCACTGACGCTGACATTGACGCTTGCAAACAGCACCCAGGGCGCGACACCGGCGCTGACGGCCGTGATTGATCTCCCGAAAGGGTTTGTTGTGGCCGATGGCGGATCGTCAGCATCTCCATCGCGCGTCACGAGAAACGTTCCTGCGGTTGGCGCAGGAGAATCGGAACGGATCACGCTCACCGGTGTCTTCTCTGCCAACGCGGTCGCCGATATGCGCTTTGCTGCTCATGTGGGATTCACTGATTCCGCGGACATTGCGACCGCGGAAACCATCATCCGCGTTTCTCCGGCACAAAGCGCATCGGAGATTGCTGCGGGCACCGGATCGGCAGGCATTGCCTTCGCGGCCGAAGCGCACTACTTCAGCACTTCAGGCATACAATTCGGCTACGGACCTCTTCCACCGCGCATTGGCGCAACGACCGGCTATCGGGTCTTTTGGATCATCAGATCAAACACAACTGATCTCAATAACCTTTCCATCGTCGCTCCCCTTTCATTGGAGAGCGCGTGGGGCGGTCATGCGACGGTTGCACTCGGCAGTACGATTTCGTACGATGCAAAAGAGCGAACGATACGCTGGGATGTCGGCACGCTTCGTCCGGACGATGGAGCCGTCTCGGGAAGCTTTGAGGTGACCGTCACCCCGCACACGCAGAAGACAAGCTATGCGCTTCTCCTGGATTCATGGGCATCTGGAGTAGATGCATCAACCGGTAAGAACATTCGCGTTTCGTCACCCGCGGTTTCGACCGTCGTCGAGTGAGAACAATGAGAAGCCCGCAGGCGAGGATGGCCAGCCCCGCACGCGATGCAGGGGCCATCCTCGCCTGCTTGACGCTACGATAACGCCCTCTTGACAATTCCCCCTGATGTGGTAACCTCGGGAATCTTTCAGATGACCCCATTTCAACGATGAGAATCGCTTTCATAGGCCAAAAAGGAATACCAGCAATCTACGGCGGCGTCGAGCGGCACGTGGAAGAACTCGCCATTCGCCTCGTGTGTCGCGGCCATCATGTCACCGTCTACACCCGACCGTACTACACTCCCGCCACACGACGGTCGTATCGTGGTGTGCAACTCATCAGTATCCCCTCACTCAAGTCGAAACATTTTGACGCCATTACACATACGTTCCTGTCGACGCTTGATGCCATCCGCAAGAAATACGACGTCATCCACTTCCACGGCGTCGGACCTTCGCTCATCTCCTTTCTCCCAAAACTGCTCGGATCGCGGGCGAAAGTGGTTGCGACGTTTCACTCCGTTGATCGCAAGCATAAAAAATGGGGACCGATCGCACGGTACTTCCTCTGGCTTGGCGAATGGGCAATTGTCAGTTTCCCCGATGAAACCATCAGCGTCTCCCAAACCATTCGGCGATACTGTCAACACGTCTTTAAAAAACGGACGGTGTATATCCCGAACGGCGTCAGTGAAAACCTTTCTGGAGATCACTCAACGTCGATGATCCGGCGTCGGTTTGGTTTGATGACCGACCAGTACATCCTCGCCGTCTCACGCCTCATTCCGCACAAGGGGATACACTACCTCATTGAGGCGTACAAGAATCTCGAGACAAAGAAAAATCTCGTCATCGTCGGGGATGCCTTTTACACCGACGACTACGTCCGGCAGCTCAGAAAGCTGGCCGGCAACGACCCGAGGATCATTTTCACCGGCTTTCAGAAGGGACGCATGCTCGCGGAGTTGTTCGCGAACGCCTACCTCTTTGTTCTGCCGTCAGAGGCGGAGGGTCTCCCGATTTCTCTGCTCGAGGCGGCAAGTTTTGGCACGTGCGCTCTTGCAAGCAACATCCCGGAAAATATCGAAGTGATACGGGCAAACGGCCAGGTGCTCGGCTACACGTTCCGCAATAAAGACACGGTTGACCTGACGAAAAAACTCCGTGAGCTCATGCGACAGCCGAAACAGCTCAAGCAGCGCGGTGCGCTCGCACAAAAAGTGGTTGAACGCGCGTTTAACTGGCACACGATCGCGCGAGATATTGAAACGCTTTACGCGACCGGATAACGGGAGCGTCTCATCACGACCAGCAGGTTCTTACTTCGCTCGCAGCTTTTTCAACTCCTCCCGAACCGTTGCATTGTCGGGGTTAAGCTTTTGGACGATCTCGAACCGTGCAATGGCTTTTGCCGTTTCACCGCGATCCTCATAGATTTGTCCGAGACGATACTGCGCATCGGAGTATCCAGGGTAGATAGAAACCACGCGGAGAAACACTACCTCGGCATCAGCCGATCGTTTATCAACAAGATAATTCTCGGCTAGGTTGAAAAGGGCATCTGTGCTGAAGGGGTTCTTCGCCGCAAGATCCTCAAGCATCTGCACCGCTTTCGCTCCATCCCCCGCAAGCCGAAGGGCGAGGGCGACATTGAGCTGCGCGTCGATGTAGTTGTCCTTCTTCTTGGACGCATTCTCAAATGCATGTTGCGCGGAGATGATGGCGCTTTGTGCGTCTTTCGTCAGCTGTGCATCAGGAGCTCCATCCTTCTGCTGCGCGCTCGCCTGGTCACTCTTGATTTTTGCCACAGAAAAATAGTACTGCCCGAGATTCATGAAAACCTGAGGATTGTTCGGATCGAGATCGATGGCTTTCTGAAACGCTTCCTTCGCTGCATCACTTGGGGATCCCGTCAGCGTGTCAATGCTCTGGTAGAGCTGCGAGAGCGCTTCATAGGATCCTGCGTATTGTGTGAACTTGCCGACGCCGCTCTGCCCCGCAGCGGTGCTTGCCGCAATCAGCGTTCGAATGTGTTCGATATTCGGATCCTTTTTCTGTGCCTCGAGCTGGGCCTGCGTAAAAAGGTCCTGCGCGAGACTGAAATAGGTTGACTGCTCATATGGATTGAGGGAGATCGCATTCGCGTAGAGCGCCTGAACGTTTTTCAAATCCTCTTTGTTCGCGACGGCAACATCCGCTCGCTGTACCTGTACGTCAGCGATCCAAAAACGGCCAGCGAAATACAGAAAGACGATCCCAAGAACAACGGCCAGCGAAAACCCCAGCGACGCAGCAAAGCTTGTCCCGGTCTTTCGGGCAACGCGATTTGTCGTCTGCGGATCCTTCTCGCGCCAATTCACTACGCCGGCAGCGAGAAAGACCCAGAGAAAAAAGCTGGTGAGAAAGGAGGACGGGAGAACAAACAGCAGCAGGACAAAGAGGAACCCTGCGGCGAGAATGCTCATGCGGAGCCACCACTGAGGATCTTCTGGTGGGGTCTTCAGCGCGGCCTGGAACAGCAGCCGGACATACAGGATGACCACAACGAAAAATGCCAGTGTCCCAAGTAAACCGATCGAGGAAAGCTGCTGGAACCACTCGTTCGACGACTTCAGAAAACGCAGGTTCCACACCGATGCATTATTCAACGATAACGGCCGGAACCGCGCGAGCGTTGCCTGAAATGTTTCTTGTCCAAACCCGACCAATGGACTCGCCTTCAAGGATGATTGTGCGATCGTCCAACCGGTACGCTGCGGGAGGAGGAGATCGCCCGAGATTTTCGCCTGCAGAAGCGATTGTGTATTCACAAAGAGACCGACGAGCGAAAGTCCGATGAGGACGGTTGGGAGTACCAGTGCAAGAGGCGCGTATCGCTGCGACGTGGCGGTGAGGAGGACAATGGAGACGAGGAGCCCGATGACGAGCGCGATCCAGCCGAACGGTTGATCGTACACCATCATCACGAAGATGCTCATAATGCCGAGAATTGCGATAAGTCCCCGTTCAAGCGGATGGCGCCCGTCCTTTCGTACGACCGAGAGGAACCGGAACGTGCACAGGCAGACAAGGACGGCGAGCAAAACAGAAAATGCCGTCGGTGAATTTGTGACGGCGTTGAAAGTGACAATCTTGGTAAAGTCCCACGGAAAAACATACCACGAAAAGACCTGGAGAAAGTTCAGCAGAACGATGACCGCTCCCGAGAGGAGGAAGATGTTGAGAAACGTCGCCAGCTGCTCTCGACGGACGTTGTTGACGAAGAGAAAGAAGAAAAAGAGAAAGAAGAGCAAGCTGACGAGCGACCCTGAGTAATATCCGCTGAGACCAACAACGCTCTGGTAGTGGGAAAGAGAGAAGATCGTTGCAAGGATCGAGAAGAGAAGAAAAATCGCAAGAAAAACGTCAAACGGCGTCCGCAGGAACCCTCCTTCGCGCCGGAGAACGAGCTTCATCAGCCACGCAATTCCGCCCACAAGGACGAGAAGGTAAAAGAGGAGGGCTTTGTTCATTTCGAGCGGATCGGTGGTCAGCGGGAGAAAGAAGAATGGAACGAAAAAGACGGCCAGCCAGAGACAGGTGCGAATAATGACGTCATACGGCGTCGATTGCGCGTTGTGCTTGATGCCAATTCGCGGGAGAGTGAAAGCCATGCTAGTGCGTTAAATGTTCGATGAGTCCCTTGAGCTCTTCAAAGGAGTAAAAGGTAATCGTGATGGTGCCGTGTTGACCGTGACGCTCGATGCGGACTTTCGTTCCAAGATGTCGCTGCATAGCCTCTTCGTTCGATCGCATTTCGGGATCAGCAACCGGTGCACGAGGGCGGTGTGAACCGTGGTGCGCGCGGGCGATTGCCTCGCCGGCGCGGACGGACAATCCTTGCTTGACCATCCGCTCGAAGAGCGCCAGCTGTTCCGACGGCGTCTCAACGCTCAGGATGACCTTTGCGTGGCCCTCTGTAATCTTGCCGTTGAGTATAGCTTTCTTCACTTCGTCTGGCAAGGAAAGAAGACGCAACGTATTTGCGACATGACTTCGGCTTTTCCCAACGCGCTTGGCAAGAGACTCCTGCGTGAGATTGAACTCGTTCACGAGTTGCTCGTACGCCGTCGCCTCCTCCAACGGGTTGAGATCCTTTCGCTGGACGTTCTCGACGAGGGCAAGTTCGAGCTGTTGTTGTTCCGTGGCTTCGCGAACGACGACGGGAACAGTTTTGAGACCGAGAATCTTTGCCGCTTGATAGCGCCGTTCGCCGGCGATCAGCTCATACCCGCCGGACTTTGACGGCATCACGATGAGCGGCTGGAGGATCCCGTGCTCGCGGATGGAGGCAATGAGCTCTTCGAGCCCTCCGTGTTCAATGGCTGCTCGCGGTTGCCGCGGATTCACTCGCAGCCGTGAGACGGGAATACGCTGCACCGATCCTGACGGCCCCTCGGATTGCGAATCAGCAGCAGTTTTTGACGGGATCAGCGACCCGAGGCCGCGACCCAGACGAGAAACGGTACTCATGCAGTTGAAGCAAAGGATAAGGCGTGCAGATCGTGTTCAAGAAACTCTCTCGCAAACCGTTCGTAGGCGCGGCCGCCGCGAGATTTTGGATCGTATTCAAAGATGGTACTCCCGTGGCTTGGTGCCTCGGCAAGCCGGATGTTTCTCGGGATGACCGTTCGATAGATATGACCGGGGAAATATTGGTACAGCTGGTGCATGATCGCTTCGCTGAGTTTGTTCCGGTCGTCGTACATGGTCATGACGGCACCGCGGACGGTGAGCTCGGGTTTGAGGTTCTCGCGAACGAGATTGATGGTCTTGAGGAGCTGCCCGAGTCCTTCGAGAGCATAGTACTCACACTGCACAGGGATGAGCGCTTCATCGCCAGCAACCAGCCCGTTCACCGTCAAAAGACCGAGGGACGGCGGACAGTCGATGAGAATATAGTCGTAATCGTTCTTCACTCCGAGGAGAGAGTCGTAGAGCCGATACTCGCGCCGCTCCATCGGCACAAGATCAATCGTTGCGCCAGCAAGGTCGACGGATGAAGGGGCGAGATGATACCCCTCAATCTTTGTCGGGACGACCACGTCGTGAATGTCGTGCTCTCCCATCAGAACATGGTACAGGCCTCGGCGAATAGTCTGCGGATCGATACCAAGACCCGAGGTGGCGTTTGCTTGCGAATCAATGTCGACGAGAAGAACGAACTTTCCGTGCTGGGCAAGGTACGCGCCGAGATTCACCGCCGTTGTCGTCTTCCCGACTCCCCCTTTCTGATTCACGACTGAGATAATTTTCGCCATATGCTGCGTGGCAAGTATAGCAAATGGCGACTCTACTCACAATTGACGCGAAGGGTATTCTAAGGATAGGATGGGAACGACTTTTGTTTGCCTGAGTGGCGGAGAGAAAGAGATGTATCCCGCACACATGAGGCCGCCGTGGTGGAACTGGTAGACACGCGGGACTCAAAATCCCGTGGCCGCAAGGCCATGTCGGTTCGAGTCCGACCGGCGGCACCATGTGTGCCGGACAAGCGTATAAAAAAACACCACAGAGCATTCCAGCGAGGAAGGCTGTGTAGTATTTATTTTACCGTAAACGCAAGCTTCGCAATCAGCTTCTCATTGAGGTAGAGTCGATACTGGTAGCCTCCTGCTGGAAGTGTTGATTTGGTAATTGTCTCGCATCCGGTCATGCTCCCTTTGAGGACCTTTTTTGGATTGAGAAGCTCGCTGACAATTCCTCGTGTTCGCGTGTTCACCCATCGTCGGTTGAGTGTCCCTTTGGCGATGGACTTCTTGGTATCAAATGAAATACAGAGCTGTTGCTTATTCTTGAACGTTGTTTTCGGAATAAGCTGCGGATTTTTTGTACTCACAATTGTTCCAAGGCGTGGATTCACAATCGTCGCGTTGGCAATCTTCGTATTGATTGGATCACCTAAACTCACTCGTCGTTGAACAGATGCGATTGTTGTCAACATCAGCTGTTTACAATACCCCTCAAAATTAAGCATGTCGGAGGTGTAGGCAAGATAGTATGCTTTTCCGTTAAGCGCTCGGACGCCATATGTATATTGGATGAGTGGAGAGAGCGCGTTCGGAGAGGAATAGGATACTTGAGATTCAAAGGTCGAAGAAGAAATATTCTTGAAAATGACCGTGCCATTCATTGCCGCAGCCCGTTCCGCAAGGCGAGAAGAAATCGTTTTTGTAAAATCCCCCGTCACCCCCTTGTTCTCGACAGCCATGGTAAACGCGCAATACCCTTCTTTATTGACAGCGATTGATGGAATGGCAGCAGTTGCTGTCTGAGGAACGATGTCCTTTGCGGCCTGCGGCCAGAGAGGATAGCGAAATGATATTGCACTGTCCGTGTAAGTCTTCCATGTTTCTGCAGATGCAGCGACAGCCCATTGCGGGCTGAGGACAACGACAAGAAGAATCAAGAGATAGTTTTTTTTCATGTTCCCACGGATATTATATCGGTGTTTCTAGCATATCATATTTGACACTCCTTCAACGAATCTGCGGAGGGGTGTTTTGTATGAAAGACAGATACGAGATGGTCGTTTTATGCCTTATTAGGCTTTAATGGTTTCTTCCCTTGTGGCTGTGGGATAAAATGCGTACCGATGATCGCACCGATCCCAAGAACGACCAGTGCCGCACTCAGGACGAGGATCGGGAAAAAGAGTGCGTGTTGAACATCTCGGATACTCGCGGGGATCGCTGCCTGAACTTCTTTTGGAAGATTCCCTTCAACGTGGAGGCCGGGGAGAATCACCTGTTCAAGCGCAATCCCGCTGGCAATGCTGATCAGAAGCGGGAGTATCCCGATGACCAGAAGGAGCACGCCCGACCACCTGGTGAATCTTCGCCACCCCTTGATATTGATGACCAGATACAGAAGAATGAGCACGCCATACGTCATGAGCGCGTCCATCCAGTATTGGAGGCCGCGATGATACTGCTGTTTGGCGTTCGTGAGTTGGTCGACGACCCCTTTCATCTGCTGGTTGAACGTCTGCTTTTGCTCTGGAGGATTGGTTGAGGTTTGTGCCTCTTGTTTCTGTTGTTCATCCTTCTTTTGTTGCTCGTCTTGGCTCTTGGCTCGGGCGTCAGTGACTGATTGATCTCTCTGGGATGACGATGCTTGAGTTGACGCCTGGTCGTTTGTGCCGAGCTGTAGTGACGGAAGAACGGGATTCGCGAGATCGAGCGTATCAGGGAGCTGTGCGATGGCGGATGTCAGATCAACTCCCCCGCTTTTGAGAACATCCTTCACCTGTGCAACAGTCATATTCTCTGTACGGCAGAGCGTATCAGGCGAAGATTGGCGGGAACATTCTGGCATTCGTGGTATCGCCGACTCGATGAGGACGTCGAGGGCTGGAGTCAGCTCCGCTTTTGGCCCGCGAAGATCGACGGGGAGCGAAAGAACCATCTCCGGCGATCCATTGAACCACGCATACGTATGGTCGAGAACTCCTTCAACGCTCTGCTGAAACCACGAGCCGGGGAGAACGCGCTTTGCGAGAATTTGGATGTCGGACGCTTCGATGGGGAGATCGTTGATTTCGAGCTTTGCGATCTGTTGTGCTATCTGATCTTCAACAATCGCATACGCCTGGTGGTCTGCAAGTTCACGTTCGATGAACTTTGCCGTGAGAATGTTGAATTGGAGTGAGAGGACGAGAAAAACGACCACGGTCGTTGGAACCAGGATCAGCAACAAAAGGATAGAACCAACCGTTCTCATCGTTTTTTTGTTTTCCTTTTCTCTATCCTAGCACATTTTCAGAGAAAATTCAAGTAATGTTCGATTATTGTACTATCACAAAACCAATATAAGGATGCTCGATGTGATGGAACATCGAGAGAATCATTTTTCGGCGGGAGTGTATTCTTGCTTCGTTTTGACAAAAAAGGGCCGCGGGTCGTTCCCAGGAGAACATCCCCGCGGCCAGATGACCGGAACTATCTTAGCGTGGTGGATGAAGGAAGACACCCGACCACTTCTTTCCACCTTTCCTCACTCGACATTCCCTGATCTCGATGCGATCCACCACCTTTCCAAGGTCCGTGTAGCGTTGGGTGACATACTGAACAATATCAGGAGCCCCCGGCGAGGGTTTGAAGTCGTGCACCCATCCTTGTTTCGGTTCTCTCTCTCCCTCAAGTTGAACGATGAGGAAGTAGGCGCCTTCTGCACAAGGAACGCGAGGCTTCGGCCTCTTTACCTCCCCGACAAACACGGTACCGTCAGTGAATGGGAGGGTGAATGTTGTGTGCTCGCCAGCGATCAGCTGCCTGAATTGCTGAAGCGCCTCAGTAATCCACATCTCGCCGTCCTCAACTGGTCGAGGCAGACTACTCCCCCACCTACTCTCATCCCAAACGCTCCCGTCATCCCAGTAGACAAGTCGTCGCTGCACATCCTCATACGGATAGTCTCTCTGTTTCCGTGTGATGAAGCGTGTCCCCATGCACGTCTTCACCATCGGGATACCATCCGCATCGATAACAATGAATTGGCGACCAAAGCGATACACCGGATCATCCTGCAGACCCTCCGGGAACGCATAGTCACCGAGGAGTTGTTCATCACCGACTGCGTAGAACCAGGGTGTGAGTGCTCCGCAGACGATACGACGTCTGTACCCGGGGCAAAGCGGGAACCTCTCGGCAGTATCACGGTTTCCCCAGTATCGGGCAAAGGCGGCTCGAGCACACTCAATTGTCTCCCACTCGGTGAAGATGGAACCCTCGCCGCTTGCCCATTCGTGGATGACAATTCCCCAGCGACCATCTGGTGGATTTGCGATTTCCAAAACCTCGATGAAGCCCCCGCCACCTCCGTGTCCTCCGCCAGCGTAATCGTGCTGTTTCACATCGTAGCGGGTGTATCTGCCATATCCCCCGTGAGGGATATGAACACGACCAGTGGTTGGTGTGTCAATCGTGCGGACGTTTTCGCGAAGGAATTCACGCACCCGATCTGCCACGTCAGGCGGACAGGTAAACTCGACCATCTGACCAATCCCCGTTCTGCCTTCACAGCACCGATATGAGGAGAAACGATCCGCCATGCCCGTACCCCCTTCCATTTACTGGATTTTCAGTGAACAAACTCAACCAAGCACTGACCCGGTTTTCTTCGGCATACATTAGCACTAGTACCAAGAAAGAGGCAAGAGCATGTTCAAAAACTATGATTCTAAAGAATTTCTCCTGACGTACGTACACAAAACCAACGTTGCCGCGAACAACGGGTCTTCTCTCATTTTCAAACTGGTACCAGGGGAGGGATTCTCCGCCTACGGCGGGTCCGCCTTTCATTGAATCCTTCGGATGTGCATTGTAGCGGAGAACCATCGATCCTGAATCAATTTCGGGACAGGTTCTCGGATTTTCCTCACCACCATAAGCCACTGGTAGCAGGGGTGGGAGTCGAACCCACGACCTAAGGCTTATGAGTCCTTTGCTCTACCACTGAGCTACCCTGCCACGCGAGAGCGACGTCTGGTTGCGGGGGGCGGACTTGAACCGCCAACCTCAAGGTTATGAGCCTTGCGAGCTGCCATTGCTCCACCCCGCGTCAGGACAATACGTGAAAAAAGGGCCTGCGTCAAGTATGTATGCGAAAAATCTCATCCCTCTTGACTTCTCATATTGAAAAATCTATGGGGAGTGGATACAATCAGAACACACTATGTACCTCACTACCCACGCATCGGTCGGGGTCCTTATCAGCCAAACCATCGACAAGCCGCTCCCCGTGCTTCTACTGGCGGTTCTTTCGCATTTCGTTCTTGATTTTACTCCCCACGGAGACGAAGCGGTCGGTGATTGGGTACGCAAACGCCCAAGAAACGCGTTCGTGATGAGCGGTATTGATACTGGCCTGCTCGTGATTATGCTGGTCATTCTGTATTCCACCCAGAGCTTGCCGCAGATGGCATTGATTTCCGCCGGCGTGCTCGGCGCCGTCCTGCCGGATCTTCTTTCAAACGTTTTTCCCGTTCTTCATCAATACACAAACTGGTTCTTTCTCGTCCGACTCATCCACACCGGATTCGACAAGTTGCAATTTAAACAGCTCGTCCGGATTCACGATTGGTTCCACCGTGTGACACATAATATGACGAAGGCACATCTTTCCATCAAGCAAGGAATTATTCTCCAGTCCATCATCGTGATTGTGGCCGTCACCGTCGCGATCCAAATTCACTGACGATGTACCTCACGACGCACGCGGCAGTCGGCGTGGTGATCAGCAAAGCGATGGGAACCCCAGCACTCGCATTGCCGGTTGCTTTTCTCTCTCACTTCGTTCTCGACGCCATCCCGCATGGGGATGAGCGTGTTGCGCGATGGGTAACACGCCAACCCAAAAAAGGATTTGTCGTTGGCATTCTTGATGCGACGATGCTGATGCTGTTGATCGCGTTTATCGTTGGCACGCAGCGCAACGAAACCATCGGCCTCCTCCTTGCTGGTATTTTTGGAGCGCTGCTCCCAGATTTCATCACAAACATCTTCCCGTTTCTTCATCGGGAAACACGGTGGTTTCGTTCTCTCTTTCCATCAGGAGGGTTATTCCGTCGCGGAAGTATCGGCCGAATGTTGAGAAAACACGACCTGCTGCATGAGCACATCCACAATCCTCTTGCCTGGGAATTCTCGCTCGTTCAGGGATTCGTTCTCCAGGGATTGATTATCGTGATTTCGCTCATCGGGCGGGTTGCACTTTCGAACAACCAGTGAGAGACGCAGACGCCCACGCCACGGGGGTGACTGGACGGAAGTGGGAATACTCTGTATGCTACACCGTCTTGATTCCTTACGTACAAACCTATGAAATACGAACTTCCCCCGCTCCCATATCCTTACGACGCGCTTGAGCCGTACATCGACGCAGAAACGATGCACCTCCACCACGATATGCACCATCAGACATACACGGAGAAACTCAATGCCGTCGCAGAGAAATATCCGGAGCTCTCCGGAATGCCCATTGAAGACGTGCTCAAGAACCTCTCCACGATCCGTGTAGACGAGAAAGACCGGGTTGCGCTCCGCAACCATGGCGGAGGGTATGCCAACCATGCGTTCTTTTGGAACGTGATGGCTCAGGAGAAACACATCGATCGCACACTCGAAAAAGAGGTAAAAGAAGCTTTCGGTTCCGTCGAGGAGTGCAAGCGTCTCCTTGGGGAGGCGGCATTAAACCATTTCGGCAGCGGATGGGCATGGCTGGTTCGCGACGAAGCGGAAAAGCTGAAAATCTATTCACTGCCAAATCAGGATTCGCCGCTGTCGATCGGCCATACACCGATCGTTTGCATCGACGTCTGGGAGCATGCATACTACCTGAAATACCAGAACCGGCGCGCAGAATACGTCTTGAACTGGTGGAACGTGCTGAAGGTGCTCTGAGCCGTGCTGCGCGGACGAAAAAGCACACTTTTTCCGGTGGTGCGGTGTTGTGTTGTTATTTCGCTTCCGAAGGAGGATTCCCCTGTTCCGGCCACAGCTGCTTTCCTGCATCGTCGTACACATAGATGCACGCGACGGGGCAGGCCTTTGCCGCTTCAAGGATGGTCGGGAGATCGTTCCCGATCGGGTTTTTGACGATCGCTTTTCCTTCTGCATCGAGTTCAAACGTCTCTGGCGCTAACGCGACGCAGTCGGCAGCACTGATACAAACGTTTCGGTCAACGACTACTTTCATAACGTAGATGTTACGGATCTGGTGAGAAAAGTATACGGACTTTTTTTCTTCAACGCAAGATCGCAAAACGAGATCCAACACCTTCGGATCTCGTTTGCTGCGTGTTGATGTTATTGCTTTGCCGTGTACTCGAACCACACGCTGTAGATTTCGACGTTCGGTTCGCCCGCCCCTGTGTTGCTCGCCGGGAAGAGGTCGAAGAAGACAGTGTCTCCCGCAGAGAGATCGGCCTGATCCGTCGGCGTGAAGGTGATAACCTTTGGTTTCCCTGGCGTGTCAGGAAGGTCGACGGCAGTTTCATCATCCGTATCGGTATCCCAGGCGTTGGAAGAGCCAGTCGCCTGGCTGATGGCGACCTTGAAGTCGAGATCCCAGTTCGTCACAATGGCAGCCGAGGTGTCGACGACCGCCTTGATGGTGCCACCCGACGCGTAGTCGTCGGGTACGACGAACTGCGTGCCGATATCCGCCGTATCGTCCTCCGCATACTGGAGGAAGAGTCCTTGCGTTGCCGTGTACTGCAGTTTTGGCGTGGTGAGCGCGGTCAGTTGCGCCGGTGTGCCGTCGGCATCCGTGAGGAACGACGTGAGCGGAAGAGTGATCTTTTGGGTCACGTCGGCGATTTGATCCGACGACCATGAGACGCCCGTCCAATTCACGCCCGTCGCCGTAACGGTCTTGCCGGAATCGATCGTCAAGTTTCCGTACACACGGACGTCATCATTCAACTTGAGGTAGTTCGTGTCGCCCGGGCCTTGTGTCGCTCCGCGCCAGAGGGCTCCGTCGATACGAACATCATCGCCGAACGTGACCGGGATGCCGTTGTTGTTCGCATCCGTCGTGTTGTTGAGGATTGTCCCGTTGAAGAACGTCACTCCGCCAACGCCTTGAGCACCAACCTTGATGGAATCAACAAGGATCGTACCGTTGAGGTCGAAAAAGTCACCGGTGTTCCCGCCGAGCTTGCCCGTGATATCACGGACCGATGCAGCCCAGACGACACCGCTGGTCACGACGAGCGCGACAATCGAGACGACAATGCTGCGTCCAAGAGTTTTATTCATTCATCTCACCCCCCTTCGTTGATTGTTCTTTGCCCTCTTACTGTAGATGATTCCACACATTTGCGCAATACTACCGTCCGCGGATTATCAACATCACTCGCTGCCCGCTCGCCACATCACCGTCATTCCAATCGTGGACGGCGTTCAGGAGTACGTTCGGATCATAAAGGTAATCGGCACCCTTTCGTGTTCCCGGATCGTTCGTGATGATCATTCCCCTCTTGGTATACCCCTTGATGACCAGTGCGTGATAGATCGGCCCTGGCTGTCGGTAATTCGGATTGTAGAGCTCACGACCGTTCGCGAGAACGATGACCGGGTTGCTGTCGGCGACTTCGCGCTTGATACGGTCGATCGTCACTTCGGATCCCTTGAAGACATCAACGCGAGTATACCCCCACAGATCGCGGATGAACCGCGCCGTTTCGTCTGCGGTCGTATCTTTGTACGAACCGTACTGTTTTTCTTCAAAGTCGACGACTTCCCGGATCGCCGTGTCAGCATCCTCCTTCGATGCGAATGCTTGATTGTGCCAAAAACGATGGACCATGAGCGCCGCCGTTTCTTCGCATGCCTCTTGATACGGCAAGTTCCAATTCGCATCAGGCGCTTGCGATGTGAACGGAACGTCAAGGTTAACCTCCGCGGGGAGTAACGGTGCGTCGTCTGCGTTGGTGTTTGCCGGAGTGTTGACCGCTCCGGCGCTCGCGGTCTCTGCAGAAACGTTGTTGGCACTTGATCCGATATCCGCCCTCTCGGCATGCTCTAATGACGCGGGTTGTGCCGTCGGTACCTGTGGCCTGGTCAATCCGTCATACGCGTCGCGAAGAGCGCTGCGAGAGAGCCATCCCGCCGCGAGGAGGAAGAGAAGGAAAATACCAAAAAGGGTGCGTTTCATATCGTGTCAAAAAGAAAAGGCTGCCGCTCAGGCGGCAACCGATGGTGCCGTCGCTCCGAAGAGCTCGGCAACAGAATGATCATGGTCGATGGTTACCCGCCCCTGGACACAGAATGGACAGGGCTCCTTGGGTTTCACCCCGCTGGAGGGATCACCGAGAACCCGCCCGCATGACGTACAACGGAGAACCCGCTCATCAGTCGGAGCAACGCTTTCTGTAAAGCCAAAGAACGTGCCGATCATCTTTCCTCCCTCCTGGATGCTTCCTCCATCCTTCTGTTGAAGACAAAGAAGCAGTGCGAGGCAAACTGTAGACCATCCGATTTTTCCTGTCAACCACGTTGCGAGCGAATACAACGATAAAATAAAAGGTTAAGGGTTAAGGGTGAAAAATGAGAGAATACACTTTTCCCTTCATTCTTACCCTTTCACTTTTCACCCTTAACCTCTTCCTCACTTCTTCAGCCGGTTGAGGTACGCGACGACACTTAACGCTGCGGTTGCTCCCTGGCCGGCTGCGATGACGATTTGTTTGAAGGGAACATCGGTGACGTCGCCGGCCGCAAAAAGCCCTGGGACGTCCGTTCTGCACTCCTTGTCGACAATAATGTTTCCGTATGCATCCTTGCGCACTTCAGGAGGAACGATGGCGGAATTCGGGATGTTGCCGATGTGCACGAAGACACCTGAGATACCGTCGATCTGCTTTGTTCCGCCGGAGACCGTAGTGTATTCAATTCCTGACACCTGTCCGTCACCGAGAAGATTGGTGGTCATTGCCTGAAGAATCACTTCGATGTTCGGATGTTCGTGCACTTTTTGGATGAGCGTGTCGTCCCCTTTGAACGTTTCATTCTTGTTGATGAGGTAGACCTTCGGGCAGAGTTCTGACAGCATGAGCGCGGATTCGAGCGCCGAGTTGCCGCCGCCGATAGTCACAACCACCTTCCCCTTGTAGAGCGGCCCGTCGCAGGTAGTACAGTACGTGAGCCCATTCCCACGGAATTGTTGCTCGTGCGGAACCGGCAGCGGTTTTGGATGGATGCCGGTGGCGACGATAACGCTTTTCGCCTCCCACGACATGGGAGCGCTCACATGCTTCCCAAGAACGCGAAAACCACTTTCGGTCTTTTGGACGGACTCAACATGCACGGGCTGTTCAATGCGGACGTTGTACCGCGTGAGCTGCTCGGTAAATTTCTCGGTCATCGCAATGCCATCGGTATGCGGGATGCCGGGAAAATTATCAATCTCCCCGGAGGTGGCGACTTCGCCCCCGATATCGCCGGTGACCATGAGGAAGTTCAGAGTGCGCCGCGCCGCGTACACCGCCGCAGTCACGCCGGCAGCCGATCCGCCGATGATGATGAGGTCAAGGAGGGATTGTTGAGACGAGGTCTTCATTGTTCGTCGGAATAATACGATGTGTGCAAGAAAAAGTCTATCGAATTCTTCCTAAAAATCTCAGCTCTTCGAGCGTTTCTTCCGCGATCATCCCCCTGCTCCATGGCGGTTCCCAGACAATCGTGACTTCAACCGGATTGAATTGAGAGAGTTTCTTTTCTATTTCAGCGACAATCACCGAACCGAACGGGCAGCCGGGGAATGTGAGTGTCACGGCAACATGGACGCCGCGATCATCAATTGCCACGCCATAGAGAAGTCCCAAATCAACGATGCTCACTCCAAGTTCGGGATCGAGCACCTCGAAGAGCTTCTCAATGACGTCGCTTCGCTCAACCATGATGACCGTGTTTGAGTGCTTCATCGCGCCCGCGGAGGATAAGCAGGGCGCAGTTTTCTCTCCCCGCGCTGACCGGCCCGCCAAGAAGCCGAAAGACATCCTCTTTGCTGATTGCGGCGATTTCCTCGAGCGTCTTCCCTTTCATTTCTTCAGTCAGGAGGGATGCGGATGCTTGGCTGATTGCACACCCTTGCCCGTCAAACGCAATGCTGGAGACCTTGCCGTCAGCATCAAGCTGGAACTCAAGCGTGAGCTTGTCGCCGCACGTCGTGTTCGTCGCGTCGCCGACGCAGGTGGCATGGTCAAGATGCCCTTTATTGCGAGGATCGCGGAAGTGGTCAAGGACGATTTCGCGGTAGAGATCCATGGGAGAGAAAGGTTGATAGTTAAAGGTTAAGGGTGAAAAGTGAAGGAATGCTTTTTTCCCTTAACTCTTCACCTTTCACTTTTAACCCTTAACTCTTGATCTTTCACCTTCCCCAATATCTCCCTCGCCCGCCCGATTGCCTTCGGAATCCGGTCGATATCCTCTTTCGTCGTGTAGAGGCCAATGCTCGCCCGCGCCATCGCTGGAACGTTGTACCGCTCCATGAGCAGCTGCGCACAATGGTGGCCGGAGCGGATGGCAATCCCCTGCTCATCGAAGATCGTCGCGAGGTCGTGCGGATGGATATTGTCAACGGTGAAAGAAAAAACGCCGCCGCGGTTTTCACGTTCTCGCGGACCGTAGAGATGCATATCCTTTATTCCACAGAGAACGGCGAGAGCGTGCGCAGTGAGATCGCTTTCATGCGCCTCGATGGCTTCCCATCCGATCTGCGCGAGATACACAAGTGCCGCACCAAAACCGATAACGCCCATGATGTTCGGCGTACCGGCTTCAAACTTGTACGGAAGTTCGTTCCAGGTCGAGTCCTCCTTCTTCACGTCGAGGATCATATCGCCACCAAACAGAAACGGCGGCATCGTTTCGAGAATCTCAGACTTTCCGTAGAGAACCCCCACGCCGGTCGGGCCATACATTTTGTGGGCGGAGAGCGCGCAGAAATCGCAGTTCCAGCTCTCAACGTCGATGGGAAGGTGCGTGGCGTACTGTGCGGCATCAACCAGCGCGAGCGCGCCCGCCGCGTGCGCCTTTTTCACCAGCTCTTTCACGGGGTTGATCGTGCCGAGAACGTTGGAAAATGCGGTGAATGCAAAGAGTTTCACTTTGCCATCCAAGAGTTGTGGCAGCAAGGAAAGATCAAGACGGCCGTCATCTGTCACGGGGACGAATCGGAGTTCGGCGCCAACCTGTTTTGCCAGCTGCTGCCACGGGACGAGATTGGAGTGATGCTCCATTTCGGTGACGAGGATGGCGTCCCCTGCGTGGACGTTCGCCCGTCCCCAGGTCGCGGCCACAAGGTTGATGGATTCGGTCGTGCCACGCGTGAAGATGACCTCCTGCACACGGCGGGCGCGCACAAACCCCCGTACCTGTTCGCGGACGCCTTCGTATGCCGCCGTTGCCTGTTCGCCAAACTGGTACATGCCGCGATGGACGTTCGCGTTTGTCGTTGAAGAAAACTCCATCATCCGGTCAAGGACGGATTGTGGTTTCTGGGTTGTCGCGGCATTATCCAGATACGCGATCGGTCTGCCGTGGACGCGCTGACGGAGAATGGGGAAATCAGCTCTGCTGTTGTGGATGTTCTTCATGGGTATCAACAAAAACTCTATCGTCCTCAACCTTCACCGGATAGGTGCGGATTGGTGATGTTGCTGGCAGACCAAGAACTTGCCCTGTTTGGACGGAAAATTTTGCACCGTGGAGTGGGCACTGAATGACGCCATCATCAAGGAGCTTGCCTTCGCAGAGCGGAGAACCCGCGTGGGAACACCGGTTCTCAACGGCAATAAAGCCGTCGGGGAGATGATAAACGCAGACATTGCTCCCGTCAATCTTGACATGCCGCTTCTTCCCAATGGGAAGATCGGATACGTTGAGAACGGGTGAAAAACTCATAGTGAAAAAAGTGAATGATACTCGCGGCTGATAGATCCGCGAAGGGATGCGTCAGAGAGACGCCCAAGATGCTGCTCAACGAAACCATCCACAAGGAGTTTCCGCGCATCAGAAAGTGTACACCCGCGCGTCTGGAGATAAAACAGCTGTTCCAGATCAAGCGGGCCAATCGCACAGCGATGCGTGGCTCGTACATCGCGCGCCTGAATTTCAAGATTGGGGATGATGGTTGCCCGAGCGGCATCGCTCAGAAGCATTGCCCGCGCCTCAAACAGCCCGTCTGACCCATGCGCGGACGGATGTACGGCAATGAGACCTTGAAGGTGAAGGGAAGACGCGTCATGAAGAAGACCGCACACGGTTGTTCGCGCCCACGAGGCGCCTTTCGTGTGAAGTTCGGTGAGCGAGAGCGTGAGTTTTCCTTGGCCGGCACCGGCAATAAACCCGAATAGCTCCGCGCGTGCTCCCGCATCGAGCTCGAGTGTGATTGATCGCTGGAGCTCTCCCGTTGTCGGAAGAAGCAGAACGCAGATCAATGACGAATCTCTGCCAACGCGGATGTGCGTGTGGCGTATGCCGGTTGCCTCTCGTCCGTTTTCAACAATCACCAGATGTTCGTTTGGGATTATCACAAGATGCTCAGGAAAATCGTTGGTCTTTTTGAAGGAGGGTTGGTTCATCCGACGGATCCTTCCATCTCCATTTGAAGAAGCCGGTTGAGTTCAACCGCATATTCCATCGGCAACTCTTTGACAATCGGCTCAACAAAACCATTGACGATTGCCGCTCGCGCTTCATCCTGTGTATACCCGCGCGTCATGAGGTAGAACAGTTGTTCCTCTCCGATTTTGCTCACGGTTGCCTCATGTTCGACACGTGCATCCGCTCTTTCAATCTTCAATGTCGGATAAGTATCGGATCGGGACGCCGGATTCAACAACAGCGCGTCGCAGCGGATGTTCGACGTGCTCTGCTCCGCGCTGGGCTGGACGTCGACAAGCCCGCGAAAGCTCGTTCGGCCGGCACCGCGGCTGATAGATTTTGAAGTGACCATGGATGACGTCTCCGGTGCGGCGTGGATGACCTTTCCTCCGGCATCTTGGTGCTGTCCGTCACCGGCATACGTGAGCGAGAGGATTTCCCCGCGAGCTTTTCTGCCGACGAGGTACACCGACGGATACTTCATCGTGAGCTTGCTTCCGAGATTCCCGTCGACCCATTCCATCACCCCTTCTTCGTGGACGACCGAGCGCTTTGTCACGAGATTATACACATTCTTCGACCAGTTTTGGATGGTGGTGTACCGGACGCGCGCTCGTGTTTGGACGATGATTTCGACAACCGCCGCGTGGAGCGAAGCGGATGCATACGTTGGCGCTGTGCACCCTTCGACGTAGTGCACCGAACTCCCCTTCTCCGCGATGATGAGCGTGCGCTCAAACTGCCCCATGTTTTTGGCGTTGATGCGAAAGTACGCCTGCAGTGGAAGGTCGACGTGGATGCCGGCCGGAACGTAGACGAAGCTTCCGCCGCTCCACACAGCGCTGTTGAGTGCGGCAAAGGTGTTGTCACTTGGCGGAACGATGGTAGAAAAATACCTGCGGACAATCTCTGCATGTTCGCGAACCGCCGTCTCCATATCGCAAAAAATGACGCCGCGCCTGGCAAGCGACTCCTGAAGGTGATGGTAGACCACCTCAGATTCATACTGCGCGCCAACCCCAGCGAGATAGTTCTTTTCGGCTTCAGGAATGCCAAGCCGGTCGAAAGTGTCTTTGATCTCTTTCGGCACATCCTCCCAGTGCCTGCTCTGCCGATCCGTTGTACGAAGAAAGTAGTGAAGGTTCTGAAAATCGATACCAGAAAGATCAGCACCCCATGTTGGTAACGGTTTCGATCGGAAGATTTTGAGTGCTTCACGACGGAATGTGCGCATCCATTCCGGTTCATTCTTCAAAGCAGAAATTTTTTCGACAATTGCCCGAGAGAGCCCTTTGCCACTTTTATAGACATACCGTTCTGGCTCCAAGAAGTCGCCAGCGGCGTTTGCTGATCGTTTCGTCATGCAGAGACCTCGTTCATATCAGCATATCCTTTTTGCTCAACCTCTTTCGCAACCTCCGGTCCCCCTGACCGGACAATGTGGCCGTCGAGAAAGATGTGTACGGCATCAGGGCGGATATGCTCCAGCAAACGCTGATAGTGCGTGATGAGCAAAAATCCCCGCTCTGGCGTACGCATGGCGTTGATGACGTTGGCAATACGCTTCAGTGCATCAACATCGAGACCAGAATCTGGTTCGTCGAGAATGATGCACTGCGGGGCAACCGATGCCATTTGGAGAATTTCTGACTGCTTTTTCTCCCCGCCGGAAAAACCGTCGTTCACCGACCGATCGAGGAATGTCGCTGGGAGCTGAAGATCTGCGAGCACGCTGTTCATCTGTGCACGAAATGTACGAACATCGACCTTCTGGTTTCCCGCGAGATGCTTTGCCGTGACTCGGGTGAGCTGCGCAATTGATACACCGGGGAGCGCAATAGGGTGTTGGAACGAGAGAAACAGGCCAAGCCGCGCTCGTGCATCGGGCGTCATATGGAGGATGGTGGTACCGTCGAGTGCAACGGAACCCTTGGTGACGACGTAGTTCGGGTGGCCAAAGAGCGTCAATGCGAGCGAACTCTTGCCAGACCCATTCGGACCCATGAGCACATGGACTTCTCCGCGCGGAATGACAAGATTCACGCCACGGAGAATCTCCTTGCTCTCAACGCTCGCATGAAGGTTGGTGATGGAAAGCAGGGGTTTCATCTCTCGCGTCGCGAGTGGAGAAGATCGGCAAGCGTGAGCGCCTGGAGTGAACTCGTGAGACGTGTATTCACTCCGTGCCAAAATGGTGCAAGTGAACATGCGCCTGCGCTCGGGCAGTCCCGTTGTGTTCCCGGGTTGCAACGGACGAGGCGAACGCCTCCTTCAAGGATGCGCAGGATATTGCCCACGGGAATACTTCGCGGACTTTTCGCTAATCTATATCCTCCCCGTGCGCCTTCTTTTGCCTCAATAAGCCCCGCGTTGCGCAGCGGCGCGGCAATCTGGGACAGGAATCGATACGGAAGATGCCGTTCCGCGGCGATGCGACGGAGCGGGAGCGGTTTACGGCCTTTCTCTTCTGCAAGCGCGACGAGAAAGAGCAGACCGTAATCCAGTTTCATTGAGACGTGTATCATATGAAAAACACGAAACTCCTACAAACCAAGTAGGAGTTACTATAGAACGGATCGTGAGGACGGTCAAGGCTATGGCAAGAATATTTGCACAATTTGCCAAGCGGTTTTGGGGTCTGGGGGAAATCTGAACGTGTAGGCAAACAACGTTGCTGCGGTATCCGAGTGCCCGCCTCCCTTGATACATCAAGTACGGCGAGTCTGCCTTCGGCACGAGACTCAGCCGGACTTTTCGATTCATCGCTTTTCTGGAGCCTGCCCCGGACTTGATCCGGGGTAAAGAAAAGCGGCAGGAACGAAATGCCACTTGGAATTTGTGATGACTAAGTTGACCGTACGATGATGCTTCAAGTAACGCTGTCGGTATTCCGCGGCACAGGAAGCAGAAATTGTTCTGGTGCCGCAGCAATCTCCTCAAGCGTATGCGCGTGCTCAAGAATGTAGTCTCCAACCGCCGTTCGACACAGCATCGTGAGATATCCGCCCGTTCGGAGCTTCTCGCCAATATCACGTGCAAGCGAACGAATATACGTGCCGGAGGAACAGGTTACATCGATCTCGAGTTCCGGCCAGGTGAAACGCCGGATGGAGAGAGAGTGGATGGTTATGGTGCGCGGCGGCAACACAACATGCTCTCCGCGCCTCGCTCGATCATACGACCGGACTCCATGCACTTTGACACTCGAGTACGCGGGTGGAACTTGTTCGTGCATACCCGAAAATGTCTGAAGAACGCGCTCAATCTCTTGTTTCTTCGGCGGTTGAACATTCTCTCGCTCTCGGATCACCCCTTCGGGATCCCCGGTATCGCTTTCTGCGCCAAGTCGGACGGTTGCGTGATACCGCTTGTCCGTCTTTGCCGTAATCCACCCGAGGGTTTTTGTCGCCTCCCGCCCGACGCCAACCACAAGTACGCCCGTCGCAAACGGATCGAGGGTGCCTGCATGGCCGACGCGCTGTTCGCCCGTCATGCGGCGGACAGCGTCGACAACATCGTGCGACGTCATGCCGGAGGGTTTGTTGACGAGAAGAATTCCTGGGCGCATGGACGCAGTCTACCGGATTTACTTCAAAGTTCCCAGCGCACACGGTCGTCCCGCCATTCGGTGGAACGATGATTACGGCATCCCGCTTGGCTTGACCCTGTTACTCGCGAATACGATCCGGAAGAATGACTCGCAAGTAGCGGGGTTGACACAAAGTGTTTCGAGGGTTAGTGTTGCCCCGTCTATGCGTTCTTTCAATCCACGGGAGGAAACTATGCGCTTCTTCTGGTTTTGGATACTCTCTGTGGCGATCGTAGTCGTCGTTACGCTTGCATTGTTCCTCTTGGGTCAACCGATCAACACGGGCTTCTCGAATGCCGCAAGCTCCGTACCGCTGGAAACAGCGACGGTCGACTCACTCCACCTGGATCCTCACGTCATCTGGTTCAATGAAGCGACCGTCGGACGGCCGCTCGCCAACCGCCCCGGATGGCTGGCGATCGAGCAGATTACCTTTGCCCTTTCTTTGGATCGCGAGAAGGAACGAACGTATCTGCAGCTTGATTCACTCGGCCAGGCGGGGGTCATCAGTGACACGACAAGGATCACCACCCTCTTTCGCAGGTCGGTCGCCCGAGGAGATTCTACGGCGATCGCGTGTGCAGTGGCAGAGAACTCCTTGCGATGGACGGTGAGTACCAGCGACGACCCGCAACCAATGCAGGAGATCTATCCCAAGAACGCCACGTGCCCTCTCTCGCACTGACAGTCACCGCACAGCCGCAGTCGGCTGTGTTTTTTTGCATATTCTGGCGGGTCTTGACAAAGAATTCTTCAGGGAATAAGGTTCCCCCGAACACTCTTTACTATCGGTTTCGCCGCATAGAAAAAGCGGAGAGAAACCACGATGATGCGATGAATGGCAGTCTGGATGTTGGTCGCTTGCGCAAGCCCCTCGAGCGGGGCTGGACGAGGACTGCCGGGAGCGAGTAGCGAAACCGACACGGCCAGAAAACCGCGCGCGCTCCCATACCATCGGAACGCATCTTTGGCTGTTCGGCTTCTGCGTCTCTTCCGTTCGTCACGAACGAGAGAGACGGGACGCTCAACGCGATCTCGCCGGTCATTGACAACCCATCTCAGATACTGGAAGGAAATGATCAACCCAAGAGGAGGAACGACCGATGAAACGTCTGTCGATCATGCTCACCGTGCTGGCGGCAACGATCAGTTTGGCGCCGCCGTCCGCTGCAGGAACTCTCGTGGCATCGAAGGCCGACAGCGTGCTGACGGCAGGTCTGCCGGGTACCTTCCAAGCCACAGTCCCGGTCTACCTTCATGGTGTGAAGTACCCACCGCCGCATGATCTCGATTGGTCAGGGCAGGTACTGTTCTGCCATGGAATTCCGATCTGTCCGATGCCGTCCGCCCCAGCATTTGAGCCGTCGTTCGCATCACGCGATCGCTTCGCGCTTGATTGCCGAGCGGATTCCGCCGCACGAGCCACCGGTCGGCCGTACACATCCCGAGAGGCGTTCGAAGCCATGCGATCGGTATACCGCACTTCTCCCCTTGTCGCGAACGCCTGGTTCGACGAACAGGGGCAGCTGCGGGTGCAATTCTATTCGCAGCGGTATCCCATCGGCGTTGGGAGCCCTCCGGGTGTTGATTCGCGACACAGCGAAATGCCCATTGACCCGTACGCCGAGGCGCTGGACTTGGAGCAGCTTCTACTCAATGCATGGAAATGGAACCGGATCGTATTCATTGGCTCGGGCTATGCCCAGACCGTATCGTCCATTGACGAAGCTGAACGGCAGATCGAAGCAGCTAAAAGCGGCCTGATGGATATCATTGGCCCGCTCAACAAGGAGGCGCTTCAGGACATCATCAAAGAAGGAGGAGGGCGATGAGCAAGCACATTGTGCTCGCGGCGCTTCTCCTTCTTCTGTTCTCTTCATCCGCGTTTGCGCTCAATGATGCGCCGGAGTCGAACAATGCGATCGGCTGGTTCCCCTGCGCCTGGCAGTTCGGCAGTGCGACATATGGCAATATGAACACGACGGTCACCCACCAAGGATACGACTTCGACTACAAGAAGGATTCGAATCTTTCCTCTTCCCCACAGTGCCGGCCGCAGAAACTGATCGACTTCATCGAGAAGGGCGTCGGTTTGCTGATCCTTGACACGCACGGAAGCGCCGCGGCGCTTCTCGTCGCGACGTACAAGAAAGACGAATCTGGTCTGCAGAACTGGACGGACGACTTCAATGAACTCACCGGGGCCTACGGCCTTAATGGTCTGACCGAGTGTCAGGCCTGGGTCGAGTCGGACGCTTACAAGATCTACTTCATGGACCTGTGGGTGAGCAAGTACAGCGGATACCACGCCCTGAACCGCTCGGGTCTTGTGTACACCGCTTGCTGCGACAGCTGGTTTCTGTCACCCCGCTGGGGATCGTATGCAACACTGTCCTATCCCGCTCATGTTACGAACGGCCGCATCGGAACCGAATCCTATATCATCTTTCGTCATCTCGACGGATATGACGGGACGTCGGTGGCCTGCCGCACACTGGTCAACGCGGTCGCCGGATGCGATACGATCAGGCATGAAGGCGGCGGGCACTGGGTGCTGGCGCCGACGGTCGTCTCCTGGGAGCCGTCGGCCGGGCGGATGTACCACGACGCCGGACCGTTTACCGTCTCGCTGGAGTTTGACACGCGCATGAGGGCGAATGACCCCAATGACATCATCAGAGTCACCGACGGCTACGTAATCCAAAATGGAGAAATTCCTTATGTCAACGGACCTCAGTGGCTTGACGACCACACCATCACCGCGAATGTCGTCCCTCTGACTTGTCCGGCTCGCGTATACGCCTATGCCGATGCGAAAAAGGCGGTCAGCAACACCGGCGGGCACCAGCTCGATGGCGGCATTATCTCATTAGGCATCGGGCGGGGACCGAATCGCGACGACTTCGACTGGGAATTCTATACGGACGCGAGTCAGGCCGAGTGCGACAACTGGGCTGCTAGCTTCGCTTCCTGCGGTGCTTTTCCTGAGAACGGGAGCACAACCGTCTACTGGCAGGTGGAGTTCCAGCACGGGAGTATCGGCTACGACGTTCTGTCCGGAAATGGGCGCGACCTGACGAAATGCGCCACGATAGCGGCGGCGATCATCGATGAGAACCGCCCGGCGGCGTATTTTGTAGAACTCGCTGGCACGGACGATACGGTGTTCGAAATCGTCGAGCACGATCAGGCGGGAAAAGAAACCCGCTCCCGACCATTCATGGTCAGCGCGAAACCTGAAAACTTCGCAACGATCATGAGCGTTGGGAACGACTACCCGCCTGACCTGCAGCTCACGATGCGTCCGCCGTACCGCGGACAACCGATCTGCGGCAACGGCGGCAGCCGAACGGAACGCCCCTGGTACATCTTCGTCTCGAGCAAGCCGGAATTCTTGTTGGCCTGCCAGCCCGTGATCGATAAGTTCGCGAGCATGGGCAGACCGGCGGCGACGCTTCTGACAACAAACGATCCTAATGACATCTGGATAGCGCTTGAGCCGTACGGGTGACTGTGGCAGGAAAACCCCGTGGGGGTACAGCCACGCGTGGTCCTGGTCGGCCAAGCGTATGAGGACGTCAATTCACCCAAGAACGTACTGGGGACGTACTACTCACCGGACTCAACCGGCATCTGCTACTTCGGCAATTCGTGCGTGCATGACGCCTGGCTCGTCGACTTCGACTTCGACCGGATTCCTGACCTTCCGTTGGGGAGAATCCCCGCGGATAATCTGCAAGAGGTGCAGAACGCCGTCCAGACGATGCTCGACGAGCTCAACCATCAACACATCAGTTCGCCGAGCACATTCATCTTGGACGGTGACCTGGATTGGTGTACGCCCGTCACCGAGCCGGATGCCACACTGCAGACCGTTCGCGGTCTGTACGAGGCGCACGGCATATCCTCGATCCTGGTGAAGGATTCGCAGTTTACCGACTGTTACGACCTGGCGGTTCGGCGGGCGGCAGCGGTGAATGTTGTCCAAGGCGGCATTCGAGAGATGGTCGGCAGCGGCTATATCTCGACTCGCCAGAGAAGTCCGGCGCTGCTCATTCAGAACGACTTCTCGCCCTCCTGGACGATGAGTCTGGTCCCACGGCAGCAACGGATCGTTGCGTGGTTCCCGGGCTGCGACTTCGGGGACGCTGACCGGATCAATACCGGAAACACCTCAATGGTCGAGATGTGGACAACCGCGCCGCCGTCCGGAACCACGGCCTCATTCTGGATCTCACACGGCCGCGGTGCCTGGGGCCGGGCACATCTCTTGTTCATGCGCGAGATAATGGAGTGGCGCTTCAGCGGGCAGTGCCTTGATACCTACGACGTGGCGTATCAAGCAATCCGTTCGCTGGCCGCCAAACATCCCGGACTGATCGACTACCTAAGCACGGCGCATGTCTACGGCTGGCCGGTCGGTTTGGCAGACTTTCCACAGATGCCCGGTCCGACCGGCGTTGCAGGATCTGCAGGACTTCACGTGACCAGCTGGGCTGCCTCCGCCCCCAACCCCTTTAAGGACGAAACGTGTCTGTGGTACCGCCTTGCGGCGAGGGGCAGAGTAACGATCGAGGTGCTGAATGTGTCTGGACGTCTGGTCGCGACCCTCTGCAACGAGGTGGTCGAGGCCGGTGCGCACTCGGTGCTCTGGAAGGGTGTTGATCAGCAGAACCGACCGGTGGCCGCTGGCGTGTACTTTGCGCGAGGGACCATCGGCGATCAAAAACAGACCAGCCGGATGATCCTCATCCGGTAAGGCGGTTCTTTCAAGTTCTTCCTCGTCGGTCACAGCCGATCGACGAGGTTTTTCTTGAGTGAACAATAATCAACGTAAGGGGGTGATTCGATGAAAAAACTTCTTCTCGGTCTCGTCATTGCAGCATTTCTCGCGCTCATCGCGACACCGCTCGTCTCCGCATATACCATCAGTCAACCGGCACCGGAGGTGATCTGCAAGACCTGGGGCTGCATCAAGTGTCAGTTCAACCCGCGCTGCAAATGAGGTGGGGGGCAGCGAAACAGGGCCGCCGAACAGAGGCGGTTTTGTTTTTCCACAGAAATGCTTCCGGACTCATTTCTCGATATTATTTTTTATAGGAAAAAGACCCCAGATGGGGTCTTAGAAGAACGATGATGGAGAAGCGGAGACCGCCACGCCACGGCAGAGCTGCTCGAGTAGTGGGAGCAGGCGCTCCCATTGCGGCATTGTGGCGTATCGACTGGCAAGCTCCCGACGAACGCCGCGCTTCCCGTCTGCCAGAAAGGCAGCGCAGAGCGAATCTTGAATTGGCCAGTTCTTGCTTATCGCGAGCTGACACTCTGCACACGTCGCATCCACTTCATTCACAAAAACTGTACGAAGCTCTTCCTCGGTGTAGATCGTCCCTCGTTCCTTGAGAGAGAAGTACTCCGCCGACGTCTGGCCAAGAAGCAGTTTGCGCAGAAGCACATATTCGTGCCAGAGCACCCGATACCGGTAGGTGTCGTCGACGGCATCGTCGAGAACCGACGGGCTGACGTTGAGCACCGGACGGATGTCGCCACCATCGATCGCCGCCAAAAAGATGGTCGCGTCGCCGGATCCGGCACCCGCAAGACCCTCCTCGAAGTTGAGCAGGACATCCCCGTTGATGATAAGGGTGTTCAGCGTATCGCGAACCCCCTCGCACGGATGGGAAACAATGGCGTGTTGAAGACGGATGCTCCAATTGACGCCAGGAGGCGTCGCCCGAACGGTGCCCGGCGGCGATGAGAGCAGAAGGAGACCGAACCACTGCAACAACCAACCCCGTGTTCGACGCATGACTTCCTCCTTGAAGCGATGCATTACCTGCCGAAAAGAACAGTAGAAGCATCCTACGCTGTTTTGAGAAAAAAGTCGAGAAACCAAAACTCGCCCCGAGCGACCCCGCTGAGCGGGGTGAGCCGAGGGGCGAGCTTCATCTTCTCGAAGTGAATTACCAGTTCGAGGAGCTGCGTCCGCCGCCGAATCCACCACCACTGCGCGGTGCGCGTGGGGTCATTGGGCGTGCTTCGTTGACGGTAAGACGCCGGCCGTCGAGCTCTTTGCCGTTCCACATATCAATGGCGGCTTGAGCCTCTTCGTCGGCACCGTACTCCACGAATCCAAAACCCTTGGAGCGACCCGACATCCGGTCCAGAATGATGGTGGCTGAAACCACCGAGCCTGCCTTAGCAAATGCCTCGCGCAGACCATCTTCGGTGGTATCGTAGGACAGACCACCAACATATAACTTCTTTGCCACGGTTGAATCCCGTTAATAATCTCTCGTCCGAGGATGTTGCTCATTCGCTCTCGGCCTCCTCGAACGAAGCCGAATGCGTCGAATCTGCTCGCTTGGACTGACGACTCTCCCCCCTTTTCGCACAGTCCAACGGGCAATTTCATAGTATAGAGGAATGGCGAAAAAATGCAAGCGAAGGCGCGCTGGCCGGTCTCCGCCGGGCTCTGGTACACTACAGGTACTCTCTTTTCTCCATCAACCATGGCTCACCCGACCCCGACGGAGCAACCGACGCTCTCCCCTGCCGAACATCACCGATCCATCAAGAAGAAGATTGCCCAAGAATCGCCGATACGAAAAGCGGGGAAGTTCTGGCATCAGCTTGGGCCGGGACTGACGACCGGCGCCGCGGATGACGATCCTTCGGGCATTGCAACCTATTCACAAACGGGCAGCCGCTACGGTTTTCAGTTGCTGTGGCTCGCGGCGTTCACATTCCCGTTCATGGCCATCGTTCAGGAGATGTGCGCGCGCATCGGGCTGGTGACCGGACGCGGACTCGCGTCAAATATCCGTCTGCACTTTCCGCGGTGGGTGCTCTATCTCAGCGCCTTCTTGCTTTTCATCGCCAATACATTCAATATCGGCGCGGACCTTGGCGCGATGGCAGAAGCGACGCGGCTTCTGAGCCCTGAGCTTCGCTATGGGCTGCTGTTGATCGCATTTACCGTCGTTTGTGTGCTGCTTCAAATCTTTACGTCATACTCCGTCTATTCCCGATATCTCAAGTGGCTGTCTCTGGTGCTGCTCGCGTATGTCGTCACTGCGATCACCATCCGCGGAATTGATCTGCGGAGCGTTCTGCACCACACCATTATCCCGACAATAACATTCTCGAAAGATCAGATTATTCTCATCTGCGGGATTCTCGGGACCACGATTTCGCCATACCTTTTCTTTTGGCAGACATCGCAGGAGGTGGAGGAAGAAATCCTTCATGGAAAGACAACGATTGCTCAGCGCGTGCATGCGGTGAATTCCCTGCATATCCACTCTATGCGCGTGGACGTCTGGACGGGCATGTTCTATTCAAACGCGGTGATGTTTTTCATCATCCTCGCATGCGCGGCAGTGCTGCACGCCTCAGGCATCACGAGCATTCAGACCGCCGCGCAAGCCGCGGAGGCACTTCGCCCGCTTGCGGGTGCCGCGAGCTATTTTCTGTTCGCCGTCGGTATCATCGGCATCGGCTTGCTCGCGATTCCCGTGCTCGCCGGCTCCGCCGCGTATGCGCTCTCAGAAAGCTTCCGCTGGAAGGAGGGGCTCTACCGAAAGTTAAAGGATGCTTACGCGTTTTACGGCGTCATCATCGTCTCGATGGCTGTGGGGCTTTTTATCAACTTTCTCGGCCTCGACCCGATCAAGGCGCTCATTTACGCTGCGGTGCTGAACGGCATCGTGGCGCCCGTCGCTCTGGTCATGATCGTTCTTCTTTCGAGCAACAAGAAGATTATGGGGAGCCATGCAAACGGCCCGGTGTTGAAAACGTTCGGCTGGGTCATTACGATTTTCCTCTTCATCGTCGCCGTCGCAACGCTGGTTTCGCTGAGGTAGGAGAGATTCTCTCTCCAAAGAGACAGGCAATGACGCCCCACAAGGGACGGGGGCATCGTTATATCTCTGCAATAATCTTGCGGATTCTTTGAATTGCCAAATGAAGATTCCTCATCCCCTGACCAACAGGATACCACGTTGGATATGCGAGATACTGGGCATTGCTGATGGTGATTCTTTCATATTGTATACCTGGATAATCGCGAACAGAAATCCGCTTGCGCAGAAGAATTGAGCTTACTTGATTACCAAAAAGAATGATTTTCTCCGGTTTGACGAATTGTACTTCCTCTTGAAAAACTTTCAGATATTTTTCAAAAATGGTGTTTGCGAGCGGCCGTGCATTCTGTTGGGTGCATTTCGCTAAATTCGTAATGAAAATCCGATGTGTTGCTATTTCGCTATAGAGCGATTTGCAGAACGCCGGCGTCCACTCACTTGGTTTCAATTGCTGTGTCGCGCGAAAATGAGCCGTCGAGATGGCACGGATGCGATGGAGCAACTTCCAGACATTTTTTGTTCCAAGCCATGGCGCCCGTAAACCTCGCCAGGACTTCTTTGCGGCAACGTTCTTTCCCGTCGGATTCATAAAAACCAGCATCAGCACCGGATGCTTGATACACCCCGCTCCATAGATTGGTGCAAGCCGAGAATCCCCAAACTGCGTTTGGAGGTCGTTCACTTTTTTGTGGAGATGAGTTGCCTGCATAGTAACGTGCTACGCAGAGATTGTATCACAACCCACCACAACCGAACCGGAGAGGGGTCGGTTGGGAAGCAGCGTTGATGATTGGCTCGCCACTCCGGTCTAGAACCAACCCTTTGAAGGGGTTTGTGGGTCTTTAGCGATTTTCAGGGAGATTTGAGACAAATGAGACAGACCTTAAGGGGTTGCGTTTCATGTCTCATTTCGATGGTTTTGAGGATGCACCCGGGCACGATACTAGCCGTTTTTTCATCGAAAGTTTACAAATCAGAATGCCCATGGAATATCAGTGCTCGTACCGCCATTGGCTTCCGGTGGCCATTTCTCGCCCGTATCCCAGCTATAACTTCCGACAGGCGTGGTCTTATTTTCTTTCGCATATTTTTCCACGACTACTTTATCGCCTCGTTTCACATCGAATGTAAGGTCATTCAGCATGTCATTATCAAGAAACTGAGCCTTCAACCAACGCACGTGTACCGGATCGGCCTTCGTGATAACGCCCACTTTTACCAAGAAGTTAGGATCTTCTATATTGAATGAACCGAAGAATACGCGTGCGGATTCGGTTGCTGGCGGCCAATTAAAAGAAATGGTGATTTGCATATTATGCCATCCGATTATTTTCGATGTAATACAACAAATGACTGACGGTGGCTAAAATGGCTATTGCGTCGATGTGGGGCATTTGCTTTTCGTCACCGTGACTCAGAAGGTTTCTCCAAAATTCCATTGCTCCCATCGACAGAAATTTGATCCCCTCTTGTAGCGACTTACCCCGCTTGGTTGTGATATCGCCAATACGAATCCTGGGGCTGGTTTCAGAAAAAGCATTCGCCATCAATCCTTTCCCGATCGGATCAATCAGACCGGAGAGCTGCTGAACGTGTTTCTCGTATTTCTCAAGTGCTTTTCGTACCGATTCGTTAATATGACCATCAGTAAAAAGTTTGATGCATTGCGGCTGCAGTATCGGGTGCAACGACATATTATCCACCATCTTTTTGAACTCGTACGGAGGCGGCACAATAGAGGGGCGTTCGGCGGGCAAATCTAACCCATGAATTTCAGTCGAGAGATTCACGTTGAGCAGTTTCAATGTTTTGTTGAGTTCTTCAATCTCCGCTTTTAGTACCGGACTACCAGCTTTGTGCCGACGCTCAATTCCCAGGGGCAAATTTTCACGGAAGATTTTATAAAACATCCTCGGATGACTCCGATATACTTTCTGAAGGAAAGTGAAGATTCGATCCTTCTTCGAACCGTCTTCGGGCCACATCTTCTTTAATCCATTGGTTTTCGCGATGCGAGCAAAACAGAGCCCTCGGTTATTAAAAGATGTAGCGGGGATAATCTCTCCGATTTGATCGGTAAGCGTACGGAGAGTTTGGATCTTCACGGCGCTTATCGATCGTTTTGGCGCAGACGCGCGCTTCACTATTCGTTTCTTTTGACGGCGTTTGGGCATGATCAACAAAAAATTTATCGACCACATTGTCGCACGCTTCGACGATATAATCAAGGTTTCGTTTGTTCATGAGAAGCATCTGAGAGAAAATCCTTCATGCTCTCGGCCATGAAAGTTGGTGGTTCCTTATCTCAATATCTTGGCTGAGAGTGGTGGGATTCATTACCAAGTATTTCTGCTCAAAGAGAATTAGGAATTTATTAACAACCATCAGCCAGTCAAGAGTTATCATGAGTGATCCAGCGTCTTCGAGAGTGGATATCTAGGATTGACTTTTTCTCCAAGAGCGCTACCGTTGAGACAGATAAAAACGTTCTCCACAACTTACCCGAAAGAGGCAGAGTAGGATAGAGCCATTTATTCGTGGTGCTCTCGTCAGAGGGCAGCTTCGCCCCACCTACATACCATGGGCGAAAAGTTTCTGACACGCGTCGTTCACGACACCTTATTATTAGGTATCTATCCTTAATGAATCCCCCAGTCTGACCGACTGGGCGGTTTTTTATCCACTTACTTACAAACTTTAGACTGGTAAGCGAATTAATCACTAATCATATGGCAAATTCAGAACTTTCCCTTATCAAACCCGAGGAACGAACGCTGGATGGGAATCTCCTTCCCGAAGTCCGGGAGCGCATCATACAGGAAATCAAAACTCATCTGCAACAAACGGGGTATCTCAATGTGTCAGAAATATCCTCAAAACTGGGGCTATCACGTCAAACAACGAGAAGGCTTATCGATGAAATTGTTCGAGTTTGGAATGACGAATCACGAAATCAGTTCATGGCGCAAATTCAATGGTATCAAGCGACCTTACGAGATATTGAGGCGCATCCGAGGTCGTACTCTAAAGAAAAAATCAACCTCATCAAGCTCAAGTCGTCGCTCCTGAGCAAAGTAAATTCCCTTAGAAAAGTTCTCATTATTAAGAAATAAGACGCGTATGAACAATCAACAACTCACCATCCACCAAGTTTCGATCAAGGATTTGCGTCCGGCGATGTACAATCCCCGAACGCACTCGCCGGAGCAACTGGGTCAGCTCAAAGAATCAATCAAGCGATTCGGGTTAGTCGATCCGATCATCGTGAATTCAGCCCCAAAGAGAAGAAATGTGGTCATCGGTGGCCACATGCGCTTAAAGGCGGCGAAAGAGCTGGGTTATAAGGAAATACCATGTGTGTTCGTTAATATTCCGGACCTTGGAAAAGAAAAAGAGCTCAATGTTCGTCTCAATAAAAATACGGGGGCGTTCGACCTTAGCCTCCTTGCCAAGTTCGATGAGAGTTTTCTCGCAAACATAGGGTTCAATAGCGAGGAACTCGACGAAGTCTTCGAAACTCCAGAAGTTCCGGAAATGTTTGATTTATCGAAAGAACTCGCCAAGCTCGATATCAAGAAAATCACCATCAAGAAAAGTGATGTCTATCGCCTCGGCGAATCACGCTTGATGTGCGGTGACTCGACGGTTGAATCGGACATGCTGAAGCTCATGGGAAGAGAGCGGGCGGACATGTGTTTCACGGACCCGCCATACATCTTGGACTATCTCAAAGGAAAGCGACACAGCAACGCCACCACTGGATTCGGCGCAAAGAGAAATCGCCGCTACCTTGAAACTGATGTCTTGCCCGAAAACTTCAGCGAGCTGTGGATGGCCAACGTCGCGAAAGTTCAGAAGCCAGACTTCTCCATTATCATCTACGAAAATTGGAAGAACATCAGGGTTATTTGGGGCGCGATGGAAAAGCATTGGAAAATCAAAAACATGATAGTGTGGCATCTGAATAATCGTCAGCAGGGTTTCTCCGGCAAGTACCGCTTCTTCTCAAAGCACGATATTGCAATGGTCGGCACCTCCACTCAGCATCGCGGCCTAATAAACACGAAGGAACTGGAACTGCTCGAGAACGAATACGAAACGGCGCTTTATGCCATCGCGGGAAAACCGCACTGGGAGCACTACGAAAAGGGCAAGAAGTATCTTCCGACGGACTTCATCGAGTACCACGCCTCAGACGAGAAGAGTTCGGGACAAGGAATTATCTTCGGCACCAAGCCGCTGGAAATCCTTATTCCATACATCAAGGTTCTCACGAAACGACACGACTTAATCCTCGAACCATTCGGTGGGAGTGGATCAACACTCATCGCTGCCACCAAGATGCAACGTCGATGCTTCTTGATGGAGAAATCACCCACATACGCCCAGGTTATCCTTCGGCGGTGGGAAAAATTAACAGGGTATAAACCGGAAAGGATCAACCATGTCTAGCTCGATTATCCAGCGTCGTCAAAAGAAACAAAAGGAACTCTTGATCGAAATGCTCCGTAAGTTTCCGAATATCGAAGTCGCGTGTGGAAAGAGCGGTGTCTCTCGCGCAACCTACTACAGGTTTCGAAACAACGACGAAGAGTTCTCAAAGCTCGCAGAAGAGGCCTCACAGGAAGGTATCGACAAGATGAATGATATGGCCGAAGCGAATCTACTTTCAGCGATTCAAAACAAGAACTTGTCGGCTATCATCTTCTGGTTGAAACATCGGCATAAGGCGTATTCAACCAAAGTCGAAGTCGAAGCGACCGTTCACGATCTCACGCTTACGCCCGAACAGCAAGCGCTGATTCGACGAGCATTGAAATTATCAAATCTCACCGAAGGAGACAACCCAAATGACCAAAAATGAAGATCAATCCATCATCGACGCGATGATCGACGACCCAGAAGTCCGACAAAGCGTCGCACCGCAGAGTTTCGCCTGGTTCTTCCCAACATACTTCGGCCACTACGTGAAACACGAAACGGCTGACTTCCACCGCGAAATGTTCCGGATTGGACAATCGGATACGATTCAACTGGCGATCATTTTAGCTTTTCGGGGATCGGCAAAATCAACCATCTTCAGTCTGGCCTACCCGATCTGGAGTATCATCGGCCGACAGCGACGCAAATTCGTCCTGATCCTCACCGAGAATAAAGACCAAGCCCGTATCCTGATGGCTAATCTACGAAACGAAATGGACTATAACGAAATGCTGAAGCGGGAACTTGGACCGTTTGAGGACGGTGATCAATGGGGTGCGATGTCCGTCGTGATACCGAAGTATCGAGCCAGGATTATGGTGGCATCGAGCGAACAAGCGATTCGGGGTATCAGACATTGGGAGAATCGTCCTGACCTGATTATCGCCGACGATGTCGAGAGTCTTGAATCAGTCAAAACACTAGAACAGCGTGACAAGGATTATGCCTGGTTCACGGGAGAGATCATTCCTCTCGGTGACCTCGGAACGAAAATTATCATGATCGGAAATATGCTGCATGAGGATTCGCTCCTCATGCGTCTGAGCCGACAAATTGACGAGAATAAACGAAGCGGCATCGTCCGCCGTTATCCCCTAGTCGATGAGCAGGGTCAAATTTTGTGGAAAAGCAAGTTTCCGAATATGGAGGCAGTGGAAACCTTGCGCCGAACCATTGTCGATGAAGTGACCTGGTACCGGGAGTATTTGCTTAAAATCCTCAGTCCCAGTAACCAGGTGATTAAACCGGAATGGCTCGAATATTACGATCCAGCAGCACCTCCAGAGATTCCTAATTATCGCCACACCGCAACTGGCATCGATTTGGCTATCTCGCTGCGGGAGACAGCGAACCGAACGGCGATGGTCTCAGCGAAAATCTACGGAAATAAGGACACGCTGCGAATCATGATCCTCCCAAATCCCGTCAATGAGCGGCTTGATTTCCCAAGGACGCTCGAGAAGGCGAAATGCCTGTCACGAACCCTGGCACCCGGACAGGAGCTGTCAAAACTGTTTATTGAGGATGTGGCGTACCAGGCGTCCATTATTCAGCAACTGAAGGACGATGGGTTCCCGGCAGAAAGCGTTGCGGTCGGCTCGATGGATAAACGGGAGAGACTGTCCCTCGTCAGCACGCTGGTAGAGACGAAAAAGGTGTTATTCCCGAAACGTGGAGCTGAGGAATTGATTGCCCAGATCACGGGATTTGGGTTCGAGCGTTGCGATGACCTCGCTGATGCCTTTTCCACATTGCTCTTCAAAATTCGAGCGAGTGATAAACCTCGACCCCACAGGGTCGTTGGGAACGCCAGAGCGATGTACGATCGCTGCGGGGTCACATTAGACGACTTAGACCCCTCTCGCCGCCGGAGCCGTTGGTAGCTCATTTGGGAGTATTTTAGAGCCTTACTGGGGCTTTAGTTACCTACAGCTTACCAACTAGACTCCTCACCCCGGGGCGGTATGGTGTGGCTGGCGCCCAAGCGCCAGAAAGGAACCACATTATGCCCATCTACACCAACACCGCCCCCATCGCACTACCGCAGGTGATCAACGGCGTGATTCAGAAATCAGATCTGCCGATTATGCGGACGAAACCCGTCACCTACTGCCTCTATGCCAGAAAGTCCAGCGAGGACGACGAACGACAGGCACTCTCCATCGATTCACAGATTCAGGAGATGCTGGATCGGGCCAAGCTTGAGAAGCTGAAAGTAAAAGACGTCCGACAAGAGAGCTTCTCGGCCAAACAGTCTGGCCAGCGCCCAATCTTCAACGAACTTCTGACCGACATCCGTAAAGGCACGTTCAACGGCATCCTTACGTGGGCGCCAGATCGTCTGAGCCGCAACGCTGGTGATCTTGGCATTCTGGTCGATCTCATGGACAGCGGATACCTAGAAGCCATCCGGACGCACGGCCAGACCTTTGCCGATACGCCGAACGACAAATTTCTCCTAATGATCCTCTGTTCACAAGCGAAGCTGGAGAATGACAACCGGGGAGAAAACGTCAAACGCGGGTTGCGTGCCAAAGCGCAGATGGGGTATCGGCCAGGAGTGACGCCCTTGGGATACTTGAACCAGCCTGAGGGAGTCAAAGGCAAGAAGAAAATATTCTTGGATCAAGAACGTGCGCCGCTCATCCGGGAGATGTTTGAGAAAGTCGCCTACCACGGCTACAGCGGACGTGAAATATACCGCTGGCTACGCCGCGATACGCCACTGCGGAGCCGAACCGGGAAGTTCCTCACCTTAAGCACGGTCTATTGCATCCTCAACCAACCCTACTACTGCGGAATGTTTGAGTATCCAGAAAAGAGCGGCAATTGGCACCCAGTCAACCACGAATCGATTATCACGAAAGAGTTGTTCGAAGAGGTGCAAATCCGCATGAGCACCCATCCGAAAACGAAACCAGGCACGAAGGAATTCGACTTCACCCGCATGCTCCTCTGCGGTGCGTGTGGATCTGGCATCACCGCCCAGGAGAAGTTCAAGAGATTCAAGAATGGCACCACCCGCCGCTATGTCTACTATAACTGCACCAAATCGCGAAGCATAGACTGCGGCGAGCCGTACATCCGCGAGGAGGAGTTGGTCGCAGAACTCCTGCGAACCGTGGACAAGCTGCCGCTAAACCAGATCACCGCCCGTGAAAAGTTGCAGCAAGAGATGGAACGGTTTCGGAGGTTCACCGAGAGCGTGCTCGGAGACAGTCTGATAAAGACCAGGATCGGTCATATCGATCTGCGGAGCTTCGCCAAGTACATCCTTCAAGAGGGATCACGGGAAGAAAAGCGCGAACTCCTGTCATGCCTGAAGACAAAGCTCTACCTGAAAGACCGACATATTCTTACCGACTTACCAAAGGAGAAACCCATGACGTAAGATAAAACCTTTGCAGAAGGCCTGGAATACGAGTAAACTTAGTGCAGTTCGAGGCCTCCGGACCAAGGTATTCTGCCCGAACGTTCTTTCACTAATAACTATGTTGCCTAAACCGTTCTTCGGAACGGCATGGCAATAAATCCCATCGCTGATATTGAGCTCCGTGCTCAGCTACTCAGCGATGGGTCATGTCTCGAAAGGGGCATGGGTGGTCGAAAGGCTGCCGGCTGGGGCGGAGCTTTGTGTATATATTAATCCGAAAACCATGAATACACTCTCACATGATTTGGGTAGACGGGGAGAAAAGTTGTTGCAGAAAAACCTGCAAGCCAACGAGAAAGTGCTCGCTAAGCTAAAAGGATCGTGGGGTGAAGGCCTGGTGATCACTGATCGTCGACTCTATATCCTCAAGTGGGGTTTTCAAGCCGGAAGTACCTTCGGCGGCAGATGTAACGCCTTCGAATACAGTCAGATCGTCAGTCTTGAAATCAATAAGGGTGTCATGACCGGAACCATCGAAGTCCTCACGCCAGCTACTCAAAATTCACAAAAAACGTATTGGGGCATTGGGAATAATAGTGCAATTAGGGCAGACAACATTGTGACCTTCAAAAACCGGAAGATGTCCGAAGTATTTCAAGAAGCCACAAAACTTGGCCGTGAAATGATTAGCAAAGCACACCACCGAGTGTAATGGCGATGCAATAGATACAATCAAGCGGGATCACCCACCACCATGTCCATCATCATCACAAAAAAAGGTTCTCGGGCGACGAAAGTCGATCCTACACCATTTCCCCACGAAGATCCGCTCCAGGAATTTATCTTCAATAATCCCGAAACGGTTCCGATCTATGATATCCGTGAAGACATCAAACTGCTGATCCTCGCGCGGGAGTTTTCGACCTCAAGCGGCCCGATTGATGCCATCGGCATCGATAATGCCGGGAATATTTATCTGATCGAGACCAAGTTGTTCCGCAACGCGGACAAGCGGCTTGTTGTGGCCCAAGTCCTCGACTACGGGGCCGCTCTCTGGCGCGAAATGCGCGATTACCAACTGTTTGTCAATCAGATTGACGGTGCTCTGGAAAAACAGGGGCAACCAAACTTCAGCGAACGTGCCCAACAATACTTTGGTTTAAACAACGAAGCTCGAGGTCAATTATTGCAACAAATCCAGCGGAACTTTCAGGACGGAAGTTTCAAGTTCGTGGTGCTCATGGATACACTCCATGAGCAATTAAAAAATCTGATTGTCTATCTGAACCAGAACAGCGAGTTTGACGTATACGCAGTAGAACTCAAGTATTACAAACATGAATCCTTCGAGATCGTTATCCCTCACCTTTTCGGCGCCGAGACGAAGAAAGATTTAACTCAGAAAACCAGGCCGCCGCTCCCTTCAGACAAGGAACTGATTGAAGCCTATACCACTGTCGGACAACAGGGACCAGTACAGGAGTTTCTCGACCTCTTCAATGACTTACGAGAAGACAGAATATCCATTCAAGGCGTCGTCGCTACCAAAACACCAAAGTATTTCACCATTACCGCCGAACATGATAGCGGGCGAACAAGTTTCCAATTATGTATTGATCCGAGCTATGAGGGTGGCGGCATTCAAGTTTGGACATGGACACACGCGGCTTGGGTAAAAGCGAATGAGGCGGTCACTGCGGTTCTCCCAACCATCAAGACATCAACCGATATTGGAGAAAAGCCATACAGCAAATTGGCGAAGTGGCAGCTCAGCCAATTCTCCAGAAAAACGTTCGAGCTTCTCCTTAAGCGGTTGGGCCAACGATAGGTCGATCTACTTTGGACCGAATAACTTCTGCCACCACGATTTCGGCTTATCCGGCGGCAGATCGCCAACCGATGGCCCATGCCAAGCGTCGCCAGGCGGTGGGATCGGCTTTTCCGGAGGTATCGGTAATCTGAGTACCCTGCGAACCTCGTTCACGATCTCGATCGGCATGTGGTTTGCTTTGATCAGGTATGCAGCCGCGCCTAGTTCCTTACCCATCTCAACATCCTTGCTCTGCCCAAGATTGGTTAAGAAGATAAGCGGGATGCCTTTCGTCCGTTGATCGGTTTTGTACAGTTTTGCTGCATCAAATCCGCTCATGACCGGCATAACAACACCCGATATGATGATGGCGGGGTTTTCTTTGATGATAAGGCCGACCGGATCTTCTGTTGGGTGATCGTTTCCGACCACGGTAAAACCTTCCATGGTAAATTTGGTTTCATACATGGATCGGAGCATCCGATCGTCTTCAAAAATGAGGATCTTGGGCATACTATTCTTTGTTATTGACCTCAAGTGACTTTGTATACGCGCACCGAGGATAGTTGCTGCAACCAAGAAAAGGGCCAAACTTGCCTTCACGCTTCACGATGACTCCTCCATCACGAGGGCATCGCTCAGTCTCTGCCTGATTAATTATTGGGACGGCAACTCCGGCTTGGCGCACATAGCCCATAAGCTTCTGGCCGTCAATCAGCTCGATGGGTTTATCCTCGCAGAACTTCTCCGCTTCCAATGTGAAGATATTGGTTGTAATAAAGAACGCCCTCGCCATGGAATGATCATCCACGATTGCACCATAGAAATCTCGAACATCATGGACCGTCACTTGGCGGGTAATAAACTTCTTGCACTGGATGAAGTGTTTCACTCCGCCTTTGGTGGCAATCACATCAATACCGCCGTCATAGCTTCCGCCCACTCGTTCCATCTTATAACCGAGCTGCTGGAAGAGATCGACGACGTATTCCTCAAACTGACCGGGAGTCAATCTTCGGAGTTTTTCTAACGTGTCTTGTTCTTGAAAAAAGCGGGCCCTCGCTCTCCGTTGGATAACCACCACAACTCCAACCATAACTACTCCAAGGATGACGAGCGCCCAAAGAGCGCCGGGGTTCTTCAAGCCAATAAGGAAAAGAATAATAAACCCTAGAGCTATTATTCCTTGCTGTGCGTCTGCCTGTGTGCGTTTTCTTCTGGTCATGTATGCCCAAATGCTACTTTGCGATATAGGGTTCGAGCTCAAAGAAGAAGATGTTGATCGTTACTTTTTTTCGTTAGCCGATCGGCGGTAGTTACAATAGTCGCAGTCTGGGTTCGGTTTGGGAATGGCTGACCCATTCAGGCAGGCATGTGCATCCAGAATAGCTTGTTCCACCCATGAGTCATCTCCTTCATATGGAATAACTTTCACATCAAACTCAAGCTTGCCATCGAACGCTTCTGCATCGCTATTGCCGTTACAATAAACGAAATACCCAGTATCCGATACGTGAAAGCCATTTTGACGGAATAACCACTGGTAGACCTCCATCTGTCGCTTGTAGCCGATTTGCCAGTCCGCATCGAGATTGACCTCCTCACTCTTTGACGTAGCTTTGTAGTCGACAATGATCAGTGCGCCTGACGGTTTAGCCCAGACATCGTCAACGCCGCCGGTGATCCTGAAATTCGTATCAGCGTGGTGATAGGCAATGCCGCGTCGTAAGGAGTCTCGCCACTCATCGATTTTTTCATGGGCAAATGGCACCGCGTCAATTCTGTACTTCTTCATGAGCGGATGCTTCGTGCCTTTGGCGCGGTGGATGTCAAACTCGCGTTTGAGTAGCTTGTCTACGGCCGTATTGAGGGCGAAGGGATACCCCGGCGGGCGTTTTACACCGAGCCGACGATCAAGATAAAAACACTGTGGGCAATTCAGGAAGAGGTCGATATTCGACCGGCTCAAGCGGTATGGTTTGGTGCTGTCCGGATCGTAGAGATTACGCGTACGTTGGGGGTTATAGTATTGGGACATATGTTGCTAAGTATTTATTGTACACTTGAGAAACTCGAGGAATATTGTCTTTGAAATTATTTTTTCTTGCGAGTGATTCATATGACTATTTAGTAAGTATGTCGTAGGATACTGATTCCTGTAGTCGGTGACTTGTTTATCCAATCGGTAGCTCCCCTGAGGCAGCCTCTACTTCTTTTTCCAGACCCTTTTCCGCTAGCTCATTTAGCACATCAGCTACTTTCTTTGCCCGAACGCTTTTTGTAGCCTGAACCAGCTTAATGACCTGAATGTAGGTTGGCGCTTTATATTGGAGCGAACCAAACGAATCTTCCCCTTCGAGGAGCAGCTTGACACATTGTATCGTAAGTTCGGGAAATTCCTTCGCATATTGCGGAAGCTCTTCAAGAACCTTGTTAGACCATTCGATCCGTCCCTTGGTTTTTTCCAGTGTTTTGAGAAGTTGCTGTATCGTAAACAATTTTTCAAACGGGCTATTCACAAACCACCATCCAAAACCCTCTAGTACTTCCGGGTTAAGATTATCGTTGGCCGTAAACTCTGACCACAGATTTTTCAGCTTTTGAATTTGCACACCCAAACCATCCACTGATTCCTTTAAAAACTTGTTGAGTATATTTGCTCCAACGAACCAAATCGCTTTGCCACTAACCAATGAAGACGCTTTCTGGAAAAATAGTTTAGCGAGTTCTTCACCGCCATCAAAACCATGTGCGAAGCCCAGCATGATTTGGTGCGCCAAACCCTCTTCCCACTTCTCATACTCTTCGTCGCCCTCATGCGGAAGTAGCTTATTGATTCCGGTTTTCAAAACGGGGACAAGTAATGCAAATAGGTCACGGTAAACTCGATTATAGAAGTACGATCCAATAGCCGCCTTCCAGAGGTCATCAAGATCTGGTTCGGCTGGAAAGATCTTGGTGATATTCGCGGTTAACCATTCAGAGTTTAGGTATGATATTTGTGGAAGGTATTGGCCATATACAGAACGCACTGTGACCGAGGGATCGACACCGGGGTCAAGATGTTCATTGAGAACTCGCTCTACTTCTAAAGCCATACGATCCGTCCTTTTCTCCAAATCATCAATCCCGTGTAAGTTGTCGTTGCACCACAACGCGTACCGGATTAGAGCGTGGAAGGCCTCACCGCGGACAGTGTTTATGGCCATCGTTAATGGGTCCATGTTTTTCCCGCCATACCTCTGTTCAAATTCTGGCGTCGGCTCTTCATGAGAACACAGCTTTTCGACCACGGCCCAGACCGTTTCCCGATATTCAAACGGAATTCGATATTCTTCACGAAGAAGTCCTAGCCCGATCAGGCTGACAATCGCTTGGTGAACTGAACGCCAACCTGATTCATGGTCGTCTAGTGGTTCTGGGAACCCTTCATACTTTTCCGTCAACACTATTTTTTTTGCTGTGGCTAGTGTGGCCGTCCAATCAATGCTCCCTTTAGCTTTTAGCCCCAGTTCAAGCCCCCAAAAGAGATCGTAGAGATATATAGGGCGAGCTTTCTGCTCGAAGAGTGATTCTGCTAAGTTTTTATACTTCAAGGGGTTTTCCGAGACGATTTCGGACAGCATTCTGCCAAGTCCATCCGGGGACGCTTCCGCCCATCCCTTTTTTGGTTGCCATGAAAGAAGGTACTTACCTAATTCATCCGAGGAGAGTTTTAAAAGCTCACCTTTGTTTAGGGGACTGGTTGGGCCTGTCCACGTTTGTATCAGACCTTCGGTGTATTGAGGAAC
>JAZDGG010000089.1:0-2068 GCA_043807225.1 bacterium | reverse complement strand
TTCAAGGAGGATGAGTTCGCAAAACTGCTCCATGAATGCCACAACGTCATCCGCAATCGCGAGAAGCTTGACCCAGCTGCGGCCTTTGACGAAATCGCCAAGATTCTCTTTGTGAAGGTCTATGTCGAACGAGAGCTTCGGACCAAACGCTCGCGGAAGAACCTCTTTAGCGTCGAGTATCTTGATGACCAACTTGGCAAGCATCCGCTCAACACGCTCTTCGGGCAAACCAAAGAGGCCTACGCGGATGACAAGATTTTTGAGAGCGATGAGGAAATCCGGCTCAAACCCGCCACGGGTCGGGAAATCGTCAAGTTGCTAGAACGCTACAATCTTTCCGAAACCAGTGAGGACATCAAGGGTATCGCCTTCGAGCGTTTCCTGGGCCGTACCTTTCGCGGCGATATTGGCCAATTCTTCACGCCGCGCACCATCGTCGAGTTCATGATCCGCATGGTGGAGCCCCAAGAGGGGGACGTGATCTGCGATCCCGCCAGCGGTTCAGGAGGATTTCTGATCCGTTTTTTCGAGATCGTGCGACAACAGATTCTGGCCGATGCCGACCTTCAGTACCAGGCATTCAAGAAGGAGACGAAAACCGACAAGACACTCTCGCCGGAAAAGATGGCGACCATGCTGCGGGAGAAGTTTGACTCCATCCAGGGAACCCTTGACCCTGAAAAAACCGACTCGCGCCTGTGGAAACTTGCGAACCGCTGTATCTATGGCACCGACGCCAATGACCGCATGGCCCGCACCAGCAAGATGAACATGATCATGCACGGGGACGGCCACGGCGGCGTGCATCACCATGACGGCTTCCTGAATGTTAACGGCATCTTCGAAGGCCGCTTCGACATTGTCCTCACCAATCCACCCTTTGGCGCGAACGTTGAGCCGACGGACGTGGTGCGTGAATCCGATGCGGCGCTCAACCGCGAAGCCGAGAAACGCTACACTGAAGAGTTCCGCGATCTCTACCGGGAGGCGATGGCCCGCGTCGCCGCCGCCAAGGGTAAACCCATCGCGAGCCTCTTTGAACTGCCCAAAGGGAACGGGACCGAAAAGGAGCGCGAGAAACGGGTCAAGTCGGCCAAGATCAAGACTGAAATCCTCTTCATCGAACGCTGCCTCTCCCTGTTGAAGCCCGGCGGACGGCTCGGCATCGTTTTGCCTGAAGGCATCTTCAATAATCCCTCCCTCGCCTACGTACGCGAGTTCTGTGAAAACCGCGCCTTCATCCGGGCCGTCGTGAGCCTGCCCCAGGAAACCTTCTTTTCCTCCGGTGCGAGCGTGAAAGCATCGCTCTTGTTCCTGCAAAAGTTTAGCGAGCAGGAACAGGCCGATTTCGATGCCAAGCAGGTTGCAGCGCATGCCGAGGTAAAGGCGAAGTATGCCGATGCCGTCACGACAGAGACAGAGCGACTTAAGACGGCGATTGCCGCAGCCAAGGATGGACGGGATACCGAAAAACGGAAGACACTGCAAAAGGAATTGACGGACTATGAGAAGCGGATGGCTGAAACCATTGTAAAAGAAACCCGCGCCTTGCTCAAAGAGCGATTTCCCTATCCGATTTTTCTCTACGAAGCGGAGAAGGTCGGTATCACCGCGACAGGTGAACAGGACCAAAACGAGCTGGTCCCCAATGACAACCAGCCGCCGGGCATCACGAAGACGTGCTTGGAGCTTTATCGGGAATTCCGGCGCAATCCCGAGCAGTTCTTTCTCTCGGAGGCAACGGCGTGATGGCGACAAACACATTTGCTCCCCACGCTTTTGCCCTTTGGTGGAAGGATTTGGCGCGCTGGGACGTAAAGTTTTTTTCGGCGCGAGTACGCAGCTCTTATCCTGTTGTGCGGCTTGCCCCCTTAATTCATGAACACAGTGAACGCGTCAAGCCTTTTAATCATCCGGAAACAACTTTTCGCATTTTGGGAGTCACGAACACCGGCGGTATTTTTCATGCCTATGATTCGCTCGGAAAGAAAATCAATCAACCATACCAACGGGTAGACGCCGGCGACTTTGCCTATAATCCTTATCGCGTGAATGTTGGTTCAATCGG
>JAZDGG010000088.1:0-18651 GCA_043807225.1 bacterium | reverse complement strand
CAATCCCCAATCCTCGACGCCATCGACCAGATCTGCGACGAGAAGAACATTCCGCGCCAAGCCGTTCTCGATACCATCGAGGCAGCGCTCGCTGTTGCCTATCGAAAGGATTTCGGCGAAAAGAACCAGAATATCAAGGCGGAATTCAATCCCGAAACGGCGCAGGCCCGCGTGTTTGACGTGAAAGAGGTTGTCGAGGATGAGCTCTATGAGGAATACGTGAAGCAGCAGGAGGAACTGGAACGGTTGCGGGCAGAAGGACAGGAGCCCGATCTGGAACAACCAGCTGCACCACAAATAGCAACCCCAGTGGTTCCTCCGACGGACGGGACTGGAGAGGTTCCTGCACCTGCCGAAGAAGAGAAGGTTCGGCGGTTTGATCCGAAATCGATGATTGCCGTTTCTGAAGTGAAAAAAACCAAAAAGGACGCGGCAATCGGCGACGTGATCCGGACTGAACTCTTTCCGCCCGAAAACTACGGTCGCATGGCCGCACAGACGGCAAAGCAGGTCATCATTCAGCGGCTGCGGGAAGCAGAGCGAGAAACGACCTATCAGGAATTCAAGGACAAGGTCGGCGAGATTCTCACCGGCACGGTGCAGCGCGTTGAGGGCCGCGTCGTGCTGATTGACCTCGGCCGGGCGACAGCGATCATGCCGCCGGGGGAACAGATTGACCGCGAGCGCTATCTCCCCGGGCAGCGAATCAAAGTGTACATCGCCGCCGTCACCGCGACGACGCGCGGGCCGGAGATTGTTGTTTCGCGCGCACATCCCGACATGGTGAAGAAGCTCTTCTCATTGGAAGTTCCCGAGGTTGCCTCCGGCGCGATCACGATCAAAGCGATTGCTCGCGAAGCGGGATCGCGGACAAAAATCGCCGTTCACACCACCGAAACAAATATCGATCCTGTGGGATCGTGCGTGGGCCAGCGCGGGACCCGCGTGCAGACGATCATTGCGGAAATCGGCGGGGAGAAAATTGACATTATCCAGTTTGAGGATGACCCGGTGCGCTTTATCATCAATGCGCTCTCTCCGGCAAAGGTGCTGTCGGTACAACTGAACCAGGAGGAGCGGCGCGCAAAAGCGGAGGTGAAAGAAGATCAGCTCTCGCTTGCCATCGGCCGTTCCGGGCAGAACGTTCGTCTTGCCGCGCGCCTCACGAGCTGGCGTATCGATATTATCAAGGAGAGCTCCGAGGAAGTCGTCGGTGGATCCGAGGGCGCGGTCAAACCAAAACCGGAAATACCGGAGAAAGCACCGCAAGAAGTGCCGCCGGAACAGAAGGCGGATGTGACACCTGAAGAGCCGGCAGCTGCTCCATCAGAGAAAAACGGCGTCGCGCCAACCGAAACCGCCCAACCAGAGAAACCTGCAGCTTCTGTGGGATCAACACCAGAAGAACCGCCAAAGAAAACAGACTCCGCTGAAGAGATGTCATAAGCTCTCTCGTGATGGCTGGCCGGAGAATGTATCTACATCCATGACGACCTATACGATTCTCCGGAGCATCTTCATCCCACGGGCATATCGTAAAATAGCGCGGTGTGAGGGTTTGGAGAACGTTCCTGAACAAGGACCGTTCCTCCTCGCGGCAAATCACGTCAGCTGGCTCGACCCCGTGTACATCACCGCTGCAGTCTGCAAGCGCAATCGAGGCCGGTTGCTCTTTCTTTCGGCGACGGCAAAACACCGATGGACGCAGGCGGTGATCCCGATTGATCGAAAAAATCCTTCGGGATGTCTTGAGGAAGCAATGCGCCACCTACAGCATGGACATGCGGTCGGCCTCTTCCCCCGCGGCGACCAGCGAAAGTCGACGCCATCAGGAAAAACCGGCGTTGCGCGACTTGCGCGGTGGTCCGGTTTGCCCGTGATTCCAACCGCCATCTGCAGCACGGTCGCTGGGCACACGGTGACCGCCCTGCGAGACTATTTTTTTGGCGGTAGGGATATTTCTCTTGCCTTCGGACCGCCGATCCGCTTTGCACAACAAACGATTGTCTCACCCGAAGAGCTCCACGCGGATATGGCGCGCATTGAGGGAGCGATCGCGGAACTCCTGCAACATTTCTCTTGAACAACATGGCATACGGATTTCTTCGACGTTCTCTCATTCCAAAGATCCTCCGGCGCATCCAGGTCGAGGGCGTTGAGCGTCTCCCCGCTTCGGGGCCGTTTCTGCTCGCATCGAACCACGTGAGCTACCTCGAACCCATCCTGCTCTCGATGCTGCTGATCCAGCGGACGGGCCAGCGTGTGTATTCGCTCACCAAGTATCCGGTGTGGAAGTTCTTTCACACACTCGGACTCGCGGAGTGGCTCGGCATGATTTGCGTTCCACGCGTCCATCGAGAGGGAGTGGTGGAGGACACACTGAAAAAACTCCGCGCGGGTTTTCCGGTTATCATTTTTCCTGAGGGAACGCGATCGTTTGACGGGACGCTGGGAAGAGCAAAAACGGGCATTGCCCGGCTTGCCCTCCGCTCCGGCGCGCCGGTTGTTCCCGTGGGATATATTGGGAGACCAGGAAGAACAACGCTCGATACCTTTAGGAATTATTTTGCCCACAGAAAGGAAATTCGCATTCGGATTGGTGAGCCACGGCGCTATGCTGGAGTTGCAGAGACCCATGAGGAATATGAACGGATTACCGGGGACGTGATGGCCAGCATTGCGCTGCTTGCCGGACGCACGTATGCTAAAAAGTGATGTCTCACGCACTCTTCCGACATCTCTACTTCCCTCTCTTTCACCGGCGTATCCGCCACATCGACGGCCTCAATCTGCTCCCGCAGAGCGGTGGATTCCTTATTGCGGCAAACCATATTGATTACCTCGACGGGTTCTTTCTCGCGGCAGCGATCGGGAAAGATCGCCCACGTTCGATCGCTTTCCTCAGCGAGACGGCGAACTACTGGTGGATTCGAGGAGTGACGATCCCTGTCGACCCGTCACAAAAGGCAGCCGCGCTCGATCGAGCACTTGCTGCACTTGAACGCGGAATCGTCATCGGCATGTTCCCCGAAGGGAGACGAAACACTTCGCACGAGCTCCTCCAAGGAAAGACCGGCATCGCCCGCCTTGCGGCGTGGTCGGGACTCCCTGTTCTTCCCATCGGGATCGTCGGTTCGTCGAGTAGGAACTTTATGGGAAGTGTGACGACGCTTCTGTTCCGGCATCGCCCAGTCACGATCCGTATTGGCGAACCACTGACGTTTCCAAAGATTCAAAAGGAAGAAATAACCAAGCCGCAGCTCGTTGCAATGACAACGACCATCATGCAGGCGCTTGGTCGCGTCTGCGGAAAGTCGTATCATCCACTCACCCCAACCTTATGAACTGGCAACGGATCGCTCATCTCTCGCAGGAGGACATTGTCAGAATGCAAAATACAAAACTGAGATCGTTCATCCGGCACCATCTGATGTATTCGCCGTACTACCGGGCGCTGTTCAAAAAGTATGATTTTTCTCCCGCGGATATTCAGACGACCGATGACCTGGTGAAACTGCCGTTCACGACAAAGGAGGATCTTGCCCCGCGTGCGGATGATGCAGCACGACCGCGGGAGTTCATCTTGCAGCCGGATGAGCAGCTCATAAAAACGTATGCGTCAAAATCTCTTCTGCTAAAGCTGTTCTGGGACCGGCTGCGCGGCCAGGACGTGAAGAAGCGTCTGGAATGGGAGTATAAACCGATCCACCTCCACTTCACCACCGGCCGGACTGCGCTGCCAACGCCTTTTGGGTACACGGCATGCGATCTTGAGACGCTGAAGGAGACCGGAACCCGCCTGTTGGACGTCACCGGCATTTCACACGAGGAAGTCGGGATCAACGCTTTCCCATATTCCCCGCACTTGGCATTCTGGCTCACTTACTATGCGATGACCAACGCCCTGATGATGTCGCTCGCAACCGGCGGAGGGAAGGTCATGGGAACGCAGAAGATCATTGATGCCATCGAGCGGCTGAAGGCCGGGCTTGTTGCGTTCATTCCCGGATACTGTTACCACCTCCTCCGCGAAGCTGCGCGACAGAAACGAGATTTCTCCAGCTTAAAGTACATCCTCTTTGGCGGTGAACGAGTGAGCCAGGGTCTTCGGGAGAAAGTGCGGGAACTTCTGCGCTCGCTCGGTGCGCGCGACGTCAAAATACTTGCGACGTATGCAATGACCGAGTCAAAGACTGCGTGGATTCAATGTGCGGAGAATTCCGGGTATCACCTCTATCCCGATTTGGAATTCATTGAGCTGGTGGACGAGGAGGGCCGACGGGTGAAAGAGGGCAAAGGGGAAGTTGTCTACACCGCACTCGATTGGCGGGGATCCGTTGTCGTCCGGTACAAGACGGGTGATCTCGCACAAGGAATTGACGACGGCGCGTGTCCTTCGTGCGGAAGGACGGTGCCGAGAATCATCGCCGACATCCAGCGGTCATCGGACGTGCGAGAGTTTCATCTCACGAAAGTGAAGGGCGAGCTGGTCAACCTCAACAGCTTTTATCCGCTTCTTTCTGGCACCAAAGAGCTGGAAGAGTGGCAGGTGGTGATCCGCAAAAAAAACAACGACCCATTCGACATTGATGAAATCGTCGTTTCTGTTTCGCTGAAGCCGGGAGTCAAGGCAGATTCTTTTCTGCCGGTGCTGGCGAAGAGCACACAATCGGAGATCGGGGTGGGGGTGACGGTCCAAGAGCGGCCGCTGAACGATCTGTTGTGCAGTCTCGGGATGGAAACCGAGCTGAAGGAAAAACGCATTTGTGATGAACGACCGCGAATATGAAGAACGCCGTACACCACCTCCAAAAGAATACCGTCGAGATAACGGTTGAGCTTTCTCCCGAGGAGGTTCGGCCACACCTTCAGCAGGTGGCGGAGCACATATCGCGCCACCGATCCATCCCTGGTTTTCGCCCAGGGAAAGCGCCTGTTGCCGTCGTGGAAAAGGTTGTAGGCACAGACGTGCTGTACCACGAGGCCGCCGAGCGCATCATTCGCGGAACGTATCCGACCGTTCTCCATGAGCAGAAACTCACGACCGTCGGCGCGCCAGAAATCGAACTGTTGAAGGTTGCTCCAGGGAATCCGTTGATCTACAAAGCAACGGTGGCATTGTTGCCCAAGGTGGCGCTTGGAGAGTATCGCGGTCTGCGCGTGAAAAAACGGCCGATCATGGTCACTGAGGAAGAGGTGGAAAAGCTCCTCAGACAGCTCCGAGAGTCACGGGGAACCGAAACGCTCGTCACGCGTCCGGCGGCAATGGGTGATAAAGTGGAAATTGATTTTGTCGGCTCATTGAACGGCGTTCCAGTCGAAAGAGCGTCGAGCAAAACACACCCCGTGCTGATCGGCGCAAAGCACTTCGTCCCTGGGTTTGAGGAGCAGTTGTGCGGACTACGCGCAGGGGAGCAGAAGCGTTTTTCTGTGCGTTTTCCAAAAGACTACGCAACCGCACACCTCGCGGATCGGATCGTTGATTTTGATGTCACGATGCGCGCCGTCTATGCCGTGGCGCTCCCCCCGCTTAATGACGCATTCGCCACATCGCTCGGAAAGTTTGCGGATCTTGCTGCGCTCAAAAAACAGCTACGAAAGAATATTGAGGAGGAAAAAGAAAAAAAAGAGCGCGAGCGTTATGAGCTTGCCCTGCTGGAAAAAATTGCCGATATTTCCACCTTCGGGGAACTCCCCGATCGTTTGCTCGACGGTGAAACCGAGAAGATGCTTGAGGAGCTGCGGCATGATCTTGAGGCGCAGGGAATGGTTTTTGATCAGTACCTCGAGAGTATCAAAAAAACCGCAGTTGATCTGAAAAAGGAATTCCGTCCGCGTGCCGAACGGCGTGTGCGAACCGCACTTGTGACGCGCGCCATCGCGGAAAAAGAGCACATCGACGTGAGCGACCAGGAAGTCCAAAAAGAAATCGAGGAAACCAGGCGAGTGTACCAGGGGAATACAGAGATGGAAAGAAACCTCGCCTCGCCGGAGTATGCACGGTTCCTCAAAAACGTTCTCACGACAAAGCGCGTCACGGAATTCCTCGACGAACTCATTGGTGTCGCAGAAACATAACATCGTATGCTGATTGGCGCACATGTTTCTACAGCGGGTGGGCTTGCCGAAGCACCGAAGCATGCGGCAAGCTGCGGTTGTGAAGTGTTTCAATTTTTCAGTCGGTCGCCGCGGGGTGGATCTGCTCCCGCACTGACGCCCGATCTCCTCCGTGATTTTCGCGCGGCGTGCGAAGTCAACAAACAGGTGGAATGGTACATCCACACACCTTACTACATCAACCTCGCATCGGAGAAAGTCAGAATTCGCCAGGCCTCGATACGGGTGATCCGCGAGGAGCTAGAGCGGGGGTCGTTGCTCAAGGCGCGATACGTCATGACCCATCTCGGAAGCGCAAAAGACGTCGGCGAGGAGCGGGCACGGAACATTGTGATCCAAGGCCTCACGAGCGTGCTCGACGGATACCGGGGAACCTGCGAACTGCTTATAGAAATATCCGCGGGAGCGGGAATGATCATCGGCGATACGTTCGAGGAGCTGCACGCAATCCTCAAAGCGCTGAAGAGCCATTCTGGTATTTGCTACGACACGCAGCACGCATTCGCATCGGGATACGACATCCGCACTTCTGCTGCAGTTGAGACGACACTTGATGCTTTTGATGCAATAATCGGTCTTGAACATCTTAAGCTCTCGCACTGCAACGATTCACAATCGGACCTTGGTAGCCACAAGGATCGTCATGAACATATTGGCAAAGGGAAGATCGGCATGGCGGGTTTTCACGCGCTCATGCACAATTCTCGGTTCTCGAACATCAATCTTGTTCTTGAAACCCCGTCGGACGGCAGCGTGAACGATATCGCCACCCTAAAACGTTTACGGAGTGGACATGGCAACACTTGAAGAGCTCAATGAAAAAATTCGCCAGTGCGGAGCGTGCCCGCTCCACGAAGGGCGGACGCATGCGGTTCCTGGCGAAGGGAATCCACATGCAGAACTGCTTTTCATTGGCGAAGGTCCCGGGCAAAAAGAAGATGAAACCGGCCGGCCGTTTGTCGGTGCAGCGGGAAAGTTTCTTGAAGAACTTCTTGCTGGTATCGGAAAGCGCCGCGAGGATGTGTTTATCGCCAATGTTGTGAAGTGCCGGCCTCCCGGCAATCGCGATCCGCTCCCGGACGAGGTGAATATGTGCACGTCGCTCTATCTTTTCGAACAGATCGCGCTCATCAAGCCGCTCATCATTATCACGCTCGGCCGACATTCCATGCATCGGTTTCTTCCGGAAGACTTTCAGATTTCTCGCGTGCATGGTCAACCGTTTCGAAGAAATGGACAGGTGTACTTGCCACTGTATCATCCTGCCGCGGCGCTCTATCAGGGCAGTTTGCGGACGACGCTCGAAGCGGACTTTCGAAAAATTCCGGCGATTCTGAAAAAGATTACGGACGAGCATGCGTCGCCACAGGGTTGACGAACCGCTGTCACTCCCGTAGGGTATGCTCAGTCAACGCTCTTTTCACCCATACACGAGGAGGAGTCCATGAATCGTATTTGTGACGTCCGCGCGCTCCAAGTTCTTGATTCAAGAGGGAACCCGACTGTCGAGGCAACCGTGACGCTCGATGACGGGAGTACCGGAACGGCGATAACCGCATCCGGCGCATCAACAGGAACGCACGAAGCATACGAGTTGCGCGATACGGACGATCCGCGCTATCTCGGCAAAGGCGTGTACCGGGCAGTCGCAAACGTCCGGTCGCTCATCAAACCAGCAATTGTCGGGATGCAGGCAGAAAGTCTGTGGGATCTTGCAGCGATCGACGCGAGAATGCGCGGACTCGATGTGAACCCGATGTTGCGGACAATTGGCGCCAACGGCGTCATCGCGGTCTCTATGGCCACAGCCCGTGCCATCGCCGCGTACGAGCACGTCCCACTCTTTCGCCTCTGGAGGGGTGCAGAGCACAGACTGCTTCTTCCTGTCCCACAGCTCAATGTGGTCAACGGCGGCAAGCATGCCGATGGGTTGGAAATCCAGGAACTGATGATCGTTCCAGTTGGCGCGCCAACGTTCGCGGAAGCGATCCGCTGGGCGGTTGAGGTGACGGCGGCACTGCGGTCGAGCATCAAGCAGGCAGGCAAACCGACGACGGTCGGCGATGAAGGCGGGTTTGCTCCTGGGTATCGGACGGTTCGCGAGGCGCTTCAGGCGATTCGATCGGCGATTCAACAGGCAGGATTCCGGCCTGGATCCCAAGTCGCCATTGCCATCGACGCTGCAGCGAATGAGTTCTTCAGCCGAGAGATCGGCAAGTACCTCCTTCCGTCAGAGGGTGGAGAGAAGACCACAGAAGAACTCGTCGCGTTCTGGATCGCGCTCTGCAACGACTTCCCCGAGCTCATTTCAATCGAGGACGGCGTTCATGAAGCTGACTGGGAAGGGTCTGCTGCGCTCCAGCGGGAACTTGGCAACCGCGTGCAGATTGTCGGCGACGATCTCTTCGTCACGAATCCCGATCGGTTCGTCCTCGGCATTGAACGACGTGCCGCGAATACCATCCTCATCAAGCCGAATCAGAACGGGACGGTGACGGGGACGCTGGAGGTCTGCGAAGCCGCGAAGAAACTCTGCTGGGGACGTATCGTATCGCACCGCAGCGGCGAAACGGAGGATACGTTCATCGCGCATTTTGCCGTCGGTATCGGTGCTGGGCAGATCAAAACCGGCGCACCCTGCCGTACCGACCGCATCGGGAAGTACAATGAACTTCTGCGTATCGAAAGTAGCAATACAACACGGTACGCGGGATGGGGAGCATTCCCTCACGTACCGGGTCTGGCAAAACGATTCGCTCCGTAGCGCTCACCAAGACGTCGAAAGACGTCTTTTTTCTTTCATGCACACCGTGTCGAAAATAGTGCGCCGTTACTTGATTTTTTCTGCAGATATGCTATAATAAGCGCTGTAGAGGTGCAAACCTCTGCATGTTCATTACAGCTCGAGAGGAGCTTACCCCTTTCGTTCGAGGCCCAGCACCCTATCGTCCATCCCTCCCTGGACTGTAGAGTGTTGGGCCTCTTTCTTTTTATTCTGCCGAATTAGTGTCGCAGCCCCGCACTCAAGCGAAGCGCGTGGTGCGGGAGTTGGGCCTCTTTCTTCTTATCTGATTTATACGTCGGTGCTTCCAAATGAGAAGGTAGTGTTTAATAAGGGACGGCAGAAGCTGTTGGCAGTGCCTCAGGGATGAAGTTTGTTCTCTTGCTCCGCTACTTTACTTCCCTCCAGGTTTGTTTTTGGATTGCCCACGCGCCACCGGGGCCGCCACTGAAAATGACGTTCGCAAGGCCTGATTCATAGGTAATGGATGCGTTATTCTGCAGTTTGATTTTTTGGCCGGTGACTTCTTTCAGTGAAGCGTTGTTTGAAATATCCACAGCGCCATTTGCCGCATAGGCGATGCCTGCGGTGAGATTGTTGGTGATATCAATCGCATCGTTGGTGAATGTTGGGTCGCCATTCATCGAAAGTGCCATGATGTAGGTGCCTGGGGTTCCATTGCCGCGCAGATCACCATTATTCGAGAGGGTGATGCGTCCCTTGGTTGTGCGATTCGCCGGATCGTCGGCAATGACCACACCGCTGCTGACCCCATACGCAGGGTCGAGCTGGAGAATAGCGTTGTTGCTGATGGTGAAATCTCCGACAACCCACACGGTACCGGTAAGATTCACGACCGCTCCAAGATCGATTCTCACGTCACCGACGTATTTCTTCGGCCCGATAGACGCTCCAGTCGGGATAGTGCATGTGGGGGAGCAGGTGACCGTTCCACCCGCGGCTGCCTGGGATTCCATTTGCGTCACCTGTGATTCGGTGATCGGGAAGTTCTGCGGCGACTGATCCGGCTGATTATCAAAGCAGTTCGGTCCGTTCTCGCCATCCGTGCAGGTGTCGGAGCCACCAGCAGCCTTCACCGTTCCAATGAGGTTTTGGTAATAGGCCTTGCCGCCGATGGTTGTTGACTCTATCGTTCGCGCGTACCCATTGCCGCCGACCGTGGGAATATGAAGCGTTGGCGCTACACCGCCGACATTCACCCGAAATGCCACGTCACATCCTCCAGTACACGCGGCGGGCATACTCGCAAGATCGTTGTCGATTTTCGCCGTCCCATCAGGATACGCTGAATCGTCGCCAGGGGAGCTTGTGACGATTCGCCAATACTTTGTCGCATTCGCCTGGCTCACCTTCACCACAAGCCAGTACCGCGCTCCTTGCACAAGCTGAGTTGCAGGAGAAAAGACCTGCGCCACCCACCCATTCTCCCACCCAGGCGCGGAGTCGCTTGGGACGCTTGCCGTGATCACCTGGCCGGCACCGGAGATATTCGTCCCTGGCGTACCAGCATTATCACTGTAAAAGTAGAGGGTCACGGTCGACGTCGGATTGTTCACTTTTGCGATTTTGAGGTCGACGCTATAGACTTTATCGTTCACCCCAGAAAGAAAACTCTGTGCCGCATAAAGCGTTGCGCTTGCGTTCCCGATGGTTGCTGTGTTCAATGGATTCACGGAGGGATCGGACCCTGCATCCTGCGTCGGTGAACCGAGAGCAAGGATGGCATCACCGGTCACCGTTGAGCCACTGGTCCCGTTGATGGAACCACTTGTATACACGTTCCCAACCACGCGGGAGTTATTCGCAAGATCGATCCCGCCGACTCCCGCCTGAACACCGTAGTAAAACGAGGCGTTTGTTGATGCTTGGTTCGTGACGGTCACTTCCACCGTGCGCTGTTTGCCGTGCGTCGTTCCTGTTGCCGTCAGTATTCTGCTGTTGCCGGATGGAGTCACGGTGACGGCGTATGAGCCCGCACCGAGATTCTGCGATTCACCGGTGTAGTTCGCCGGACACTCTGTTTGGTGGTTGAGACACCAAATCGCTTTGTCGATGCCCGCTTCCCCGAGTTCCAAAGAGAGCGCGGCATCAGTCGAGATGCGGTTGAACCGGCTGGCAGGAATGAGCGTCCCCGCAAGCACCGCGATGAACGAGGCGAGAACGGCAATCAGCAAGACTGCGTAGATCAATACCTGCCCCTGCGCACCGTGCTGGTGGTTATTTGTTACGGAGTTTTGCATCGACATGAAGACTAAATGATGGGGTGACGTTTCCTGCTTTTTTCGCGACCGTTACCGTCGCATACACATTCGAACTCGTTACGGGCGTGGCTTGTTTGTACGTGAGTGCGAAATCCGTGACATTGTGTCCGATGATCTGGCTACGATCTGCTCGTACGCTCGCAGGATCTGCATCGACGATCTCGAGGACGGTACTCTGGTTGTTCGGGTCACGCAAGAAGACAATGTAGTCAAAAACAGAAGGAATTGGTTCGCCAGCCGAATTGATTGATGCCAGTTTCAGGATAAGTGATGTGGCATCCGAAGTATACGTGGTACCGCTGATGACCCGTGATGCCTCGATGCCGTATGCGGGGCGAGCAATGCTGCCGATCTGTTCGGTAACCCGTGAAGCGTCGGTAAGCAACTCGTTGCGCGTCGTGTAGAGCACAAAAGACCGGAGCAATACCAACAACGTTGACGTAAGCACTCCAACAATCACGGTGATGATAAAAATGGAAACGAGCGTTTCGGCGAGCGAATATCCTTTTCGCTTTTTGTGAAAAATTCGGCGAGGTCGTTTCATGGTGCAACGCTTTGTTGGTTGAGGTAGAATGTATTTGCCAATGACCTTGTCGCCTTCCGTTCGGACCACTGAACCCGAAGATCGACGCGCTTGAGATCCGTAAACCCCACAACGGTATTCGCAATCGTCACCGACGTCGATCCAGATGGCACGTCGCCCGGCCCAATCCTTCTCCACCCACGCGCCGGATTGCCGATGGCCTCATTAACGTCAAAATTCCATGCCAAAGTGGCTGCACCGGCAAAAGAAATGTCGTCAAAATCCACGATTGCGCCATCGAATGCGCCGAGAACAAACTGGCCGTTTGTGAATGTCGTGTCAGAAATTGGTGTGAGCGTTTTCACGGTGCCGTCGAGAGAGACGGTGAACGAGGATCCTATGGCAGTAACCGTGAGCTCATACCACGTGTTTTTGTTGAACGCCTGTGCAATCGACCAAAGCACCGTCGGCGCTCCTTCAAGCACACGAAGCATCTGTAAACCGGTTCCGCTCATCTGGAGGAGGTAATAATTCTGGTCATCATGATACCGAAAAAAGAAACCCGCCTTCCATCCGGCAGGCGATGCGCTCCCAAGACGAACCGGCACCGTGTACACTCCGTCTCCGAGCGCGCCGGCAGGAACGACTTGACGGCTCGGATTCACGGCGCCAGAGACCCCGGTGACTTGATAGACGTTTGGGAGCGATCGGGCACTGCCGGAGTTTTCAACACCCCAGCGGCCATTGTTGTACGCGACCTCGATAAACGCGGTCATGTTCCGGTTCTCCAGATCGCTGAATGATGCATTGCGCAGCGCTTCGCCTTCCTCAACGAGCAGCTGGCGAGCAATGGCCTGGTACTGGGAACTCTGTTGCAGGCTGACAATATTGGAAACGCCCGCCATCACAACGAGGACCATCGAGACGACGCCGATGGTGAGTATCATTTCGAGGAGCGTAAAACCCGTGACTCCCATCGCACGATCCCGTCTTCTTGGTCTGCAATGACGTTTGTTCTTCGTTTTTCGCCTCATAGGTCTCTCTAGACCAGAAGTATACCAACATTCTCTCACAAGTTCCAAAAGTGTCTCAGAGAAATGCAGGTGGTGCCGAGGGTGGGAGTCGAACCCACACGAAGTTGTCTCCACGGGATTTTAAGTCCCGCGCGTCTACCAATTCCGCCACCTCGGCTTCTGCATTCGAGCATACCGCGCGCTGCCATGCTCGGCAAGCGGGCATGTTCAGATCGAAGGAAACTTGGTAGAATGAAGGCATGATCAGTGCTCACCATCTCAAACTCATTCCCATCTTTCACACCTTAACCGATACAGAGTTACAGGATCTTTCGAAGATTTGCATCGTCCGCTCGGTAAAAAAGGGGGAGACACTTTTTCAAGCAGGGGATCGCCGAGAAAATTTTTATATCCAGCTTTCTGGCCAGATGCATATCTTTCGGACGTTTAACGAGGATGTGCAGACGCTCTCCCTTCTCGATCAGAATGAGTTCGCGGTCGAAACAGCTCTCGCGCACCCTCAGGAAAGGCACGAGCACACTGCGGAGATGCTTGAGGATGGCGAACTACTGGTGATATCGGGGAAGTCTTTTTCTGCCTTTCGCGTGCAGCACCCAGCTATCGCCGGTAAGATCGACGCCGAGATCATCGCCAATCTGACGAATCGTCTTCACCACGCGAATAACAAAATTCTCACCATCTACTATACAGGGAGAGTCGCCTCGACGTTTCGCGATCTCGACCATCTCTCGGACCTTCTGCTCGAAACGATCATGCAGATCACGAGAGCGCGAAGAGCGGCGTTGATCTTCTTTCAACCGCTGGAGGGTGAAGCGGTTATCCGCGACGCGCGCGGTTACCATAGCGATCAGGAGATGCGGAACCTCAAGGTTTCCCTCAATGACGATCCGATTCTCGGCCCGCTCTTTCACACCGGGCGCGAGGTGGCGATCTCTGAAGAGCAGTTCAAAAGCGAACGAGCACTCCATACGCCGTATGCGTCACGGAATATGCTCGCCGTTCCGCTGAAAGTCGAGGAGAAGGTCATCGGTGCCTTCCTCCTTGGCGACAAGTCTGACGGACGCGAGTTTAGTCACAATAACCAGATCTTGCTCAACATCATTGCTCACCAGGTCGCGCTCGCAATCAGCACAGCAAAGAAAGCAGAAGAGCAAAAGTAGGCGCATGTTGGACAACACAAGCCCTTTCGGTATACTGGTGGGGCTTTTGAGTTTTGGCCGGATAGCCAAGCGGTAAGGCGGAGGTCTGCAAAACCTCTATTCAGGGGTTCGATTCCCCTTCCGGCCTCCATGAGAACGTAGCCAAGTGGGTCGAGCCCACAAGTCCCGCCGGATGGCGGGACGCGGAGGCGAGACGGGCTGAGTGCTATCGCCGGAGGCGATCACGAAACCCAGGAAAGGCGGGAGTCTGTCACCCTTCGGGTGATCCCCCGGCGGTTCGACTCCGCCCGTGGCCTCCACCCCTCGCTCCTCCGGAGCTTCGGGTGGCGCAGCCATTACATTATCACTTGGGCATCGCAGAAAGGTCATTCTCCACACCCGCGATGCCACAAGAAGATGAGATGAATAATCATGTATGCGGGAGTAGTTCAGCGGTAGAACGCTTCCTTGCCAAGGAAGAGGTCGCGGGTTCGATCCCCGTCTCCCGCTCCAAATTTCACCGGACAGCCAATGCACTATGTGTACGTTTTACAAAGCGAATCTGATGCTAAGCTTTATATCGGGTATACAAATGATCTCAAGAAGCGCTTACGGATCCATCAGGAAGGAAAAGTGCAATCAACTAAACGGCGACTTCCACTGATGCTCGTTTATTATGAAGCCTGTTTATCCAAGACTAACGCGAGAGACCGAGAAAGGTTTCTCAAGACCGGTTGGGGTAGAAATTACCTGAAAAAACGTCTGGCACAGTAATTTTCATATTACTTCGAACGTAGGTGAAATTTGGGCGGGTCTCCCGCTCCACCCTTCGCTTTTCCGGAGCTTCGGGTGGCACAGCCAGTTGAAAAAATTATTCTTCAGAAATCTCCTATGCCAATCACTTTGGATGACTCGCGTCTCACACGACTAACAATAACTCGACGGTATGCGCTTGTCGTCGGAGTGTTCGCTATGGTGATCGGAGCCGGGACGTTCATCGCCTCATTTTTCACCGAAGAAAAATCATTCGGCTCCGGTGCTGTGACTTTCATCTTGGGGAGCATGTTGTTTGAGGTGAGCGACAGCATCAAGCGTGTTCTGAAAAACGCCTCGTGAATCAACTAACGGGTCGGTCTGTCGGCCACGGTTGCGTTTCACTCAGAAATCTTGCCTCTTCGGAGATCGAAAACCCCCTGTTTTACGGCACCCAGAACACAAAAATACTTGAACCGAGCTGTGCGATCTGCGGATACGCTTTGATCCAATCATAGTCGCCAGAGATGCTGTAGAGATTCTCACCTCTTAACGCGACATAGCCGTGCAGCATTGTGGTTGCCACAGGGGATGATAAGAAGTTCGGTCCCTATTGCAACGGCTTACTTTTGCTTCGGCGGCTGATTCGATCTGGTTATTATCCAATGATTATAGCGCCGAACGAACACGATAATAATGAAGACAACCACAGCAATACCAATAAGCCAAATAAGGAGAAGATGCCACGGGAACAACCATAACCGGAGCGTGGTAGCAACGGTTTTTTCATTCGTTTGGCCGAATACAAGGGATACGGAGGCCGTGTATGGACCGAAGGCGAAATTCTTCCACTCTCGACCTACTTCCTGAAAAAAGTTCCCTCGGGCTCCGGCGTTGTTAGCATTCTCCCATACCGCATCATATCTTCGAACACTTTGTGGAAGCGTTGCGCCGGTATCGGTATTGATGGGGATCACGACGGTAGTACCGCCCAGCATATTCCGAATCGTAAGATTACCAGTCGGGCGGAGATGAATGTTGCCACTGTTTTTAAAACGGAGAGAAAAAATAACCGGGAGGCGTGTAAAAAGCGTTTTTCCGCCATCGGCTGTGAGATCGAGGATGCTGCCGGCCTCATTCATAGTGCCTCTGACGCTTACCAAGATCAACATACCGATTTTTTGGTCGATAGCCAACTGGCCTTGCTGTATGCTTTCGGGTGGCTGCGGTGAAAAGAGCAGCGAGGCATAATGGCCGCCCGGCGGAGCATCAGCTGGCAGCACAATGGTAAATGGAATCTCTATACGTTCCCCCGGTGCAAGCGTAAATGGACCTGATTCAATGCTTATCCAAGATGCTAAATCTCCTTGGGTCTTTTCCAAATTGACTTTCGGTGTACCCGTCTCGTCGAGAGCCGAAAAATTAGCCGTCTGTGAGTAGAGGGTAAGAGGTCCAGCGGTTTCATTGAAGAGTTTGATCTTTGACGGAATCGTCACTCCGGGCTGGACGTCAGAAAACTCTAAACTCGGGGGAACGAGCGTAACGGCCTGCGCCGGTAGCGCACAAAACATAATCCCGGCGATCAAGGGGATGAGCGCAATGAATATGGATAAACGTGGTTTTGTCATAGATTTTCCCATTCTCGTTTTGTTACGTCCTTCTAAAATGTACCGGTAGCAATATAGGTAATATCAGTTGAATACGAGCCAGCTTCAGTCAATCCAGAAATATTCGCCAGATAGTGCATACTAAACGTTTCCGTTGCCGATGCAGCGTCGGTAATAATCGTCGTCGTTGTGCTCACGACGAACTTCCAGTCGGGTGTGCCGGCATAGCCGTAACCAGCTGTTATCGTGGCATCGCCGTTTGTCGCGATACTCATGCCGAACTGTTCGGTTCCCGGCGTACCACTCGCGCTATCGGTGAGGTTGGCGACATCAATAGTGCCGTTCGTCCCATTCAGTGTATTTCCATTATAGGTGACAACGCTTCCACCGGTGGCATTCGTCGACAAGGCCATCGTATGGGCGACGACATCAGTGGCGGATCCGGCTGCATCGCTAGAAGCCCAGCGGGCTGCGCTAGCGCTGAGCGTGCCGAAGCCAATCGTCGTGTCAGAGATACTGAAAGTGATTGAAGGATCAACATTTGACGTAATATTCAATGAGTCATCCGTGATGATTGCAACGGCAAGACTCCCTGAATCGAGTGCCGTAGTGAGATCAACTGTTGGATCACTGGTATTTTGGGCAACTGACTGGTTTACGATTTGATGAGAACCGGTGCCGGACAACGTTGCGTTCGTACCAATTTTGATTGTAATGGTCTCGGTACCATTAAAACTCCCAGCGTCACCAGTACACAAAGTGAATGTTATGGTTTGGGCGACGATGACAACACTCGCTTTTTCTGTCCCGGCACAGGTGGCTGCGGTTGTGAGGTCACCGGCGGTTGACCCACTGATATCCACGTCGTCCTCAACGATAGTTGAGAGATCAAACCCGGTCGGGAACGTGACGGCAATCGTCGTGCTGTTTGCTACTGCAGACGGAGCAACGAATGAAATGGTGTGATCTGCGCCCGCGCCGTCGGCAATCGTTGACATGACATCTTTGAGAGTTGTCAATCCTGCGGCCGCAGCAACCGAGACCCGAAGCCACGGGAAGCTCATCGAGAGTAACGACAAAACCGCCACCGCGCTGATGAAGACCCGGACTTTGCGTGCTGTTACTTTCATAAGAAGATGTGTTTTTGTCTTGCTCATACGTTTTATACGATAATTTCTAATTTTTGTACCTTCTTTTCATTTTTATTTTACCTCTATCCAGATAGATTATAGTACATGATGCCGCTTCTGCCAAGGAATCACTGGTTAGATTGACCCACCAGGAACGAGAGACAGTCTCTGGATTAAAACGTGGTGGTCGCGATATAGGTAATGTTTGTACTATAGACACCCGATTCCGTTCGTCCGGAGATGTTTCCTAGGTAGAACGCGCCGATGGCCTCCATCGCCGTCGGGCCTGTTTCCGAAACAATCGTTGTAATCGTGTTTGGCGTAAATTTCCAATCGCGGTTTGCCGGCGTGGCGTTGTGATCGTATCCTGCGGCAATTGTCGCATTCCCATCCGTAGAGAACCCGATCGCGAATTGTTCGGTACCCGGGGTACCATTCTCATCGTTGGTAATGGTTGTCGCATCGATCGTTGGCCCCGAGGCCGTCGTCAGGGTGGCGCCGTTGTACGTGATGGCATACCCGTTTCTCGCATTGGTTGCGATGCTCATCGTGTGTGCGGCGGTGTCGCTGGTGCTGCCACTCATATCGCCGGTTGCCCAGGTCGCTGCACCTGCCGACAGCGAGCCGAACCCAATGGAGGTATTGGAAATCGAGAAGGTGATCGTGTCGACGTTCCAGCAAGAATTGTTCGTGGCGTCGAAGTCTGTTCCGTCCGTAGCATTGATATCCGGCACTTGACCGCAGGCATTCGAGTCGCGAACGTTTGTGTTTGACACGGTCAGGGTGCCAGCGACGTTGAGATTCCACTGGGTACCTGTCGTGGACGATCGGAGAAAGACCCGGGTGCTAGTCGCCTGACCATTCAACATGACGTTCTGAAAGGTATACGTCGCGCCAGCGGCAAAACGGAGTTTTGTATTTTCAGTAACGGCCGTAAAAGTTGCGGCGGTAGCCGCCCCGTCTAAAAAGATCACCGAGGGGCTGGTTTCTGGGTCGGAACCTGAGTTGTTGGTGATGGTGAGATTGTTGAACGCTGAACTGCCAGTCATGGACCCGCTCAACGTTTGTTGCGTGCTGCCATCAACCATCACCGTCCCACCCCCATGCGTGAATACATCGCTATTCACCCAGTTTCCCGCGAGATTGATCTGCGGCGTGAATGCAGGCGTTGTCACCTTCTGCTTTGCCCCGCCCTCGTTGACGGAAAACACGAACGTGGACGGTGTGGCTCCGCCGGAGGAAAAGACGTTGGCCTCGATGGCAAATTCGACGTAAAGTATTTCA
>JAZDGG010000087.1:0-7009 GCA_043807225.1 bacterium | reverse complement strand
AGAAGAAAAAGGCCTTTTTTCATATATTTGCTCATTTAATAATGAAGCAATCACAGAGTAGCAAAAACACGTTGGTTTGTCGCGCGAAGAACTGTGGCGTGCCAGCCGTAGTTTCGATGGCTGCGCCAACCGCCCGTCCTCCGCAGTCGCGACGATGTCAGAACTTGGATCGAGGATATGGTCGAGTCCTTTCAGGTGCCGGATAACGCGCCTCTGCAAACCAAGCTTCAATTAGATCATATGCCACACCCGCGGTGCTCGGGAGAAAGTGGACACAGAAGAAAACACCGATCATTCGATCGGTGTTGTATGGAAACTGCGGAACATTTTCGTTAGAAGGTGGCCACCCAGATCTCGTCCCGCCCTGACCGTTCTGAGACGAAGGCGATCCGCCTGCCGTCCGGTGACCACGTTGGGTGCCTATCCCTGCCCGGAAAGTGAGTGAGTTGTCGCTGATGGGACCCATCGGCGTTCATGATCCAAACATCCTGACACCCGTCGGCACCGGATTGATATGCGATCCGCCTGCCGTCCGGTGACCAGGCCGGCTCGACCTCGTCAGCCGGACTGTCAGTGAGTTGGATCGGCTCGGTCTCGCCAGATCTCAACATCCAGATGTTCAAGTTCCCTCCACGGCTGGAATGGAACACGATGTCGCCGTCGGGGTTGATATCGGGATCAAACGCTGGGTTATCGATCAACTGGACCGACGTGCCGCTCATGTCGGCGACATTGATGGTGAAGAGCGTGGATGGGCGGTAATGCTGATAGACGATCTTCCCGTCTGTCGTCCAGTCGGGATGTCTCACTTTCGCCGAACCGAGGGGCAGTACGAAATGCTGCCCTGTCGTCAGATCATGGACGGCGATTTGCGCGATACTGTACGACAGAATCGCACAAGCGATTCTCGTCCCGTCCGGCGACCAAGCCGGCTCATACGCAGAGAAGTTACCGAAATCCGCGACCATCACCGGCTCGCGTTCTCCGATCCGGATGGTATAGATCTGATGTCTCAGCAAATTGGTGTAGTTCGCGCCGTACGCGATTCTCGTCCCGTCCGGCGACCAGGCCGGATGGTACAAGCTGTGGGTCCAGTTGCACCTGGTAATTTGCCTGAACGTGGGGTGGCTATCGGCTGTGACGGGTTCCATATCCAGTGTAACCGGTGCAACATCCCGTGCAACCGGACAGGTTACGTCGTTCGCGTTGTGGCTGCACGACGTTGCGATGATGCTGAGCGCGATACCAAGCAGCACACGAATGGCAGAGAAGCTCATCTCTCACCCTCCATGAAAAGAACCGTGCGACACCCGTCTGGTCGGAACTGTCCGGCCAGGCGCTCCTGGGGATTCCAGGAGTCCCAAACTTTTACATAGAGAGCGAAAAATGTCAAGAGTAAGATTCAACGCAGGAATGCGCAGAGTCACCATTGAACTCCACTCCTATCCGATGTATAGGAGATAAATGTGTTTTTGTGTTGTCTTGTTTCAACTGGTACGCCCAGCAGCCCGCCCGCCTTGCTCCGCAACGCGGAGCGGGCGGGGATTCGAATCCCGGATTTCACGTCGTTCGTCCGGGACGTCGCCTTGTATTCAACCGCAATCTGGTGCCCTCGGCAGGAATCGAACCTGCACCACCTCCTCCGGAGGGAGGCGTTGTATCCATTCAACTACAAGGGCGGAGAGCTGGGAAAGAGTTTATCCCCGCGAACGCGGGAATCCTATCCGTTGTCCGTCTCCATTATCTTTAGATAATTTCGGCGGATCCGCCGTAGTTCTGAGCTTGTCGAAGAACGGAGGCGGAAACGATGAGGGCGTATTGCCTTCCCTACACTACCGCAAGCGAAGAATAACTGACAAGCAGAGCTCTGCTCTCATACTGTTTTCAGTTGGGACAAACGAAGGTCGGCGATCGCACGACGGATATGATCAAAAGCGATAGCGCTCGGCAGCGCATCGGGTGAAAACCATTTGATTTCAGAAACATCTGATGCGGGCCGGGGATTGCCACTGCAGGTTCCGGAATAGTAAATGTTCAGGATGGAAAGGCGCATGCCCTTCCAGTCGTACCAATCATGATAGATTCCGTGGAGTATAGGGGAAGCAAAGCGGATGCCAAGCTCCTCGCGCAACTCACGCGCCATCGCGTGCTCCGGTGACTCCCCCCAATCAACAAATCCGCCGGGAACGTCCCACTCCCCTTTCTTCGGCTCCATTGCGCGGCGGACAAGCATGATTTTTCCCTCTCCATCCGCGATGATTGCGGCAACCGCCGGTCGTGGGTTTTGATAAAAGACAAACCCGCACGATGAGCAGACCAATTCCATCTTTTCGTCCACATGACGCTGATGAAGTATCGCGCTACATCTTGGACAGTGCTGAAAATATTTTTCTGGGGAAACACCCATATGTTTTTTTACTTCCGTAACCTTCTTCGCACACGGATGAGTGAGAAACGGATTTTTTGCAACGGTTTTTCCATCGCAGGAAGGTAGGAACGGTACTCCCCGCCGAATCCCCTTTTGAATCTTGTGATGCCCGCCCACGGATGACGCTCATCCGCGTCGTGTGGAGCGATGCCCCAAAAATCGTACCACATTATACCGGACGTTTTCGCAAACTCTATCTGCTTCCACTGGAGCAGGTGGGGCGCCATGAGATTGCGCTGTTCATCGGATGATGCACCGTGGAGGTACGTCACCGTATCGCCGAAACGACAGACAAGGTTCGCCGCGAGGACTTTCTCGCCGTGGCGTGCGAGGACAATGGAGAGAAATTTCGACGGAGCAAGCACCGACGCCATCGTCTGAAAGTATGCGTCTGGATGAACGGTAATCCCGTCACGCCGTGCGGTTTGATGTAAGAGTGCCAGAAACGCACGGACGTCCCGCGGATCGGATGACCACTCCACGATGACGCCCTTCCGTTCTGCAAGCCGGATGTTGTATCGCGTCTTTTCGTGCATCACCATCAGCAGTTCCTCCAGCGGAGGATGAAGATTGAGCAGCAGCGATGTCGCCGGCTGGTTTGTTGCCGTGGCATTCCATCCTGGACGATCGCCGATGAGCGTCGCCTCGGGTGTGCGCCGATCACACGCCGGTTCGAGGTGGAGGTATGTTGCACCGCGTTCTCGTGCACATGCCTCGATGAGCTCAAGGAGCGACTCAAAGGCGTGCGTGTAGGATTCCACAGGAAGTGCCGCGCTAAGAACGGGCCCGCGGAAGACCGAGAACGAGCGGATGCCAAGTCCATGATTCTGGAGAATCCCTTGCGCCGCGGCAACGATCCGCCCTTCGTGGAGGACGCCCAAACGGTACGCCGGCCGTCCAACGGCGCGTTGGAACTCACCCCAGCGCCAGGATTGCAAAAACTGGCTTTCGGGCTGCGCGTCAAGAAAGCCGTCCCACGACGGTTGGTCGAAGATCTCTTTAGCGTCCATGGGAACCGAGATGCTTGAGCGACGCACGAACGCGGTCGGACGTGCCGCGCACCTCCTTTGATACGTTGCGGAGCGCTTGCCGCGCCTCACTCCGCGGATACCCAAGCGCAACAAGTGCGTCCAGCACTTCTGCATCTTCGCGGAGCGCGCCGCTCCCCTCCTCGCCGGCCGCGAGGTCAACCTTCTCCTTGAGCTCAAGCACGATCCGCTCCGCTGTCTTCCTCCCGACGCCAGAGACCTTGGTGAGCAGCGTCGGATCGCCGTGCTGAATCGCACTTTGGAGTTCATCGATGGTCGCAACGCTCATCACATTCAGCGCCGTTTTTGGTCCCACGCTTGAGATGGAAAGAAGGAGCTCAAAAAAAGTGACTTCTTTTTCCTCAAGAAAACCAAAAAGATCTTGGGCGTTCTCTGCAACGTGGTGATGTGTGAAAAGTCGAATCGACTCCCCCTTTTTCGCGGATGCAATGAGTGTAGCGATCGCATAGACCTGATAGCCGACATCGCCTGTTTCCACGATGAGAAACCGGTCTCCCTTTGCCTGAATAGTACCTCGAAGAGAAGCAATCATCGTTTTCTAGTATACCACGCGGACGTCTCTGCGGCCGTTGAGAAAGAAAAAAGGATCCCGAGAGGGATCCAAGGACAGAGCTAGGAGAAGTCGCCTTCCCGCTTGATGATGGTGCGGACCGGTTGCGGAAGCTCGTCATCCGGCACGCGTGGGGCGGCCTCAAACTGCAGAAGCATCCCTCCGTTGACGTACTCCGTCACGCGGACATTCACGTTGGGGCATCCCCCACGAATACCGGCGCGCGCAAGCAACGCTGTCGGCACCTGGATTGTTCGCACAACCATGCCGTCTGCGTACACCAGGGTCTGCTGCAGGGAGTTCCTGTTGTAGCCAAGCATCCGGCAGTTGAGCACGTAGGTTCGGTCAACGCCCCCGCGTGGCCCTCGTCTTGCCCTCCCTCGCCTGGTCGAGGCAAGTTTTCGTACTACTGACATGCGATCCTCCTCCGTTACGACTGCACTTCATCCATGAATGCGCATGTTGGAATACTGCCCAAGGCACCCCGCCACCGCACCATGCGCATCGCCGTTCCGTGTTCATCGATCGCTGGGATCATCGGATCGTCATCGGAACCTGCAACCGACCCGAGCATCAGCATCTTCCTGTGCAGTCTTGGGAGCTTTCCGAGCTGGAGGATCATCGCCATGGCTTCAACAATGGTCATTCCCTGTTCCCATGGTTCTAAGCCGATGCCACAGAGAAGAACCCCGGCCATGAGATCGTCACGTGATTCCTTCCGACAAACGATCCAATATGGTCGTTGCGGCCGCTGCGGACCACGCACCCTGATCGACGCTGGAATATCGATTGGTGTAATGCCGGCAGAGATACACGCACCCACGACCGTGGCACTCGGGTCGACGAGAATACAAAGCGGCAGTTTTGTCTGCCATGCGTCCGGGAACTGCGGCGGTTCAGGGATTGACGCGAGATATGACTCGAAGGTCTCGCCGCTCGCACACCATCCCGCTTTCCACAATGGATACGCCGCCTTCACGGGCGCCGAGGAAAGGAACGCTTGCTGACCCCGAAGATACTTCTGCAGAGATGGGCCACACCCGGGCAGATCGATACGCCGACGCGCTTTTTCAAGTTCGTGCATCTGGGCAAGCTGACCCAAAGATACGTCAGAATCGTCATGCGACATGGTAGACCTCCGACCGCGGCAAGGAATGGTGGCAATTCACCGTGAACCGACACGTTCCCTATTTGCCGCAAGGCAGACGAAAGGAAACGACGGATAGCAACGCCATCCGATGAAAGGAACATGCCTACGGCCTATCACACGCTGGTCATAACGTCAAACCGACACGCTGCATCGTCCACAACCCGAGAGACGCACGGAAATGAAACGGCGTGTTTTCTGACACTCACACCATTCCTTGCGGAGCGATCGTCGGGCTCGGCAACAGGACATCACATGCAACTTGACAGACCATTTGCTCCTCTGTAGGATGCTGCCGTGTTCCTTTTTGACGTTCATGTGGCATCAACCACAAGGAGGTTCGCGTGCCAAGAAAAGTTCTGCCGCTCGGCGCGGAGAAGATTCCGACGTTCGGACCATATTCTTCCGTGGTCCAAGTCGGCAACCATTACCATTTCGCCGGTATCCTTCCCGATACTGCGGTGGATGCGTCGGTTGGCGGAGTGCGAAAGCCAACCACTCCGGAGAATCAAGTTGCGCAGTTTGGCCAACTGATCGCCAACATGATGGCAGCACTCGCTGCCGTTAACCTGACCATGAGGGATGTCATCCGTGTCAGGGTGTTCATGATCGGTTTGACCAATGCGTCTGACTTCAACCGTCTGTACGAGATTGTCCTCGGGGGCATCCCTCCAGTAAGAACGCTGGTCGGCGTCGCTGTTCTGCCTTTTGGTGTTCTGGCCGAGATCGAGATGGACGCCGTGAAGCAGGACGAGGAACCAAGGCCATCTCACCCCAGACCCCTTGGGGAAACCAGCCCGAGAGACTAAGGTAGGCCGTCTCGCACCCTGTTTCAGTTGAGCCCCGCCCCGAGTAGATTCGAGAAGCGGGGCTTTTTTCTTCTTGACGTCCGTCTGCAAACACCGTACCATCGTGCTGTCTTGCAACAGCTTCCGGAGAAGCGGATTGACCAGCTTGTCCTTTTCCCAACCAAAAAGAGGGGGTTGCCATGATCAGGTTGGACGACGTCTTCACGTTTTTGGAGGGCGTTGCTGCTTTTGGCAGCTTCGCCTCACCAATGAAGGCACGGTTCCCGGATGCCCCGCCGGTTCCGGTCCGTATCGATTTCTCTCGTCTCAACACTCTGCATGCCAAGGCCTTCGCGAAGCACATTGCAATCGACCTGTCTTCGTGGGATGGCCGATTCGACGGTGTCGTCACGGTCGGCTCGCATCTTGAACTCGTCGTCACGGCGCTCATGAAGGGGCGGCGCAAGTCACGACCGCTAATCACCATCACGAATGAAGCGAGCGACCGCTATTCGATCAACGGCCCTACCGGGGAGAACCAACGGTGTATCGTCATCGCCGCGACGACCGATGATCTGGTGCGGTACGAGCAGTTCGCGACGGCATTGCGCATCCACGGCTGGCGCATCGTGCACGCAACCGCCATCTTCGGTTGGAAGCGCAGGTACGCCGATGAACGCGGACTCCCTTACATACGTATCGTCGAAACGTACGACGAGACCGCGGGGAAAGCCGCCGAATGCCGCGGCATGGATAGGGAGAAATACCATATGGTGTGCGACTATCCGTCGCTCGTGCACGACTTCCTCGCCGAGCACGCCGAAGCGGCTCCCTGGTTCCCCGAGCTGGAGAACGCTGCGTGAGCGCATGGCTCCGATACCGCCCGTTGACTTCCGTCAGCGGGTTTTTCTTTTTTTATCCTTTTCATCCGCTCGCATTGCAGTGAAAAATCCGCCGCCGTCTGTTTGAGGATCTTGAGCGAAGCGAAAGAGCCGAGTTACGGCGGCGGACGACCTCTCTTTTCCGTCTTTCTCTGGGCGAGCAGAG
>JAZDGG010000086.1:0-36944 GCA_043807225.1 bacterium | reverse complement strand
AGCGTTTCTGTAAAGTCTTCCTGGTTGAGGTATTGGTTTTTATTCGCAAGATACTTTGGGCTTTGATAGAATGCGTCTGCGCTGCCACGTTGCTGCTGTATCGCCTTCTTCGTCGCCTCGAAAGCGCGTTCGTCGATGTCCGCAAAATAGGAATTTGGTTTATATCTGTCCGGATTGCTCGGATCGCGTGATGGCACCGCCGTTTCATCGGCAGGCGTGTTGACCCCAGGGGAAACAAAGGCGTTTGTTGCTCGATCATACCGCCACCGGTGTCCTGCAGCATCCGCGTATCCAAGTGCGCGAAGTTTTTGCAGTGAGCCGGATCGGAGAACTTGCTCTGCAGCGTTGGGCGCAACATCGTGAAGTTTTTCATGTCCTTCGTCCTCCATCCGCTTCGCAATATCATAGAGTTGTGAGGCAGGCAGCTTTGCGATATCCGCCGGCTCCATAGAAGCAAGATGCGTGACCATGTCGCGATAATTCCCTGGTGATATGGTTGCCGGGGCAAGATTGCGCGCTGCCTTTTTCTGCGCCTTGCCCGCAGGAAGAATTGGCGACGCATTCGCGAGCCGGGCGAGGACACGATTATCTTTCACATGCGCAACCCATGCGGCACGTGCATCATCGCGTTTCTTTCGACGTTCCTCAAGGCGGGATTGCTGGCGCGCCCCCCAGTTGTTGAGCACTGGTACCCTTGAACGAGCAAGGGCGCCAGCGACCGGAAAGGCGGCCGCTTCTGCCCCGCGTCCGGCAAGTGCCGCCGCGCCGCGCAATGGAGCGGTCGCCCCCCGCTGGACTCTGCGCGTAAATCCTTTCTGCGCCTTGTCGAACGAGCGCTGCGCGAACGACCCGCCTGCGACGCTAAAGTCCGTCGCGATCTTCAGTGAGAGGATGAGGAGCATGATCGCAACAAGAAAGCTGAGGATGCCCCCTTCGGAACTGATTTGAGAAATTGCCGCGGTGATCGTGCCCGATCCTCCTCCTTCAAACGTGTTCTGGTTGCCCGTCTTGATCGAAATCAGCATCGCTGCATTCCCGGCAGCGGTGATAGTGAGCGTGAGCCAGAGAAAAAATGCGAGGATGGGGCCGATCGCGGCGTACTGCCAGAATTTCGTCCACCACTCAGACCAGTAGCGCTTGGTCGACGGAAAGGTAGCAAAGAGATAAGCGAGTGGCGAAAGGATAATCAGAATCCAGAGAAAGAGAATTCTCGCGAGAAAAATGATCACGTAGAGAATCGTGACAATGCACATCGCTGCCATCATCACCACACCGATAGCAAGTGTTGCGGCAATGGCAAGCCCCGTGATTTGCTCCCCGCTTGCGGGGTTGATCGCGAGCACCTTGTCGAGTCCGAGCGCAGTCGTGAGGTTCCCCGCCGCCGTGTCGGCGAATGCATTCACGAACGTCATCATGATCACCTGCGTCAGGTCGATGAACAAGGCGGTGATGAGGTTAGAGAAATTGATGAGCACTGCCATGACGATGAGCTGGCGGAGAAGCGCGGTGTAGCGGTACTGCTGGATGCGGAATGCCGTGCCAAACGCGATGACCAGCAGGACGAGGATGAAGAGCATGTTCGCGATGTCGCGGAGGATCCGCCACCCGACCGTCACTGCCTGCGCGTGAATGAAGTCGTTGTATTGCGCAACCTGCACCAGGATGCCAAAAAGGACTTCCGTGACCTTCCCGAGCATGTACGCCGCTCCAAAGAGAATATGCGATATCCACCCAAAAATCGGGCTGTTCGCCAGATCCGCTGCTTGCGCCGGGTGGGGGATGACAAACAATGCAAAAACGCCCGCAAGGACTCCAACCACCCGTACCAGATTTTTTGACTCGTGGATACGCGTGATGGCTGCTGCCATGTGGGCGAAAAATCGTTTCATCAGAGAGAGGAGTTTGTTCGTGTTTTCATAACAAATTATAACACGAAACGTGGTCGTCCTGCAAGGCGTTCCTTCAACAGGAAATCAGTGGGTATCTGGCTTTTTTCCGCCACTCCAACCAAGGGGAGGGCTATTGCACCGTGAGCGTGCCGGGGAAGACCTCATAACCGATCGCGCCCCAATTATCTTTGACGCAGGCGATGGGTTTGTAGGTTCCCGCCGGAATCTCCGAGGTCGTTATTGAATATTTTCCTGTTTCCACAGTTGACTTCACGGTGTAGGAGTTGTCCGGAGCGTTTCTGCATTCACCTTCGGGGTCCGGCGGCGTTCCGGATCCGCGCCACCAGACGATTCTGGCGTGCTCCAGCGGCTCCTGCTCTTCCGTGACTGCGTACGGGAACACGCCGATGACGGACGTGCCGGGAGCAACCGTGATATTCCCGTTTTTCTGGTTCTGGATAAGGAATTGGTCGTGATTGGCGTCGACCACCGGCCGCAGTGCGCAATAATCCTCGGGAGTCAGCGACGCGAGGTTATCCGCAGGGCGGACCGTACCGTTCTGCGGACAGTACAGCATGGTACCGCCGTTCGCCGTTGCAATATCCCAGTTGAGACTGGCCGTGCAGGGAATGTAGGAGTACTCTAGAACGTTCTGGGCGTTCGCCTCGGCATGCAGCTGCCAGCAGCCGTAGGATTTGGCAAAAAGGTGTTTGAGGTGGCTGATGCCGTAAGCGCTGCTGACGAGGCCCGTATTCCCCGCGTCACTCAACGCCGTTCCGGTAAGGCACGGGCCGTTGCTGCCGCAGTCGCTAGTCGATCCGCAGAGCTGCTGGTAGTTCCCCGAACAGCGGCCGAGGGGCAAACCCACACAGACGGCTCCGCTGCCATGCTCGTTCTTGCACTGGTTCATTTCGGTTGTCGTCCGGCAATGATTCGTGACACCGGTGGGACAATTGGCATCGTTGCACGGGTCGGCCGATCTTTCTGCAAAACAGTATTTGATGTTGTTACCAGTGCTCGTACCGCAATCACGGCGGCAAGAATAGGGCGTTCCGGCTTGAATGGCACTGGTCGTCGGAGGTTCGTACACCAACCATCCAGAGAGCAAATCGTGCCGGTGCGTGCTGCCCCACTGGGAGCTGTCGCCCTGAATCGCGCCGAACGGCGCGGTCGTGCTCATATATCCGTAGTCAAGGTTTGATACGGTGTACGAGCTCGACGGATCCGTTCTGCCGACCCATGCTTTGTTCTCTTTCGTGTTGGGCTGGACGACGCGCATGATGACATTGCAGCTCTGTCGGGTTTGAACCGACACCTTCACTTTCGGGTTACTAATGACGAATCTGTATGCACACATTGAGACGTACACACCTTGAAAACTTGAAGAATCAAGATTGGGATCGGTGCCGTTAATGCGCGCCAATACCCGCACCCAGTAATCGCCAGTATTGCAGCTGTCCGCGAGCATATGCTGTAATCCCTGTGCATCGTTTGCGAAGCCGCCGAGGCCCCAGCGTTGATTGTTGACATCAATATTCTGCATAAGCGTGACGCGATACTCTGAATTGTCCGCAACGTGTCCAAACGTCGCACCAGTGACTTGTGGAAGCCAATTCCCATCATGATCAAAATTGCTGTCGTTGAAATCCACAAACACCTGTATGCGTTCAACATCCCGCCAAAGCATTCCTGGGATCGTGAAGTTGCTTTGTGGCTTTATCCCGCCGCCACTGTTGTCCGTCCGCTCGTCGTACAGAGGCCCGCCTTCTGCCTGCACGCAGTAATCGAGCGGCATGCGGCCTTTATAGCCGATGTTTGACGCAGTCGTAAACGGCGACTCGCCGGCGAGCAGGTCGAGCGGCCACCAGGTGAGGCAGAGGTCGGTGTTCGCCGGGTCTTTATCGAGGCAGTAGCCGCTCCATCCTCGGTACCGCGTACCGTTCTGCTCCAGGTACTTGCACTCAGGCGAGTTGTCGCGCGGGTACATGCGGCAGCGGCGCTCGAGTTTTTGCGTTTCAGTCTGCGTGATGTTCGCGACTTCGAGAACGGGTTTGAGTGAAACGTCGTCAATGTCGAATGTCACTTGTGATTGGCTTGTCGTTGAACTGACGAAGTTGAGAAAGGTGGTTTTGTTTGTATCAACGCCGTTCGGCGCGGTGATCGGTCCGAAGGCGTAGGACTTCCATCCTTCGGTGAGATCGACCGTCCCAAAGTCAACGGACACAAAGTTATCGTTCTCGTAGTTCGCCCGCGTGTCGTTTGCAACACAGGGTCCGTACATTCCGCATTCAATATCTGTTGTGCAGCTTCCACCGTTATAGAGCGGTCGTTTCGCACATATTTTATTCCCCGCTGCCTTTTCGTAGTTAAACGCAAGCTGCGTCTTTATCGATGCGGTGGTCGATTTGGCGTCCGACGCACGGATTTTGAAAGAGAGGGTGTAGTACTTACCAGCCGCTGGCGAGAAAGACGACGGCAATGACACGCCCACACCGCTGAACTGTGGTGCGGAGGCGCGGATAGCCGCACTGAGAAAATTATTTCCGTCTTTCAGGTGTTCTTCAAGCGCCGTTGGCGGATGGCGCGGATCACCGCCTGGGATCTTACTCGACAGATCCTGAAAGTTCGATACATCTTCGCGAACTGAGAACTGCACAGCAATCGTGTTGACGGTAACTTTTTTTATTCCTTGAACGACGTCCTTTGGGTAGTCAGCAGACGTATCCATGAACCCGAATCCGGCTTCATTGGCATTCCCTGGCGGGGTGATACCGCGCCATTCCGCATCAAGCGGGTTTCGGCATGTGACATCTTGATCGATCGATCGTAAATATCGGCAGAAGTGGACGGGAACGCCAGTTGTTGTCTGCGCATCGCTGCAGTCGTCATTCGTCGTGCAACCAGTGTTGAGTACGTGTGTCACTGTTACCCCGTTGCCTTCCGGCTGATCCGCACAGACGCCCTGCCCCACGCGGCAGTCGCTCGGCAGAATGCACGAGAGCCCGTCGCGCGGCCCGCCGAGGCAGGTGAGCTGTTCAAAGTCCCCGTTCGTGACCAGGTCGTTCCCTGTTGCACCGTCAAGCCCCGTTTCGACGATCTGGTCGCCCGGGTAGTTGCTCTCGATGATGCGCTGATCCGCGGAGCATGGGCCAAAGTCAATGTTGATACCCTGAGGACGACAATCTGCGTCGTTGGTGCATGTCAGCTGAAGATTTTTTGTGCAGACTTTCTTCGTGTCTTTCGTAAAGTGGAATCCTGACGAGTATCCTGAGTAGAAGCGGATGAGCGACGAGTTGCCGGTCACTTGCAGCGGCGAGAGGAACGTCATATTTGCCTTTGGCGGCGGCGTTTGAATGACATTCGCGCACTCGCCGTTCGGCCCCATCTGGTTGCAGCGGCCAAGCTTGGTGCATTGCGTCACGTCTTTGTTCGACGTCGGGTCGGTATAGGTGACGGCACTCGTGCAGGTGAGCCACTCCTGGCACTGACGATCTTTGCGCACCTTAAGAACGTCGTACTGCTTGCACCGCGGCCAGCTCTGGTAGCAGTCATTGCTCGTCGGTGGAATGATAAACGTGCCGCCAGAGTCATAACAGACGTCTTTGTTGCAGTCGTTCGGCCCGTGCGGCTTGTCGGGCTGGCACCCAGCTGCCCCGCGGCACGTCTGTGACGCGCAACGATTCGTCGGCGGGCAGTCGCCGTCGTTGGTGCATGTTGTCGGCGGCGCGATCGGCGTATTGCTTGAGTCAACACAGATATTCGGGCACGGGCCGTTGCACATCGTCGAGGTGATGATCAGCTGGACACCGGGGAGGGTTTTGACGTTCCCCGGGCCTTGCGGTGTTGCGGTGAAGTCGAGTGTGTAGGTTCCCGCCGTTCCCGCACTCGTGCTCACGGTAATCGTTGCGACGCTCGGCGGGGTGATGGTCAGCGACCCCGATGCGGGAGAGAAGCCGATGCCGGTATTCGTCGGCGCCATCGTCCACGTGAACTGGATCGGCGTTGAAAATCCGTTGACGGACCTCACGTCGACCGTGTAGGATCCGGTGAGCCCTTCGGGAATTGAAAGCGGTGAAGGGGATATCGTAAATGTGTAGTCCTGCGCGCCGTTGATGACGAGCGTCAGTTGGACGGAATCGGTAATCGTGGGCGCCCCCTGCGCGTGGCCAGGGAGGATGATGTTATACGTTCCCGTCGGGGTGTTCGCGACGGTCTGGAGGGCAAAGGAAAAGGTTCCCGGCGTCGAAGGAGAGACGGCAACGGACGGCGGTGCGGCAAACGTCGCGCCAGGGGGCAGGCCGGAGGGTGGGTCGATCACGACGTTGTCTGTAAAGCCGTTCACCGACGTGACGGTAATGGGGTAGGTGGCGCTCTGGCCTTGGCTGATGGTCCGCGTGTCTGGGTTTGCGGTCATGGTAAAGCTCGGCTGCACCGCACAGGTCACGTAGAGCGTATAGCTCGCGCTGCGAACGTCTTGCGGCGGGCCAGGGAGAATATTGTCCCGTCCTTCGATCGTCACGGAATACCGCTCACCCGGTGCCGCAGCGCAGGGTGTTGCCGCAGTCGTGGTCAGCCGAATGGTACTGGTGGCCGTGCCGTTCGCCGGCGGCTGCGGCTGCGTGGGGTTGAAGGAGAGCGTGATCGTCGAGTTCGGCTGCGTTTGTCCTTGTTCAATGACGGTGCCGCTCAACGCGACGGGTTCGATGAAGCCATTGAGCGACTGGACGGTCAGCGTGTTGTTCACCAAGTCGCCTTGCGTGGCCGTCAGCGACGGCGTCGCAACGCTTAACGAGAAGTCGGGGCTGCTTTGAATGTTCACGGTGACCGTGACCTCCCGCCAGAGACCCCCGGGTGATCCGTTCGCCTGCTTTCCCCTCCCCGTGATTTTCAGCTGATAATTACTGCCGACAGTTGCGCCATTCGTCGTCAGGTTGACGGTAAAGGAGCTGTCTCCGTAGTTCAATGGAACGGAATAGTTGCTGAAGGTTGTGGTCAGACCGGGGATCGTTGATGCGCTCAAGTCAACGTCGCGGTTGTAGGGCGGCTGCGGGGGGAGCCAATCGACGTTGACGGCAAAGTTCGCCGATCCGCCGGTTGCCGGAAGGTTGAAGACGGTCGCCGAGGTCGTCATGTGGTAATCCATGACCGTTAGGCCGTTTGGTACATTGGCGGTCTTTGCGCCGAGCGTCGCATGGGTGCCGACGATATCAAAGCCGTAGACTCCTGCGATGGTTGTTGGCGGCCATATTGGCGGTGACCCGTTGCTCGTCTGCAGCTTAAAGCGCAACGTCTGGTCGGCCGTTCCGGTGAGCGTCATCTGATTCACGCCGTTCTCCCACTGCACGTTCACGCCGTTGACGCTCGGCGACCAGTTCGCCGCAGAAAAAGTCACTTGTCCTGTCGGCGTTCCCGTCTTATGGACGGTGACCACATACCAATCATCGGTCGTCTCGCCAGTCACGACTTTTGTGGAGGCGGGAGGCACAACATTAATCGTAAAGTTGTTTGTGTATGTATGCCCGACGCGAATTTCTGCGCGAGCGATTTGTGTCGCATTGGTAGAAAGATAACTCTGGACGCCAAAATAGTAATCAACATTGCCGGCGAGTGAGGGCACATGATTGGTATGCGTTTGACTCCCGGTTCCTGGTAAGGGTCGCGTGCACACCGTTGTCCGGGTCCCCGCCCCGTACACGGATTCCCATGCAACGTTCGGGTCAACTCCCTGGGTCAGCGGAACGACATACACACACTGATCGTCTTGAAGGAGGTTTGTGTACCAAAGAAAATCCACATCCCACGTTTGGTCAGGATTTTGACTGCCGAATGCCTGCGGAGGCGCTGACGGAACGTTTCCGCAGTTTGCCCCCGAGGTTTGCTGACAAAGACAGTTGGCTGTTGCCGGATCCACTCCGTATGTTCTATTGTCGCAGACATTCAAACCCGTTTGCGGGGTGCTGCAATCAGGGTCGGGCTGCCCCTGCTCGATAAATGGAGGCCCCAGAACCCCCCCATGAGATAATCCACCATCGGGGTCTGTATACGTTCCGCAGGTCGTCACCGGCGTGTCTGCTTGCGCGACGGGAACGACCACGAAACGCTGTGCAAGCGCATGGGCATCGCGGACTCCGCGCTGCAGACAGAGTGCGAAGACGAAAAACATCAGCACTGCCGCCCCGGCAATGAGCGTCTGGTTGCGTTTCGGTTGTGTCGGTCTCGTTCTCATGTGTCTGGAGAGTAGAATTGCCTGCACCCCTGCTCGTTGTTGACTGCGCCGTTACATTCTTCGGCGTTGCTCTCAACGGATTGGCGGAGGTACCAGTACCCCTGGCAGCCATTGAGCGCCGAGCTGTTGTCGATCGCGCACTGTGCGTTCACTGGAACTTTCTTCCCTTTCTGATCGACGGTCAGCAGGCAGTCTGACCAGCATTGTGCTGGATCGTTTGTATCGCGGTATTCCTTGCACCCCGCCTGTTCTGCCGGGCAGATGCCGACCATTCTGACGCACTTCATCCCTCCGCACTGCGCGTCGGTTGAACAGCGCACTGCTGTGTTGTTCTCACAAAAACCCGTCGGCTGCGTGTACGGAATAACAGGAGAAATATTTTGAGCGGGGGCAGGGGCCGGAGAAACCGTCGGGCACGTATCACCTGGATTCAAACCGCTCGTTCCCGATCGGTACCAATCAGTAAAGTTTTGGTTGCTCATCGTTACAGTTTTCAGTTCGCACGTATTCGGTTCCGGCCGGTGGAAGTAGGTGGTTTCGCCGGTCGTTTTGCTCTTCCATTGCTCGCACCCGACCTCCTGTGACCAGCACAGGGTCGTTGCATACTCGTCGGGATCGTTCACAAGGTAGATGGTATCGTACTTATTCACCGGAGCGTTCACGAAGCCGCAGGTTCCGGATCCAGTCGGCGTTGTGCAGTCGGCATTTTGTGAACACTGTTTTGTCGGATCGTTCGAACAGTAGAAGCCGGAAGTATCGAACGTGGGACGGCCAAGCTTGGTGCATCCCTGTTCCTCCTCGCGACAGTAATACTTCGGGTCGTTCACGACGAGATCAATGACGTCGCCTGGAACGGTTTTCGTTGACCCATTTCCATTGGGATTCATAAAGGTCTGCGCGAACGGCGAGTCGGAGTTCTGCGTGTTGATCAGTGCTTCGCAGCCAACTCTCTCTTCAGAGCAGAGCCGCGTGAATCCTTTGAGCGTAAAGGACTTTCCTTCGCGGTTATGGTAGAGATCGCAATTCTCATTCCCTGTGCAGAGTTTCGCGCTTCCTTTGATCATGTAGAGGTTATCAGCGACTTCGTAGAGCTTGATGTTATCGATAAAATACGAACCGCCGCCAGAAGCGAAGAACTGCAGATTGTCTTCGCTACCCACGGTGGTGATGGGATCGCGATCCAGGTGAAGGGGTCCGAGCGTATAAAAGTTCCACTGCGGACCGCTCACTGAAGCATCCCAGCGGATTTTTGCCGTCCCTTCGAATGATTCACTCGCGGGGCTGTTCGTCAAGCGCGCCTTGATTTCCTTATTGTTGCTCGCGCTGTTCCCCGCCCCAGCCCAGAACGTGACGATATACGACCGCCCTTTTGCGAGCTGCTGTGAGACGTGGCTATCCGCGTTCGTTTCGAGCGTTCCGCCCGAAAAAGCCGATCCGCCGCCAAAGATGAGCGACTCGGTGCTCCATTGCGCGCCGTTCCAGCCAAGCGTGTCGCCGTCGTTAAAGTTGTCGGTCAGAATCGTCCGCGTGTTGAATCCTGAGGAGCCGCGGTACTCGCGGCACTGCGCGGCACTCGCCGGGCACGTGATGCCTTCGGATGGAATGGCGTAGTACGTCGTGGTATCGAGGGTGTTCCGCAGCGGATGGCAGTCGTCAGAGACCGAGACCGTCTTTGTATAGAGTCGGTAGTAGATGTTGAGTGTTGCATCGTAAAACTGTCGGCAGTCGGGATTATCGCCGGCGCTGAAGATCGCCGCCGTGCAGAGGTTTGGATCGGTGGTCGACGTCGCGCTGTTGTACGCCGGACCACCGGCAATGGTATCGCCCGGCCCGGTATACGCCGTGCTCGTCGGCTTGAGGAGGTACGCCTTGAGTTGGAAGCCGGTCTGCTGATTGCCGATCCACGTGTAGAACGTTTTTTCGTTACTCGGATCTCCTGTCGGTTTGACGCATTCGCGGATGTAGGTGTAGTACTCCTTTCCCTCGCCGCCGCGAGCGACTTCGTCAAGATTGGTGTACTCCTCGCATCCCACCGACGCGGCAGAGCAGGTTGTTCCCGTTTTCGGCACAAGCGAAACCGAGGGCAAACAGGATCCCGCACCGCTGCACTCGGCGTTTGTCGCGCACGACCGGCTTTGGTCCTGCGAGCAGCGCATGCCCGTTCGTGCGGGGAACGCCGGGTTCGCTCCGTTGTTGTTGACGGGCACTTCGAGAAACGCGCGGCAGCCGACTTGATCCGCGGGACAGAAATCTGCAGTTGTCGCCACGCCAGGAATAGTGTCGGTTGCGGAGGAATAAAGATCACACCCGACCTCTTCTTGGCGGCAGCTCCTGCGTTCTCCGTTCAAGTAGATCTTGTTCATCGACCCATACTCCTTGTAGGGAGAAAACGTATTACCGAATTCTGTCTGCACGTCGTCGAGAATCGCGGCGCAGGTTGAGACTTCAAAGAACGACGTGACGGTCGAGGAGGTGTAGGTCAACAGCGGATCATAGGTGAGCGTCGTCGTAAACCGCTGCCATCCTCCGGTGAAGGTCACCGGTGTTTTGACCAGATAATCGCCCGCACCGGTCGTGGTTTTCATACCAAAGTACCCCGTACAGCTCGCGCCGTCGGCTCGGCCGTAGAACGACAGGGTCGTCGACTGGCCGTTCAAGAGCATCTTCGTGTCAATCGCGTTCTGCAGCTGCTGGTTGGGATTCCCGTCTATCTTTGCTCCGATGGCGCCGCTGTTCGCAGTGGAAACTGCCCACGCGGAGACGCCGGTCGAAACCCATCCGGGGAAGGTATCTTGCGTGCCGTCATCTGCAACGTCGCCGGAACTGAGCGTTTCAAAGCTGCCGTTCGCCGTCAGGTTCGTTGTGTTCGTCGTACGGAGGTACTCTGTGCATCCGGCCGCCGGCTCGGCACACGTGCGCACCTTTGAGGTGAACTGTTCCTTGTTGCCGGACGTTGGTGTGCAGGTGTACTGGGCCGTCGTCGCATTGTAATCGCGGCAGTACCACTGGCATCCCGCGTTGGTTGCGGTGCAGTCGTTGTAATCGAGCGTGGTGCTGAGGTAGGAGAATTCGGCGTTCTGCGGATCAACATACGTATCGCAGGAGTGGTACGAGGGTGTGCACTTCTGTCCGCCAAACTTCCACGACGGCCGCTCTTGCGTGCAGTATCCGTATGCCGTGCAGTTCCCTTTATCATCTTCCTGAAGGCACGTCTGCTCATCAACGCAGGCGTTGACGCGACCGATCTGTGGGATCTGCGGCGCATCAGGATAGAGCGGGTCGGGGAAGTAATCGAGCGACGTCAGTGCGGCAGTCGCGCCAGAAAACCGGCAAAGCGTCTCGGGCGACTTGAGCACCCAGTTCGGATCGATGAGTCCGCAGAACACCGACGGAGACGTCCCGTCGCAAGCCGCGTACGCCGTGAGGAGCGCGCCGAGACTTCGCTGGGTTTGCGTCGATCCAAGCGGATCGTAATCCTTCATGTACTCCGCGGCAAGTTCCCACCCGACCGGGAGAATACGCAAGCGACGGAGGATCAGGATGCTCCGGTACGGGTACCCTTGCTTGTAGTTCGGTTCTACGTTGTTCTTGGCTCCATCGGAGTACTGAAACCCGACCGGCCAATCCGCATGGAGCTTTCCCGCATCCACCGCTTCCTTCACCGTCATTCCCTGCTCAATCGCCTGGCGGAATCCTTCGTCAATGGCGCAGTTATTCGGCCCGGGCGATTCCGTTGGGCACGCAGTGAGATCGGCAAGCGTTGCGCTCGCTCCTCCCGTAGAAAAATCTGTGTCCGCGAGCGAAGAAAACATGTCCCGCGCGGTTTGAATGCCAAGACCGCCTCCGCTGATATTCCCGAACTGCGTTTGCGGATTCGTTTCGGGGTTAAAACCTTGCGAGAAAATCCGCTTCAGCAGCGCCTTTGTGAGTGTATTGGTAAAGACGCCGATGGTATCTGCGAGCGGCGAGCCGGTTTGTATGCTGAAGATGCCCCCAGAAGGATCTTTCGTCAGCCCTTGTTTCGCTGCATCCGACGTAAGACTCGCCGGGGTCTTCACCTTTCCCGTTATCTTATCCGTGACCGGTTGAACATCGCTGTTCCCACGTATTGCTTGATCCTGCTGCAGTTTTTCTTGCGCTGCGTCTTTCGCTTTTTCTGCAAGCGTGATGATCTGCCCGATGTCGTTCTCCCCTGGTTCAAATGTTTTGGTGATTTTGGGGATGAAATCTTTGTTCTTCAATTGGTGGCCAACATTGTTCACCTCGGCCTCGATCTGTGAGAGGGTGCACCGCGCCACCGTCACATTCGCGCTGCAGAGGTTGAGACAGAGGGAGTTGTTTTGCGCGATCACCCGTTTGTACGTCGCGATATTCTGCGTATAAACGTTGATGCACTCCCGAACGGTTCCCGCCGGATCGCAGATGGTCGGGAATGCAGCAGCGCCGCCCGGAATGTCAAGGATCGTATCATCGGCAGCAACTGCGCCGTTGAGCGTGTCGAGATTATTCTGCGCCTCCGGCAGTGTCACGACGATCTGTATATTCATAAAGACTCCCTCTCCGACGATGAAGGTATCGGTATTTTCTGCAGCCGTATTTTTCGCTTTGCACTGGTTCTGGCACCAGTTCGCAGGATCCACGAGCGCCCGAACCGCCGACTCAATCGAGAACTGCGTCTTGAGGTTCGGCGTCTTGCACACGTCGACGCCGAGGTTCTTTGTCGCCATCGTGTCGAGGAACTGACCCGCCGCAGCATCGGTCAGGTTTTTAAAGTAATGCGGATCGGTGATAAAAAGCGGTTTTTGCCCCGTCCCTGCTGACGCAATCCAGGTCGCGGTATCCTGCGCCAGCTTGGTCGTGTACACCTTGAGCGCGTTTTTGAACGCAATGTCGGCGGAGGTTTTTCGTGCCTGTGCAATGGCATCATCAACTCTCTTCTTCATCCACGCCCATACTTGGGCAGCCAGCGCTTCGCCGGGGAGCGCCTGCGCGGGTTTCGGTTCTGCAAAAAACGGGAGGAAGAATGCAAAAACGAGAACGACGAGCAGGAGCAGCGCCGTAAACTTCAGCCGTGGGGATTTTTTCGGTCGTGGTACGTCGGCCATGAACGTCGTGTGGACTTAGGTACCTGCTGCTTGCATATCCAAAAGCGCCTTTTGGAAGATCTCTTGGAGCGTCGCGTCATCAACCTGGTTAATCGTGGCGGCATCCGCCCCTCCCTGAATCAAGAGCTGCCGGATTTGTGCGGGCGTTAAGTTCTGCATCGTTGATTCGTCAAGCGTCGCAGGGAGATTCGCGTTCGACGAAATGGTTGCCGAATTGGTTGTGGAACCGTTCGTCGTTGCTGACGCATTCGTCGTCGTATTCGTCGTCATGCCCGAGGGACCAACGACCTGCTGGTACAAATCGAGCAGTTCTGCGTCGCTCATGCCGTTGATGGTGGTTTCTGGAGCACCGGCATTCTTGAGCGCGAGACGAAGATCGTCGATCGAGAGCCCGCTTGGGAGCGTGGTGCTCGCATTCGTCTCTGCGCTCGCAGCGTTCGTGTTTCCCTCCAAAGGCAATGTGCTGTTGGTGTCTTCGTTAACGTTCTCATTCGTCCCAGAGACGTTCACACCTGCGAGCGCGGAACAGTTCTGCCCCTGCGGACAGTTCGGATCCGTCCCGCCGAAAACCTCCTGCTGGTCGCTGCTGCTGTCGGAATCCGAGTCGGCGAGGTAGGGCGAGGTGTGGTAGACATACAGCTCGTCAAAGTCCGAGAGGCCGTCGTTATCCGTATCCTTCTTCTTCAAGGAAGAAATCGTGCTCCCGGTTTCGCTCAGCGTTGTCTCGTTTGCGTTCTTCGGAAACGCGAAGGGGCCGCGGATGGAGTTGACGATCTGAAAAAAACCAAAAAAGAGGGCCGCAACTCCGAAGACGCACAAAACGACGAACAGCCGGCGTTCCCCCATTGGCTGATCGTGACGGTCATTCGGACGGTCCCCTTGTTCGTTCATTCTTTGTCTTTCAGCGTGGGGAAAACCACCCCACATTTCTGCTGTTATTATAGCACAACTTTTGGTCTAAAGTCAATCAAGAACATTTATGGAAAATGAATGGATTGTATCATCCTTTGGACTTTTTTTCGTGCTGAGCAACAGCACGTACAAGCTGCCACCACTGGTCGCAGGAGAGTTCTTGTGGGCGGATCGTCGGAGAAAGATCGCAGTCTGCAAGAATGCGCGCGACTTCCTTCTCCGTAACACGCAAACCGGCTTGCAGGGAATTATGCAGCTGCTTCCGTCGTTGCACGAACGCCATGCGGGCAAGGCGAAAGAGCCCGTCGGGTGATGCCGCGGGAGGGGAAATCTGCCGGACGAGCAAAAGCGCGGAATCAACATCCGGCTGTGGCCAAAACGCGGTTCGGGGAACGTGGAACAAGATCTCGGGGCGGCCGAAGATCTGGACGGCGAGCGAGAGAACGCTCATGGATCCCGGCTGTGCAGCAATACGCTCTGCAACCTCTTTCTGCAAAAGAACGATAATCGTTTTTGGCGGATGCGGGGACGGGAGGACCGTTTCAAAAAAGAGGGATGAAGCGCGGTAGGGCAGGTTCGAGACGATGGAATATGCGTGACGACCAAGATCGGTTGTCAGTGAGCGAAACCACCGAAAAAAATCACCCACGATGAGCCGAAGGTGCGGTTGCTGTCGAAACCGATCACGGAGCGCTGTTGAAAGACGTTCGTCGATCTCAAACGCTGTCACCTCTGCACCTGTCGCAAGCAGCGCCTCGGTCAGCGTCCCAAAACCCGCGCCGATTTCAAGAATGTGGTCGCCGGCACCACAGTGTGCTGCAGCGACAGTGCGCTGCAGGACGGTACGGTCAAGGAGGAAGTTCTGCGATTGCGCCTTTGACGGACGAATCCCGTATCTTCGCGATAGCGCTTTCAACGCATTGACATCGGTCAGCCGGAGGGTGGAAGCGTTGGCATCCATGGGCTAGGTTGTTGTTTCGCGCTGCCGGAGGCGCGTGAAGAGAAGTGCCGTCACCGCTCCGAGCAGAAAGACGGTTTCCCATGAGACCGGTCCGAGGGAGAGAATGCCAATCAGCGCGAGTGCAACCACAATTTTCCCCATCGAGAGCCCCATCTCGAAAAGCGTTGCGGTCGCGAGAAACCCCACGTTTTTTGCACGGCGATACAGGTCGGTGAGAAGCGGGAGATCAAGCATGGCACGGCTGATGCGATAGGAAGATTCTGCGAAAAGAAACAGCGGGAGTGAGACCGCAATGATGCGCAGAAAGGAACTCATGGAGATCGCAATGGAACTCGCGTAGATGATTGGCTGTGGACGATTGTGATCGACCCACCGACCGATCGCAAGCAGGAGGAGGGAGACGAGCACTGCCGCGGCGGTCATGATGGCGCCAACGCGAAAAACGCCGTGCACAATGGTATAGAGAAAAATTGGCCACAGAACCATGTAAATGAGTTCTTCTCCGTATCCCGCATACCCCGTCACCATGCGACGATGCTCCTTTTTTCGCAGAAAGCGAATGAGATCACGCGGACGAAGGGATTCCTGCTCGTTTTTCCTTTGGACGTGGAGAAGCGGAAGGTTTGAGAGCGTGATCAAGACGATGACAAAGAGAAACAGGATGGGGAATCCGCACATGGCGACAATGGCGCCACCGACGATCGGCCCGATGATGGAGACAATCGTCACCACAAGACTTGCCTCGCCGATTTCGCGGCCAACCTCGTCGTTCGTAGAAAATCGAGAGAAATCGGCATGGTACGCAGGCCAGTAAAACATTTTCTGCATCGCAAAAAGCGCAGGCGCAAGAAGAAAGAGCCATGGGTATTTTTCGATCCCAAACAACGCGAGGTAATACGGAATAAACAGAAGCGAGCCGATGAGCATCCCCCGGGTGTAGCCGATGCGCGCCGTGCATGCGGCGCCGAACGGCAGGAGCAGCGCGTAAAGGACGTAGACGAGGAGGTAGTAGCCGACAATCGACCGGAGGGAGTAGCCGAGCGTGTAGAGGTAAATCGGCTCGAAGATAGTGACCGCGGAAATTGCAAAACCGAGGATGCCGACGGATTCGAAAAGCCGCTTCACGGCGCGTGTGAGGTGATGAGGGAAAAATGTGCCGAGATGAAAGTGGAGGTGCGGTCGGATCATGAATTAAAGAGTCAAGTGCTGATGGAGCACTGAGAAGGGTAGAATCAAACCAACAGATGTGCGTCTCTCTTCTCTCCGCAGGTGATGGGAGAAAAAATACCGAAAAACCTCGAAAAGCAATCTTGGGGTCTGGGGGAAATCTGAGCGCCACCGTAGTTTCTCAAGTATTTCCATGAAAATGAGAGTGAATATTTCCCCCAGCAGTTTCCGCCAAAGGCAGATCCTGCGCCTGAGGCGCATCTGCCTTCGGCACGAGGCTTCGCCGGACTTTTCAATTCGGGACTGTTTTAGATAACAATGTTCACGATTCTCCCAGGAACGATAATCACCTTCTTCGGTTTGGCGGGGACAAAGCGTCGTACGTTCTCATTTTGGAGCGCGCGCGCTTCAACCTCCGATTGCGGAAGATCAGCGGGAAGCATCAGCTTTGCGCGAACGCGACCGTTGACCTGGATGATAATCTGCACGGTGTCCGCGTGCAGTTTGGCCGCATCATACGTCGGCCAGTGCTCCTTGCTTATGTCGCCACCGATCGTCTTTTCCCAGAGCTCCGAGGCAAGATGCGGTGCTGAGGGAAAGAGGAGGATAAGAAGCGATCGAAGGGCATGTGTATACGTGTCAGTTGTTCGGAGAGTTGTGGAACGTCGAAGGAGGTTCGCATATTCCATCAGCGTGCTGATCACCGTATTGAATCGAAACCCTTCGAGATCCTCCGTCACTTTTTTGATCGTTTCGTTTTCTTTCCGCTCGAGGTCTTTCTCTGTTGCCGCCCCTCCGGTCAACTCGCTCACCATGCGTTCGTTTGGATGAAGGACGAGGTCGTGAATCCCCTGCAGAAACCGATGGACGCCAATCATGCCGCGCGTCGACCACGGGATGGTGTCTTCGAACGGCCCCATGAACATCTCATACACGCGGAGGGAGTCCGCGCCATACTCGCGGATGAGATCGTCGGGGTTGATGACGTTGCCGAGCGATTTGGACATTTTCTTCCCGTCTTCTGCGAGCACCATGCCGTGCGAGTGGCGGTGTGTGTACGGTTCACTGCCAGGGACAAGCCCTGCGTCCGCAAGAACCTTGTACCAGAAGCGAGAGTAGAGGAGGTGGAGTACCGTGTGTTCCATGCCACCGTTGTAAAGATCAACCGGCATCCAATAGCGCAGCTTTTCAGGATGCGCGAACTCATGGTCGTTGTTTGGATCGCAGTAGCGCAGGAAGTACCATGACGAGCCGGCCCAGTTCGGCATCGTGTCCGTCTCGCGCTTTGCTGGCTTGCCGCACATCGGACATTTCGTGTTGACCCATTCCGCAACATTTGCCAGCGGCGATTCTCCTGTATCCGTCGGCTGGTACTTTTCAACATAGGGGAGTTCGACCGGCAAGTCTTTTTCGGGGATAGGAACGATGCCGTGCTTTGGACAATGGACGATCGGAATCGGCTCGCCCCAGTAGTGCTGCCGACTGAAGATCCAGTCGCGGAGTTTGTATTGAACCGCGGCCTTGCCCATTCTGCGTTCCTGCAGGGACGCAAGGATGGCACGTCCGGCTTCTTGGTTGTCGCGGCCGGTGTACGAGCCAGAATTCATCATGATGCCGTCACCCGTCCAACAGGTGGACAGGATCCCCTTCGTCACCGTTCCGGCTGCGGCCCCGACGGTCTGCTCATATCCGGGAATCGGAGCGATTGCTGGCGGTTGAATCACCTGAAGAATGGGCAAATGGAATTTCCTCGCAAACGCGTTATCTCGCTCGTCATGCCCTGGGACGGCCATGATCGCTCCAGTACCGTAGGACGCAAGCACGTAGTCAGCAACCCAGATCGGAATCTTCTCGTTGTTGACCGGATTCGTCGCAAACGCGCCGGTGAACACGCCGGTCTTTTCTTTTGCGAGATCCGTGCGTTCCAAGTCAGACTTTTTTGCGGCCTCTCGAAGATACTTCTCAACCGCTTTCTTCTGTTTGTCTGCGGTGACGGACCCAACAAGCGGATGCTCCGGCGAGAGGACGAGGTACGTTGCACCGAAGAGCGTATCCGGACGAGTCGTAAACACAGAAATGTTTAACCCTTCACCTTTCACCTCAAACTCTATCTGTGCTCCCTCGCTCCTCCCAATCCAATTGACCTGCTGAGTTTTGATCTTCGGGAGATAATGGACGGTATCGAGATCCTTGAGCAGCCGATCTGCGTACGCAGTAATTTTCAGCATCCATTGTTTTTGCATCCGTCGCGTGACCTCCGTGCCGCAGCGCTCGCACTTCCCGCTGACCACTTCTTCGTTTGCCAAACCGATCTTGCAGCTCGGACACCAGTTGATCGGAATCGTCGCTTGATACGCCAGTCCTTTCTTGAGGATCTGGAGGAAGATCCACTGCGTCCAGCGGTAGTACGTCGGATCCGTGGTATCAATTTCGCGTGACCAGTCGAAAGAAAGCCCGAGCGCTTTCATCTGGCGACGGAAGTTGGCGATGTTGGCATCCGTTGCCGTGCGCGGATGAACACCAGTCTTCAGTGCATAGTTTTCGGTGGGCAAACCAAATCCATCCCACCCGATGGGATAGAGAACATTCTTCCCCTCCATCCGTTTTTTTCGTGCAACGGCATCAAGCGCTGCATAGCTTCGAACGTGGCCGACGTGCAAGCCGTCACCGGATGGGTACGGGAACTCGACCAGCACATAGTCCTTTTTGTTTTTCGAAAAGTCCTCGGCGCAAAACGGCCGTTCGCGTTCCCACTTCTCCTGCCACTTTTTCTCAATTGTCGCGTGATCGTACCATTCCATGGGGTTCGTCGTTTCTTAAGAACCAGATCTGCACTCTCCTCCTTCAGACAATTCTCCCTTCTCGTTCGTCAGCACTCGTATTCTACCATGGCAAAGCGTTCTTTTCTGCGAGAGCATTTTTTTGGCTACGGTTCGCGATTGAAAAAGAAATATTTGCTAACGTTAGCCAAAATAGTTGTCTTTTGTTCGTGAGTGACCGTTGACGCTCTTTCGTGCACATGGTATCGTTCCAGTCGCCTATTTTCGAGAATAGGCATACAAGAAGAAAGAGTATTCTCTCGGGTTTCACTGGTCTTTTTCTGGTCGCCCCTCTGTTGACACAGCCACACGGCGGCAGAAGAGCTCCCGGTGAAAACCTCCACGGAGTCTCCTATTCATATCCGTCTCCAACGAACGTTTTGGCAGCTTCTGAGCGGTTTGCTCAGAGGCGTTGTTGTATTCGGGACGGTGATCGAAAAAACGTTCCGTGTTGTCGGATCTCCCATCAGATGGCTTGGGCGTGTTTTTTTCGTCCTGGTTCTCGTGACGCTGTACAAGCTCTACCTCGTCCTCAAGATGCGGGTCGTTGCTGTCTGGCGTCCCGCAAAAAACCGCTTGCTCTTCCCCCTCGCATCGCGGTACGTTCTTCATGCAACGCTCATCCTCCTCTTTCTTTTTGTGACGGCAAACAGCATTCAGGCGCGTGAGGCGCGGAACGGGAACGTCGCCCAACCGCTGGTGCTCTCCGGCATCCTCCGCAGCGATGAGAGTGCGGAAATTGTGGAGAAAGCCGATGCGGTATCCCAAAAGAATACCTTTCACCGAGGGATTGGTGGTGTGTCCCCCCTCGATGTCGCAACACCGAGCGATACGGCACTACTCGCAACCGCGACGCAAGAAACATCAAGCTTCGTCAAACCGGCCTTGACCTCGACATCGATCGGGGAACGTCCTCGCGACGGCGTGGTCTACCACGAAGTCCAGGGGGGAGAAACGGTCGGTTCGATCGCTCAAGAGTTCGGCGTATCCGTGAATACCATTCTCTGGGAAAACAAACTTGGCAGCCATGACTACATCCAGCCGGGACAGCGGTTGACCATCCTCCCGGTGACCGGCATTTCTCACCAGGTGAAGTCCGGTGATACCGTCACTACCATCGCGCAGAAGTACGGCACCGACGCATCCGAGATTCTCACGTACAACAAAATCGCGGACACTGCGGCAATCGCCGCCGACCAGATTATTATCGTCCCGAACGGGAAGATGCCTGCACCGCCTGCGCCCACAGCGCCGCGCTTTGCGACTACGACCGGCGGGTACTCCACCGATGCTCCGCCGCAAGGGTTTACTGCCCCTTCCGGCGGAAAGCTCTTCTGGCCGACGTCGTCACATCGCATCAACCAGTACTACACCTACCGTCACCATGGCATCGATATTGACGGAGATTACTCGTCGCCGATCTACGCGGCGGAGGACGGTCGCGTGGTCACGGCCGGCTGGGGAAGTGGTTATGGTCTGCATATCATCGTTGACAGCGATGGCGGCGTGCAAACCGTTTACGGGCACGCGTCAAAAATTTTCGTCAAAGCAGGCCAGGTCGTCCACAAGGGGCAGACGATAGCCATGCAAGGGATGACCGGTTGGGCAACGGGGGTCCACCTCCACTTTGAGGTTCGGATCAACGGACGCCTCGTCAATCCGTTCTCGCATCTCTAACGAACGCTTGCCACTCCGAACGACAGCATCGGGATACTTTTTTCGTTCACCATAGGAACACTTGTAGCAGAGGCAGCGCGAGCGCGACGATCCACACGCAGACAGCGACAATCGGTTGTACGGTCACTGTTTCTCGGTTGGCGCACACGGAGCGGATGATCCTCAAACTTTGTGTAACGGTTCCAAGAAAAACCAGGCCGTAGAGAATCCAAAATATTCCTTCGGCGAGAGGATGGCGCGCGGCGTGGAAGAAAATCTGGAGTACGATGGTAGCATCGTAAAACAGGTGGACGACGAATGCTGCCCAGAAGCTCTGCGTTTTCCAAAAGACGAGACCGAGAACGATTGATCCGAGAAACACGCTTGGGAGGACGCTCACCGCATGGGCAGAAAATCCGCCGGGATAGTGGAGTAGGCAAAAACTTGCCGAGAGCGCCACAATCGCCCAGCGTACCCCAATGACCTCCGTGAGGTTTTTTTGTGAAAAACGGAGAAACAGTTCCTCGCGGAAGATCGCGAAGGGAAGCACGAGGAGGAATACACCAACGTGCGCCGGTGTGAACAAGCCGACCGCTCCGGCATACACGGCGTCAAAGCTCGGATCAGCGATGCGGCCGATGAACGCGATGGGGAAGAGAAGGCCGAAACCGAGCAACGCGACTTCCCAGTCCGATCGCCGCATCAGACGGACGCCGTACTGCCGGATCGGCGTGCGGAGCGCCCACGCGAAGAATAGTGCAGCAGTGAGCAGCAGGGCAGCTCCGTACACCGCGAAGAGCCCCACCTCGCCGTACCACAGAGGAAGCCCGATCGTTCTCAGCCACGAGATCAGTTTTGGCGTCCATTGGACGAACAATACCTCGAGGAGGACGATTGCGAGTAGGCGAGAGAGGTTTTTCATACAAAGGGGTTACGGTGATGACGCGGTCGCGTTCTGATTATAGGACGTGAGGGCGAGCGTGACGCGGAAGGTCGTGAAGACGGGGAACGATTCCTGTGTGGTTGAAGAAAACCACGATCCGTTCGCCTGCTGTCGGTTTTGGAGAATCGTGGCAATTCTCTCCAGGAGTGTGTGATCGTCATATCCTCCGCGTATGAGCGCTTCGAGGATGTTTGCGAGTGTCATGGTTTGCTCATGTACCTCGCTCTGTTGCGAAATGGTTGCGAGTTGAGTGACATACGCATCCAGCGTTGATTGATAGCGTGGATCGTTCACATCGGCGAGGAGAAGAATCATGTGATATAAAACGCCAATTTGATCATTCGTTTGATGATTGTCTGCGAGAAACGTTGTTGTTTCTCGGATCTTGGTCTCAACAAGGTTCGGGACATGACCAGCCAGCTGATGTGTGACTGCAAACAAGCGAATGCACCATGTTTCATCTGCGATATTCCTCCAAAGGTCGTCGGCATAGAGATCGTCGTTCAGCCAATTCCCATCCGGCGTCAGGAATGTCGCAACATGATCGGCAAGAGCGACATCACGCTCCACGTAGCCGAGGATACATGCAGTATCAAGTGCAACGCCCTCTTTCTCCGCACCGAGAATGGTGTTGGAGAGATTGGCGGTTCGCCACTCCGGGAGAAGGGCGTTGAGCGTTGCCGACGCGTCTTGAAGTTGCCGGCCAAGGAGTGACGCGGAGGAATTCTCCTGCTTTAAAAACAGCACATCGAAGAACGCATCAAGGACGCGGTAGGTGATATGGCAATCCTTCAGCGGACAGGTGAGCATCTCCCCGGGATACACATATTCAAGATACGGATCGGCATAGTGATACGGGGAGTACGCCGTTGCAAGATACGAAAGACCCCGTTCGATTGCTGTTGTGGGTTGTTTCTCGCCGGCTCGATACCACAAGAACGCGCCAAGAACCGCACCCAGGACGGCAAGTCCAAAGAAAACACCAAAGCGTTGTTGTGCTCGCATAGCGTTAGTGTATAGCGCTTTTCTAAAAGAACAAAACGTGAATATCCTTACAAGGACATACTGCTCCGGTAGCACGGTCAGATGTGTGTTCACGGATGTGCATAAAGCAGAGGATTGATCCGCTTTCAAGTTTTTTGATTGTGCATAATCACCGCGGGGGCTGGCTTTTTCGCGGATCCAGGGGGATTGACATCAGAGGACCGCGCGGATAGACTCAACGGTTATCAATTTTCTCCCGAGGGAGAAATCACAAAACAGGCATCTGACGTCGTGAACGTGCACGACGATGAAACACTCTTCATCATTCATCGAATCATGCGTAAAGGAAAAAATATGTCGCCACAACGCATTGCAAGAAATCTGATGGAGACGATTAACGACAAGATCCTTGCACTCGATGTGCGCGCTTCGCTTGAGCGATCGCCGCATCCGCAAGATTTTTCGTCCGTTACCGTCACCATCAAGAACGGTCGAGCTATCCTCACTGGAACGGTCGGGACGTGGAAGTCCTACGTTGCTGCGGGGGTATTGACTCAAAAAGTACAAGACGTGCTGAACGTCGATAATCGGTTGTTGGTCGCGCCGACAGGAGAGCGCCGCCCTATTGGTACTTCCACATCGTACCAGCGACCCCTTCGCGAAGAGATTCTCCACTCTTCATAAGAAAGCTCGTACTTTCTCGCGATCTTGATTGAAAAGTCCGGCTCTGTCGGACTTTTCAATTCATCACTTTCTTTCTTACAGAAAGAAAGTGACGGGAATCACACCAACCGCGCTCGATACTGCAATGCCTCCGCAATATGTTCAGCGCGGACGTCGTCACACTGTGCGAGATCGGCGACCGTCCGTGCAACTTTGAGCACGCGATGATAGGAACGGGCGGAGAGCTGCAGACGCTGCACCGCATCGCGGAGGAGCTGCCGGCACTCATCATCAAGCGGGACGGCTGACTCGAGCATGCGTGCGGAGAGATTTCTGTTGAGCCATCCTGGGACATCAGGGTTGCGCTCATGCTGGAGGGAGCGTGCTGCTGCAACGCGCTGTTGGACGACGGAAGAATCTTCTTGGGATGAATCGCCAACGAGCTTTTGGAATGCGACCCGCGGCACATGCACATGGAGGTCGATGCGATCCAGAAGCGGGCCGGAAATCCTTTTTTGGTATTGCAGGATGCGATGCGGAGGGCAGGTGCACGCTCGTTCCCCATCCGTCAGATACCCGCACGGACAGGGATTCATCGCGGCGATGAGAAGAAGCTCTGCGGGAAATCGCAAGCTGCCCGCAACGCGGGACACAACGATCGTTCCCTCTTCCAGCGGCTCGCGGAGTGATTCGAGAACCGTTCGTGGGAACTCTGGAAACTCATCCAGGAACAAAACGCCGCGGTGCGCAAGGGAGATTTCCCCTGGACGTGGAAGACGACCGCCGCCGACAATCGATGCTGCGGATGCCGTGTGGTGCGGGGACCGAAATGGACGCGTCTGAATAAGCGACTCCCGCTCAGGCAAAAGACCAGCGACACTGTAGATCGTCGTCACCTCAAGCGCTTCTTCAATTGTGAGCGGCGGAAGGAGGCCAATCAGTGCCTTTGCAAGCATCGTCTTGCCGGAACCCGGCGGACCGGTCAAGAGGATGTTGTGCCCACCCGCTGCGGCAATTTCCAGTGCGCGTTTCGCCTGCTCCTGCCCGCGAATCTCCACAAGGTCAATGCTCGCGTGTGCGGTCATCGGTTCAGGGTGTTCTTGTGGTATTTGCGGAAGCGGACGGTGACCCACAACATGTTCCACAACGTCGGTAAGCGTCGTTGCCCCAAAGACGGCCAAGCCGTGAACTAATGCGGCCTCGCGTGCGTTCCCGGCTGGGACGAGAATGCTCTTCATCCCCGCCTTTCGTGCCGCCATCGCAATCGCAAGAACGCCGCTGACCGCACGCAGTTCGCCAGAAAGAGAAAGCTCGCCGACGATGAGCGTCGAACGGACGTCGGTGATCACGCCAGATGCCTGAAGGATGGAGATTGCAATCGGCAGGTCGAACGACGGCCCTTCCTTGCGCAGATCCGCTGGTGCGAGATTGACCGTAATGCGATGCGCGTAGAATGGGTATCCGCTGTTGCGGATGCCCGAACGGACGCGCTCCCGCGCTTCTTGCACCGCCGTATCCGGCAGGCCGACGATAAAGAAGTTCGGCAAACCGAAACTGACGTCCGTTTCGACGTCGACGATCACTGCTTCTAGCCCGACGGTGGTTGCCGTCAGTATCCGTGATGCCATCGCATGACAAAAACGGCTCTTCAAGCCGTCCCCGCTCCTCACTCTACCCGATCTGTCTATTGCGCGTCAAGTATTGTGACGATGGTTGGATGGTGAAGTACGACGGCTGTGCTTCTTGAGCCAGGTAGTAATTGCGACAAGAGTCATTTTTTCTGTCACCACAAAAAGAATGAATTTTTCCGCTTCTTTATTTGTTGCAGACAACCGAAAACCATTCATATGGAGAAACCAGGCCGTACTGGCAAGTGCCGTCCGTTTATTGCCATCAACAAACACATGAAAACGCGCAAACCGCTCCAGATAGACTGCGGCTTTTTGCCATAGGTCTGGATATAACTCTTTCCCCTCGAATGATTGCTTTGGTGCCGCAAGAATGGACGCGAGTAACTCCGCGTCTCGAACCCCATGACTCCCACCAGCAAAATCGATCACGATCTTATGAAGACGCAGAATGTCTTCGCCATCGAGGTAGATCACTTCACGTTTTTGCTAATACCCTGAGTGCTGGCCCATACTGCGCAAGAAATTCTTTCGTCCAGGCAGAAAATTCCTCGTCGTTTCGCGTTGTGCGGAGGGGAAGGATGACAATGCCACCGCGTTTTGCATCAATATCAACCTTCACGCGATCGCCTATTTTGATGCGAAGGGCGTTCAGCGCCTCTTTTGAGATGGTGATGCCGGCCGATGAGCCGACACGGAGTACTTTTTGCGTCATGTTGTTATTATAACCTGATTATAATAGAGTGTCAATTTGTTGCCTTAAGAAGTGCGCCAGTGCTACCATTCCCCTGCTGAGACGTGGCGGCAATGCTATGCCATTTTTGTATAATCATCCACGTCGAAAGAAGTTGCGAAAGCGGCTCAGAGTGCTTCAGACACAAACGGAGGCACGACTCTGGCAGGTTCTTCGTACTCGTAAGTTTCACGGTCTCAAGTTCCGTCGTCAATATGGCATCGGTCGGTATGTTGTGGATTTTTATTGTGCAGAACTCAGACTCGTTATCGAGATTGATGGAGATTCGCATTCACATCCTGAGGCACAAAAGTATGATCGTGTGCGCGATTCGTTCATCTCTGCGCACGACATACACATCTTGAGAGTCACGAACCAACAGGTGCGGTATGATTTGGAGGGCGTTCTTGGGGAAATCCTGCAGTACCTCCCCAAGCCCCTCCTTCAACAAGGAGGGGAGGTTCTGTGAGTTCCCCTCCTATCGTAGGAGGGGTCAGGGGAGGTAACGTCCCCCCTCGCATGAGGGGAGGTGGGGAGGGGTAAGGGGTGGTCACACCACTCCCAGCGCGTGGTACACCAACAGCGCCGGCCACACGAGCGCCTTCAAAAACCCCAGCACCCCCATGCCTAAGGATGATGCGTGACCGATGTAATACACCGCCGCGCCAATGAGGCCGAGGCCATAGACTGCTCCTCCTGTTGCGTTGTTGCTTTTGGACATTGTTTATGATGTAAAACGAGTAATTATCAGTACGATAATTAATATCAATAATAGAATAGGAAGTAGATATGATTGCTTCTTTATCCGTGACTGCTGATGGAGATAAGAGAATATCGCAACATTTTCTAGAATTAAAGCCACGGTACCAAACACCAAACCAGAAACGCCAAATAGTGTTTTCACACCGAGATAGAATGGTAACGCCGTAATTAAGCCCAGCATGAAACCAAGCCATATCGTTCGGTTGCGGGCAATGTTTCGGATGATAAGTATATGTATTCCCAACGTGACAACAATTACCACACTCCAGAATCCGATGCTTAAGATATCCTCTCCCGACCACTTCGCTTCAATCCAAAACTTGACGATGTTGAGTACTAAAAAAACTATCCCAATCGTATAGGCCCAAAGTGCCAATTGATTTGTCTTGTGGTTTTGGGTCTGTGACATGTCATTTGTTTGCTCTTGGCTAGCAGGTTGTGCTTGGTTGTTCATTCTTTGTTTGTTAGATTATTCTCTCTGATCAAGTTTTCATTATACTACAGCCGCACTAATAATACCGAGACCGTAAACTGCTCCTCCTGTTGCGTTATTGCTTTTGGACATAGTTTTACCTATTTATTCTTTCGATCTTTTTTCTTCACATGTTTAAAAAACTCGATCTGCTTTAACCGCTTCTTCGCTTCAGCCAGCGTTTTGTATGTCCCAAACTTCCGGCCTGTGGTTTCGGAGAGGACGATGTATTTGTTATTGAGTTTCTTAATCATAGCGGCAAGCTTGTCCTTCCATCAAAGAATCGCTGTTACTTTTTCGTAAAGTTCTGGCCAATTATCCTGACGCATTCTGAATTTTGTTCCGTGATTGTGTCCAGTACGTGCATCAAAATCTACAAGAACACTTGCTTCCTCGATTGCCTTAAGAAAGCCATCAAAGTTAAATTTCTGAAGCATCATTATTTTACAGTATCTATAGTACTCCTGGCTGCGGACTTTTTTTACGTCTGCCTGAACATAGAAACTGTTTAGGAGCTTTGTGCCCGCTTTATGCTCAAGATCGTCAAATCCCCAATATGGTTGTGGATTCAACTCACCAAGTCCGACGCGTTTTTTTATTGATTCAAGCCAATCTCTGTGTCGTCGATCAACAGTCGCTGAGTCAAACGAAATAAGGATTTTTTGCTGCCCCCTGTCAACCACAACCATAAAGCCACGATCACTCCGTGATTTTCCATGAATGGTTTGACGAAAACTCATTTCATTCTTTGGATAGATTTTTCCTGCTTCCTCATGCGCCCATCCATACTTCGGCAGAAGGACCTGCGGTACAAAACGAATCGCGCGGGGAGAAGGCTCAATATGAAACAGTGTCGTTAAAGAAGAGGTGTTAACGCGTTGAGTTTTTAATTCCCATTCTGCTGCATTTGGCAATGGTAAATTATTTTCTTTTATACCAAGTAAATCCTCAAGGGTGTTACCAACACCGCCTGCATTTCCTTTTCGTGCGTTTGAGATCCAACCCATTTTGGCGATATCCTTCATTTTTCTTATCAAGGATCCCTTCGTGTAGATTATCGGTTTATCCGCCATGGCTATATGAGTTTAGTCTGGGCTTGATGATGCATTATTGTCTTTGTTGCCATTTCACAATAATCGGGAGATATATCAATACCAATATAATTTCGATTAAAATTATTTGCTGAAATCGCGGTTGTCCCAGAGCCAATAAATGGATCTAGAACGGTTTTTGCATTTGTCGAACATATTATCCGATCGATAAGTTTCACTGGGAAAGCTGCGGGATGTTCATTATTCATTTCCTGTGTAAACTCCCAAATATCGCCATGCGAATTAGCTTTTGGTGCTAATTTAAATTTTGGTTTAGCTATGAGATAAATTACTTCGTACGTAGGTAAGAAATAACCCGAGTTAAAATTCAACCCTCCCTTGCGCCTCCAAATGATGATCTGACGAACAGGAAAACCACCGACAATGTCTTTTCGGTCTTGCAACAAACCAGCTTGTACCCGCCATTTATGATTGTAGAAAATTGCACCATTTTCAGGGATGATGCGCATCATTTCAGTTAAGCTATCCCGTTGCCACTTCACATATTTATCGTGGGGCATACAATCGTCGTGGTGGCTATAGCCTTGTTGCAGGGCAGCATTAGCCCACTTTCCGCCTCTTCCATCCTTCATACCGTTACCAGTAGAATTTTTTAAATTATACGGCGGGGAAGTGATAACCAAATCAACGGCACCATCGGGAATGAGTTTCATCAACGATACAGCATCACCACAGATGATCTTATTAACAAAGTCATCGGGATACTTCTGTGGGTTCATATGAGTTTTTCTCGCGAATTTAACACCCGCCTTCTCTTTCTTCATAAAAACATCCTACCCCCAAATATTGTTAATAACAAGCATATTAATAAAGAAAAACAGGGGTCCTCGTCCCCTGTTACTTAAACCATAATCGCATTGCTGCTCGTAACGCACGCTTGGTAATAAATAGCGGTGGCTCATCGGCATTGAGCGTTACAAACGTATCGCTATCGTCGCTGCCCCCATTTTTCTGAAGAATGAAGAATGGGTTGAAGTGATACGGGTCTTGGTTCCCGGGATCAGGGTCGTTACCATCGACATAAATAACTATGGTCTCGGGCCATTCTGCCACTTGCCGATCGATCCGCTCCCATTTCCCCTCGGGTATCTTGCCTGTGGGTGAGTAGGTCACTTCAACCAGAAAGATGCGTTTCTTCTTTCGTATTCTGAAATCTGGTCGGAGTTTGTCTCTTACACTCACCGCAGAAACGAGTGCGTTCTCTGACATTACCTCTTGCCCTGCACGTAAGACATCGTACCCAGAACGGAGCAAAAGGTACTCAACGTACGCTTCACCTATTCTCCCAAGGTACGTGCGATAGGATTGAACTGCGCTACACGGCATTTCTTCTCCTTTCAATGAACACCAGGACAATTTCAGCACTGAATACCAAAATAGTCAAGACAAAAACTCGATTAGTTGCACGAGAGAATACAATGGTAATTATGTCTCGATAGAAACGATATCCTGTGGCTACTTAAACAACTCCCACATCTAATTCATGAAAGGCTCTGTTATGTAAGCCAAACTTCAGCTAGCTCTATACTGACCAAGTCTAAACGCTGTTCCTTTTCCTGTTCCTCAATGTTGACAGCTTCAGTATCAGCCCCTGGGGCGTGCCAATGGGCTTGTTCTGGATTTCCTTCAAGCTCAGGATTCATCACTTACTACACGTAACAAAAAATAATGAACCCCATCCTACCCCCAAATTCCCTCGAATTCAAGCAAAAAAAGGCTTGAGCCATTAGACACTCAAGTGCATATTTGAGACTCCGGGTCGCTGCCCGGAGTGACGGCATAGTGGACCAAATGAACAACAAAAGCGAACGCCGAGGGATCCGCTTTTGCCTGCTTTCGTTTGTCTTATATTGGATGCGCTGGTTCAGCTGGTCGAGCTGGCTCTGCTGGTCGCGCAGGTTCAGTGGGATGGGCTGGTTCGGCCGTATGTGCGGGTTCCGCTGGATGGGCTGGTTCTCGTGGATGCGCTGGTTCTGCCGGGTGTGCGGGTTCGTTGACCATGGTATCTCTGTGGTTAAGAATATGCGCTTGAGACTACTCTGCCGCTCACGTTGCCGATCTATTACACGCTCAGCAAACACGTCCTGGCTTTTTTGGATCTCCAAGCTTGGGATTCATCATTTATCAACCAAAGAAAAGATGAAAATCCATCCTCCCCCCAATTTTGCTCAACAACAAGCGAAAAAGAAAACCCCGCATTATGCGTACGGGGTTTCGTCCTCGCGGACAATAGGAGTTGTGCCAAGCTGACACGTTGCTGCATGGGTGTTTCCACACCCCATCATCGCAAAACGGAGGAACCGATCAATTGCGTCTTCGTGCGCGCGCAGCGTGGGCCCCGGAATATCGAACCAGTCGGTTAAGGGCTTAAGGGCGATTGCTCTGCCACTTGGTGCCATCACAAGCTCATCCGTTGCCCCAATTGCTCTGAAAAAGGGCAGTTCGATCGTTATGATGACAATCAGTGCACTCCAATGTGTTCGAATCCTTCCGATTTCATCGAGTGTTACCTCCGCGTTCGCACGGAATTTCACTTCAACGAACACCGGCTCGCCATCATGCTTCAACACCACAAAGTCGGGCGAGCTCCGAATCTTCTGTGCAACTTCTCCCTCCCGATTGAAGTTGCTGCCCGGTTGGACGAGGTTCTGCAGCAGTGTTTCGAAACCGGTCGTGTACACATGGTAGCCCGAATCCATCAGCATGTTGCGGACAAGCGCTTGTGTGATGGACATCTTCACAACATTGATTGGGTGCAACCTTTCTCCTCCTTTCAAGGTACGAGTATGCCGTAGCTGCGAACATTACCTGAAAATCAAGAAAAGTCAAGCCCGCGTTGACCGGGAACCCACCCCCATTTATACTATTTCTACGACGGGTTTGTCTCTTTATCCGACTCGTGCGTCCGAATTCGTCACCAAAGACTACTTTGACAGCCGTCTGGACGGGGTTGTCGCAACGCTTCGCGGGGATATCCGCGATGGTATTGCGCAGTTCAACCAAAGCCAAGCGGAGCAAAATGCCCGCCTTCAGCATATTGATGAACGCTTCGATGGGGTTGATACCAAGCTGGATGCAATCATGGAACTCGCCGCAACGCGCAATGAAATGCGCGTCCTCGTTCATGCTCTGCAACAGCGGGGAATACAACTGAACGAAGAGGAAATTATCAATATATAACCTCTCTTTCCATGACATACCAAGCACCGAAACAACTTCCAAATCATGTTTCCGATCCAGCACACACGCCAGAGATGATCCTCGCGGAAGCGCGTGCCTTACGCAAGGGACTTCGCGTCCTTGTCCGCGAACTCAAAAAGCAGGGCGTCAAGCTCGAGGAAGCCGAGATTTTTCAGGAATAACTGACACAACAAATACGCACCTGATACGCGGGCGTTTGTTTGTTGTTGAACGTTTCTTCCCTACTGCCCTCCTCCCACAACACGCCCGCGTTTTCGGATATCTGACCGAAGAAAGAGGATCAGCACAATACCGGTGATAATAAGGAGATCGGCGAGATTAAAGACTGGAAGGAACCAGATCTGGATATAATCAATAACGCCACTCTCGAGAAAGCGATCGGTAATGTTGCTTGCCGCGCCGACGAGAATGAAGAGGAGCGAGAGGATGACAACCATATCCTTTCTGCGCAGGGATCGGATGAACCAGACGACGAGAGCGAGAAGGACGAGAATGGTGATGACGAAGAGGACGGTTCCGCCAAGCGGGATGCTGAGCGCGATCCCGGGATTCAGCAGAAAATCAAAGCGGATTCCCGGGAGAATCTCTCGTGGTACGGACGACCATTCTGTGAGTGCTTGCCACTTGAGAATCCTGTCGATCACAAAAACAAGAAACGGGAGCAAAAACAAACACGGGCAGAACGGACGGCGTACGTTTGTTCTGCCGGTGGGCAGATCTGTTATCGCTTCCCTTTGTGTTCCCGACACAGTGTTGTTGACGGCACGATAGAGAGCCGTTCGAAGTCAATCTCTTTGCCGCACACACGACACGTTCCGTATGTTCCCTTCTCAATCGCGGCAAGCGCTTCATCTGTTGCTTGCAGCAACGCTTCGAGGCCGCGGTCAATGCTTACTTCATCCTCAAAGTCAGAAACTTCTTCGGCATTCTCTTCATCCATATCGCCGTAGCTGGGGAAGCGCGCATGAAAGTCGTCTTTCACGTGCGCATCTTTGTTCGCGTGGCGCTCGAGAAGCGCGCGTAGCTCATCCCGCTGTTTTTTCAGCGTCGCTGTCAACTGTTCTTTTTGTTGGTAATCCATAAACGTGTGAGTGAATATGCGGATAGTGTAGCAAAAGCGGAGGAGGAGCGCCAGATTTTTTCAGAATAAGAAAAGGGCTCGCTTGACGCCCAAAAGTTATAACCTTGGCGGATACGAGCCCCCTCGTATATGAGTACCGAGGGCTTCTGACCGCCACTTCTCGCACCCGGTGCGGAGTGGGAGGAGCGGCAGCCAGAAACACAAACCCGAAACTCATGTGTGCAGACTTTCGTTTCCGGTCATTCGAAAGTGATGTGTCTCTACCGTCCAGATGGTTGATCCCCTTTTCACCGAAGTAAAAAAGAAATAACCGTTTTTATTTTTCGCCGTTGTCAGCGAGTTTTGTTTTGTTGGTAGACCGGATACCAGATACGGATAGTAGAAACGGGAAGCGCCCTACAAACGTACGTCGCTCGCCGTGCCTTCCGTCGGTACCCCTCGCTGAGCTGGGGGTAGAGGTTGTGGAGAAAAGAGCAAATCTGAGAAGAGTATAGCACGCTCAAAGGCCAAAGTCAAGAGTCATTTTTTGCTAGAGAAAGCCAAAAACCTCTCCACATCCTCTGTGGACGTGAGAGAGGTTCTGTGGATAGAATGTTTATCCGTTCCTGCGAGGAATTGGCCGTCGACCGCCGAATCCACCACGGTGGTCGCCGCCGCGGAAGCCGCCGCCGAATGGTCGCCCGCCGGAACGGTCGCGTGGTGATCGCCGGTCGTTATCGTAGTCGTCAGAAGGATGGGTCAGTCGTTTGATCGAGAGGCCGATTCTCCCCCGTTCTTTGTCGACGTCGGTGACGAGGACTTTGACTTTGTCGCCGATAGTGAGGACGTCGGAGATGCGGTCGATCCGCTCTGGGCTGATTTCAGAGATGTGCACCATGCCATCCTGCCCCGGGAGAAACTCAACAATCGCGCCGACGTCGTTCCCACGCATGTCCGTGACGATCCGTGCGATGGTTCCCTCATACGTTTCGCCGGGCTTGACCTCGCGAGTCAGATCTTTGATCCACTGAAGGGCTTTTGCGGCAAGTTCGGAATTCGTTGACGTGATCATGATGAGACCGTCGTCTTCGATATCGATCTTGGTGACGTCTTTGCCGCCGCATTCGTCGATGATCTTGTTGATCGTTTCGCCGCCTTTGCCGATAACCTCGCGGATCTTCTCCGGATCAATCCGAAGCGTCGTGATGCGCGGTGCATACGGCGAGAGTTCTTTGCGGTGTTCCGGAATGATGCTGAACATCTTTTCGAGAATTGTGAGACGCGCTTTCTTTGCTTGTCCAAGCGACTCGCGGATAATCTGGTTCGTGAGCGGGACTTCCTTAATATCAAGTTGGATGGCGGTGATCCCTTTCTTTGTTCCGGTCACTTTGAAATCCATGTTGCCCGCATGATCTTCGAATCCTTGGATGTCGGTGAGCAGGCGATACTTCCCGCTCTTCTCGTCGATGATGAGCCCGATGGAAATTCCGGCAACGGGATCCGTGATCGGCACGCCGGCATCCATGAGCGCGAGCGTGGAACCACACGTTGATGCCATGGAGGTTGAACCGTTGGAGGAGAGCACTTCGGACACGACACGGATGGTGTAGGGGAACGCTTCTTTTTCTGGGAGGACAGGTTCAAGTGCTTTTTCTGCAAGTGCGCCGTGGCCGATCTCTCGGCGTCCGGCTGAACGAATTGGCTTCACCTCGCCGACAGAAAAACCGGGGAAGTTGTAGTGGTGCATGTACCGCTTTTTTCCGGATTCTTCCATGGTGTCCAGCACCTGCTCGTCGCCAGGCGAACCAAGCGTAACAATGGAGAGCACCTGCGTTTCGCCGCGGCTAAAGAGGCCGGATCCATGTGTGCGCGGGAGAAGCCCAACTTCAACGCCGAGCGGACGGAGTTCATCCGGCGCGCGGCCGTCGACGCGTTTGCCGTCGTCGAGCGTCATGCGCCGTGCTTCTTCATCAAAGAGGGAGAGGAAGAGTTCAACGCCTGCATGCCGCCGGTCTTTGGAGACTTTACTGTCTGCTTTGAGCTGTTCTTCCAGCTCATCGGTAAGCTTGGTAATTTCCGTTTCGCGTTCCTGCTTGCCAAGATTGAAGAGCGCTTTGATTTTCTCCTGTGCAAATGCACGGACGGTTGTGTCAAGGTAGACGTTGGCTTGCTTTTCTTCTTCGGTCTCTTCGGCAACGTCGGGTTTCACTTTTTCTGCGCCGACGGCCGCGCGCACTTCCTCGATGAGTTTGAGAGCTTTCCCCCAATGTTTCTGCGCAAACAAGACGGCGTTGTTGATCCCATCTTCTTCTATCTGCTTTCCTTCCATTTCGATCATCACCGTTCGATCGCCATGGCCGACGACAAAAAGCTCAAAATCGCTCTTAAGTCGTGCCTCATACGTCGGATTCGCGACCCATTCACCGTTGATTCTGCCGATGCGCATAGCGGTCAGCGGCCCGCCCCAGGGGATGTTGGAAATCATGAGCGCGCAGGATGCCGCCCACAGTGAAACCAGATCGGGATCGTTTTCCTGGTCGATGGAGAGGACGGTCAGCGTCACCTGGACGTCATTGCGGATTGTCTGATTGAAGAGCGGGCGGAGTGACCGGTCGACAATGCGGGCGGTCAGAATGGCTTCATCCGTCGGTCGGCCTTCGCGTTTGATAAAGCGTGACCCTTTGATTTTGCCCGCTGCATAGAGCCGCTCTTCATAGTCGACGAGCAGCGGAAAGTAATCAATGCCTTCACGTACTTCCTTGCTCATCACGGCGGTCGCCAAAACCACCGTATCGCCGTAGCGCACGGTGCAGGAACCGTCGGCTTGCTGGGCAAGTTTGCCGGTTTCGATCGTCAGCGGACGGCCAGCAATCTCCGTCGTAAATTGTCGTAACGCCATTGTGCGTTCTCCTTCGGTTGTGCTGGCCGACAGGCTCTAGACTACGTGGTTCTCATCCGCGGAATCAAGTGTGGAAACTTGGGCGGGACAAGGTATTCACGGGTAGTCTATCTGTCTGTGGGTCAGCGAACCGTTAAAAATAATTCTTTAGTTGATGAAGTGAAAGGTCGATCCGATATCGTCGACAAGATCCAAAGGACCATTCAGGTCGTAGAGCATAGCATCCTTCTGAAAAAAGAGCAAGCCCATCGGCGAGCCGTCCTTTGCGGTTCGCGCCGAGATGCGCGTTGCGGCAATGCCGTTGATCGTGACCGTCGTTTCGGAGACTACAGAAACAGATTCGCGAACGATGCCCTCCATCGATGCAGGCAGAACGATCAGCGTCACGCCGGTGGATGCATTCTGAAACAGAAAGTTGACAATGCGGTTCTCGCCGGTTCCATTCTCATTCGTTGTTTGCTCCCAGGTGGCTGGATACTGCAGGGAGAATCCAAACTCGGTATTGCGGAATGTCGTCAGTTCGATATCGACATTTGCATTCGCGGTAGAGGCATTCGTTGAAGCCGTCGAGGAGTTTGTGGCATTAGACGCCGTGTTCGCCATGGTGGGAGAGGACGGAGAGCGAAAAACCATCCAGAGAATCACCCCGAGTGCGAGTGCAAGAAAAAGCCCGATGAGCATCGGCGGGGAGGAAGAGTGATGACGCCGCTGTGGCGGACGAACGATGGTGACCATTATTGCTGCTGGGTGTTCAGATCATTCTGCCCGCGCGGATCCCGTCCGCGAGAGGAGACAAAAGGAATCGACGGTCGCGGTATGATGCGTTTCGTGCGAAGGAGGTATTTTGTGTCGGCGGAGAGATCGACAAACGAATCGGCGACGTCACGAAGCCGGTTAGACGATGACTCCATGAACGCCATCACCTCGACGATGACGCCGCTGTTTTTCAGGTATTCGACCAGGGGAATGAAATCGCCATCGCCGCTGACGATGATGACCACATCAAGGCGCGTTGCGAGCTTGACGGCGTCGATCGCAAGACCGACATCCCAATCTCCCTTTTTTGCCCCGCCGGTAAACACCTGAAGATCCTTGTACTTGACCTCGAATCCCTGCTTGTCGAGAGCATCGAAAAAACTTTGCTCCTCTGGTGCCTCCGCTTTGATGACGTACGCAATCGCGCGGATAAGTTTGCGGTCAGACACCGCCGTTTCGAGAATCTTTCCAAAATTGACTTTCGATTGATGGATGTTCTTCGCCGAATAGTACATGTTCTGCACGTCGACGAACACCCCAATTCGCTGTTCTTTATGCTGTTTCATATGAAAATTTCAAAGACCTTTTGCGTGTCAACGGCGTTAGAAAGAGCCGTGAGCGCTCGGTTGCCTTTTCAGTTTGAGTTTTTCGATGATCCTCTCGTAGCTTGCCTGGTTTTCCTTCTCAAGGTAACGGAGCAAGCGATGACGCTGGCCGATTTTCTTGAGCAGCCCCCGCCGAGAAGAAAAATCCTTTCGGTGGGATTTCAAATGACCGGTGAGTTGGCTGATTTCCTCGGTCAAAATGGCAATTTGGACTTCGGGAGACCCGGTATCCGAAGCGTGCACCTTGAACTTGCTGATGATCTTATCCTTTTTTGCGCGGTCGAGCGTCATAGGTTTCGAACAAGTGATGAAAATCCGTGTGGCGCAGTTCGTACTCCCACGGTTGTGTGTACCATACCATATTTCCCTTTCTGACTCAACGGACTGGACG
>JAZDGG010000085.1:0-3832 GCA_043807225.1 bacterium | reverse complement strand
GGTGAACTACTACCAGCTGGTGGGCACCCCAGGGCTCGAACCTGGAACCGGTCGGATATAAGCCGACTGCTCTGACCATTGAGCTAGGTGCCCCAAAGGTGTAGTTATTTTTTCAACCGGCGAGCGGGACGGGTAAGACGGACGCTCTACCATTGAGCTACTCGCCCATCAGCTGGGGGTAGTATAGAGATAGTAAAGAAATAGAACACACACTTCCTCGGCAATCGCTTTATACGTCGGCAGGCGGGTAAGCCGGTCGCACTGACCCATTGTGCTACGCGTCCAAGAGATGGTTGTGAGGATACGACAAAACGCTGAAGAGTTCAATTGTCGGAGGAACCGACGCTACTTTGCCGGCATCGGCTGTGTCGGTGTTTTTTTCGTCAGCCGATCAACCCAGCGGAGAATCTTAGAACGTGCGGTGCCGCCCTCCAGCGCAAAGAAGAGGTTCACCCATGTGGTGTACTGGAACGTCGCAAGATATGCACCATAGATCATAATGATCAAGAAGAACAAGATTGCGCCGGCGGGATTCGTGATCAGACCGAGCAGAAGCAGGAGGAACGAGAGAAGGAGGGAGGTCACGAGGTTGATAACGAACAGCACAAAGGCAACCTCAATGCTCACGAGCCAGTTCTTGAAAAAAAGTGCCCAGCTGTTTTTCAGAGCGACACGCCACGATTGCCCGCGAAGAACAACATAAATGGACGCGTACTTCACCACAAAGGAGATGATGATGGAGACCGGCACCAGCGCCAGAAAGACCGTCAAGATGTACAGACCGTTATAGAGTGTCGCGCCGGAACGGATGTAGATCAAGCCAAGCGGAAAGGCGATAAGAAGAACAATCCCCAGAATAATTGCTTTCGCGACGACATTCAGCAAGAACATCGGCGAGAAAAACCGTGCGCCGGTCGAAAAGGATTCCTGAAAACTCACCATGCGCTTCTCCTGAATGCGGGCAATCGCCCACAAGAGCGCCGCTTGCGCAACGATGACGATCCAAATAAGGAGCACCGCGAGAAGCAGAATCAGCAGAACGAAAAAGATTGATGGAAGGGGATAGCGCCCAAAAAAGTCCCGGATGTTCTCCATGATCTGAGAGAGCGAACCGTTTTGGTAGAAGACGCGGAGGATGCCGAGAATGTAGGATTGACCGTTGACGGAATCCGATCCGCTATAGGCGAGTTCCAGCTCGCCGCCATTGCCGGCAAGTGCCGCAAAAAACGCAAAGACCCATAGGTACTTATGGCGCCACGCGAGAATGAGTGCCTTGCTGATGATATCGCGGTACAGGGTCATGTTTTTTCCTCCTTTGTTTTAGTATAGGTGCTTTTAGGCTGTTGGCGCAACTGGCGATGCTCGAGGAACGGATTTTAGCCCTGCGGGACTCTGCGTTGCCACCTCCGCAGGTGGTGGCTCATGGAGCGTGCGCGGAAGAGAGGGTTTGGTGATATGCTTCTCGCCAACGATCGCCACGAACGCATCCTGCTCGATCGTCTCTTTCTCCAACAAGACCGCGACGATTTTTTCAAGCTTCAGCCGGTGTTTCACCAGGATGGCATGGGCGGTTTTAATTGCACCTTCGGTCATTCGTTCCACTTCCTGATCGATGACTTGCGCGACTTTCTCACTATAGTTACGCTGTTCGGTGATTTCTCGGCCGAGAAAGATCATTTCTTCATGCTCGCCGAACGTTCGTGCGCCGAGCTTCTCGCTCATCCCGTATTCCATGACCAACTTCCGGGCAAGTTTCGTCGCCTGCCGGAGATCGTTTGAGGGCCCGGTGGAAATGTCGTGAAAGAATTCCTTTTCGGTGACGTACCCGGCGACGAACACGGCAAGTTCTTCAAGGAACTCCTCGCGTGTCCGCAGATGTCGGTCTTCTGTCGGCAGCTTCAGCGTATAGCCGCCAGCGCGTCCTCGGGAGATGATTGAAACTTTTCGCACAGGGTCAGTGTGCGGGAGCTCGTGGGCGACGAGGGCGTGGCCGGCTTCATGATACGCGGTGACCAGCTTCTCATAATCCGACAGCACGTGGGATTTTCGTTCAGGTCCCAAAAGGACTTTTTCAATCGATTCCAGACACTCTGACATAGCGACCTGTTTTTTGTTGTGGCGTGCGGCGAGGATCGCGGCTTCATTAAGCAAGTTCGCAAGATCGGCACCAGTGAACCCCGGCGTGCGTTCGGCAATAACGCGCAGGTCAACGTTCGCCGCGAGCGGCTTGATGCGCGAATGGACGCGGAGAATCTGCTCGCGATCAGCGATATCTGGCGGGTCAAGCATGACCTGCCGATCAAAGCGCCCAGGTCGAAGAAGCGCGGGATCGAGAACGTCGGGGCGGTTGGTTGCGGCGATGACGATGACGTTGGTTCCTTGTTCAAACCCATCAAGCTCAACCAGAATTTGGTTGAGCGTCTGCTCGCGTTCGTCATGCGAACCGCCGAGCCCGCTCCCTCGCTGCCGGCCGACTGCGTCAATCTCATCTATAAAGATAATGCAGGGCGACGTTTTTTTTGCTCGTCGAAAGAGATCACGAACGCGCGACGCACCGACACCGACGAACATCTCAACAAATTCCGATCCGGACATATGAAAAAATGGCACATCCGCTTCTCCGGCTACCGCTCGCGCGAGTAACGTCTTTCCCGTCCCCGGCGGGCCGACGAGCATGACCCCCTTGGGAATCTTTGCTCCCATCGACGTGTATTTCCTTGGATTCTTCAAAAAATCAACGACTTCCCACAGTTCTTCTTTTGCCTCTCTGACGCCGGCAACATCTTTGAACGTGATGCGTTTTCGCTTGTCCTGCTCGGTGTGTTCACGCGCTTGGCTTTGTCCGAAAGAGAGTGCGCGATTGTTGTTCCCCTGGATTTGCCGCATCATAAAGTACACAAAAGCGCCGATGAGCAAGAATGGGATGAGAAATGGGAGGATCGAGCCGAGAAAAAACAGCACCCCCGATTGATCCTTGACGGTGACGTCAACTGCAGCAACCTTTTCAGAGCTCACACCGGAGTTTTTCAGGAGCGTTGAGAGCGAATCCGCCGCTTCTTTTTGGGTCGTTTCGGTGTTCCCGTTTTTGAGGGTGATAGTGAGTTTTGCCCCTTCAACGACGACTTTCTGGACGCTTCCCTGCTGCACCTGCTGAACGAATTCGCTGATGCTGACTTTCTTCGTGGGAGAAAGCGATGCAGAAAAACTCGAAAAGATTCCCGCGAGAAGCAGAAAGACGAGAATGAAGATGAAGAAATTTTTTAGAATAGATCGCATCGTGGAGAACGATTACCTTCGAAACAGTTCCTCGCGAGAAACGCAGAACGCTGCCTCAACTATACTGATTCTGCGGTGTTTCAGCAATCCGAACGCCCTCTATCCTTTTTCGGGTTTCGCGGTCGTCGGCGCCGTCGTTTCTTCTTCTGCAACATCCGGCACCGGAACGGGTTCCTGTACTTCTGACTCGTCGTTTGTAGGCGCCGCCTCTTCTTTCGCCTTTTCCTGCAGCGCCTTCAACGAAAGGCCGAGCCGGTGGTTCTTTGGATCGATGGAAAGGATCTTGAAGCGATACGTTTCTCCGACGGTCACCGCATCGCGCGGATCGCGGATCATCGTTGGTGAGAGTTCCGAGATGTGCGCAAGGCCATGAATATGCTCATCGAGTTCGACGAATGCGCCGAAGGGATTGATTTTCAATACCTTCCCCGACACCAGCTGACCGACGGTATATCGCTCCACTGCCTGTTTCCACGGATCTTCCACCAGGCGTTTCATCGAGAGTGAAATCTTCGTACCGTCAATCTGGATGATTTTTGCCCGGAGGGCATCCCCG
>JAZDGG010000084.1:0-8470 GCA_043807225.1 bacterium | reverse complement strand
CTTGATCGCCGCCCTGCTGCTGATTGTCGGGTTTCTGCTGTACGCGACGACGCATCCATGCGAGATCTTTATCCACGTCGCCATTCCGAGTATCTTTGAACCACTGAGGCCTACCATGCTGAAATTGTGCCCGGATAATCTCACCATACCGTGATGAAGCGCCGCACGGTCTTTTGTACCGCAGCGTTCGCGTTCGTCATGCTCGTTTCGACGTTGCTGCTCGGCATACTCTCCCCCGGGACGTACCGTGCCCTGGCGGCGGAAGCGACACCGCCGGAGATCGTTGTCGAAGTCGGTATTCCCGGCGTGACGTTCAGTTGCAGTCCAAAATTCCCTGGAAAGCAATGCGTCCATGATTTTGCAGAGTACATTGGCGGTTTTTACAAGTTCTTCGCCGGGGTGATCGGCATCATTGCCGCGCTCATGGTCATGTGGGGCGGGGTCAAATGGCTGACCGCGAGCGGGAACTCGAGTAAGGTGCAGGACGCAAAAGAGACGATTTACTCAGCGATCATTGCACTCGTGCTGACGTTCGGATCGTACGTCCTGCTCTTTACGATTAACCCGCAGATTGTGAAGCTGGAGCTCCCCACAATCAATTCCGTTCTCAAAATCACGCAAGGGCACGGGAATTGCCTCGAGAATCCGATCGACAGGATTGATTTTACGGCTTGCACCGGCAATCCGAAAAAGCCGCCGGGCGGCGGTATCGAGTGTTGCGGCAAGACGCTGAGCGTCGATGAGGGCAACGGACATTCTGTTCCCTGCCTGTGGAACGCGTGCAATGGGCTCGATCAGGTCTGCACAATATTACCAACCGGCCCCTACTGTGCACCTGCGAGAGATTTTTGTCCGTCGAGCTATCCGGATGAAAGCTCATTTGTCCCTACTTCGGGGAAACAAGTTTGCGCGGATTATGATGCCGATCTGCAGAAAGAAATGAGCATCAAAGCAGAAAAAAAATTCCTCTACACCGGCTGTGGAAGTGGCACGCCCGGGGGACTGTTTGACGTGTCTCCGGGAGACTCGGAGATATGTAAGTGGGGAGCAACATTTGACGAGTATTTCTCCCTCCCCGGGCATGCGGACACACCAACGGAGTATAAATCCCAGTTCATTAGCTGCTATACTGATGCGGCACAGGGAGTGTGCTGGGACTGGAAGGACGGAAAGAAACAACCGATATATTGCGGTACGGTTATGGCAACCCACCCCTGCGGAAGCCCAGGAGACACGCCTCGAGCGGTCGTCGGGGCAAACGGTGCGTGTCTCGAGAAGATTCTCAAGAATGGGAAGGATGACTACACATGCTGGGCGGATGCGAAGGTAGACATCCCTTCCGGCGGATGGGTCATCCCCCCGCTCACCAACCCCTCATTTTAGACTTATGAATCGTACAACGCTCAAACGCCTCGCGCTGATTACCCTCTTCATCCTCTTGATTGTCGGTATTCTTGTTGTTGTCTGGTTTCTCTTCTTTGCGCCGTTTTTTCGACCGACGCAACCCGGCGGGAATGCGAATGAGAATGTCAACGGCGGAGCGTTACCAAATGTCAATGCAAACCGTCCGGTCAATACGAACGCGAATCCGGTTGCACAAGGACCTGGAACACTCCCAAAACCCGCAGAGGTGGCAAACGGCAGCATGACCTTGGCGAAAAACGTTTCGTCAACGGCGACGGTTTCTCCGATCATCGGCCCGGACGGTACGAGCATCATTTATTATGACGATCTCAGCGAAAAGTTCGTTCGCTTAGATCCAGCAACCGGAAAGCTGACCGATGTGACGACGCAGAAGTTCCCGGACGTGAAAAATATCACGTGGGCGCCGGACGACCAGCGTGCCGTGCTTGAGTTCCCCGACAACTCAAAAATCGTCTACGACTTTCAGAGCCAGCGGCAGTACTCGCTCCCGTCGCAGAGCCAGAAGTTTTCTTTTTCTGCGGACTCAGACCGGCTCGCCTACGCCTACATCGGCACGTCGGCCGAGAGCAACTTTCTCGTGACGTCGAATGCCGACGGAACAGGAAGCAAGGCCGTCGCCGAGCTCGGCGACCAGGCGGATTACGTCCAGGTCGCGTGGTCGCCCAGCGATCAGGTTGTTGGTCTCTATCGAAAGGGATCGGCGGCAGGCCAGCAGGAGATCGTCTTTATCGGCCAGAACGACGAGAACTTCAAATCCCTGACGACGGACGGGTCGGGATTTCAGGGCAAGTGGACGCCGGATGGCACGAAGCTGCTCTACACGGTCTATTCTGAAATGACGAATTGGAATCCGGAGCTACATCTCGTCTATGCCGCCGGTGACAACATCGGCCAGGGGGACGTTGATCTTGGACTGCAAACGTCCCTCGACAAGTGTATCTTCAACCATGCCGGTACTCATGCCTACTGTGCTGTCCCCGATCTCATGGAGCGGGGGAGCGGTCTGTACCCGGAATTTTCTGCGAACGTGAAAGACTCCGTGTATTCGATCAACCTCACGAGCGGCGCCCTCTCTTCGGTTGCGCAACCGGTTTCGAGCGATCTGAACCGCTTTACGATCGGACGACTCCTCCTCTCCACCGATGAATCGACGCTCTATTTCACCGATCTCTCAACGGGGAAGGTGGAGAAAGTTCGTTTACGCTAACTGCCGTGGCCGCACCAGCACCTCGCCTTTTCTGGGGGATCCTCGTGTTCCTTGCGCTCCTGGTTGGCTACTTTGGTTTTCGGGTCATTCGCGACGGACGTACAACCCACACTGTTGACACCACTGACCATGTTCCAGACATCATCGCGACCGACCCCGTCCGCGGGGCGTCAAACGCGGCGGTGACGATCATTGAGTACGGCGACTTTCAATGCCCGTACTGCCGGACGGAACAGCCAGCGGTGATGGTTTTTCTTGCGAAGTACCCGTCGCAAGTGCGTCTTGTTTGGAAGGATTTTCCCCTCGCGGATCAGCATGCCGAGGCGTTGCCGGCCGCGAAAGCCGCGCGGTGCGCGCAGGAGCAGGGAGCATTCTGGGCAATGCACGACGCGCTCTACGCGCATCAGAACGAACTGGCTTCGTCGCTCTACCCCAAGCTTGCGACGGAGATCGGCATCAATGTCGCCGCGTTTCAATCCTGCCTTGCATCAGATCGACCGCTCGCACTCATCACCGCGAGCAGAAAGAGCGGTGAGTCCACCGGCGTTGATGGAACTCCCCTGTACTTCATTGGGACGGAACGAGTCAGCACGTTCCCCTCAGCGGCAGATCTTGACCAGTACATGCAGCAACACCAGCGTGAATGATGGATACAATCCGAAAAACTCTTACTCGCCCCGTTCTCGTTCTTGTGGTTGTCGCGCTGCTTCTCGGATTTTGGGGACGGATCGCATTTGCTGCAACAACGACGTCGAGTTTTGTGAATTTCACGCCTGAAGTCACAATCCCGGGGTCAACATTTGTTGCCGGTGGCTCCACCCCGGTGACCGGGAGGACGATGGGGGAGTGGATTTCTGCGGTCTACGTGTTTCTCTCAGGCATCATGGGGGTCATCGCTGCGCTTATGGTCATGTGGGGAGGAATCCAGTGGCTGACCGCGAGCGGAAACACGAGCCGCGTCAGCGACGCGAAGGACACCATCTATTCCGCAATCATCGCGCTCCTCCTCACGTTCGGGGCGTATCTTTTGCTCTTCACGATTAATCCGGAACTGGTCAAGTTGCGCGATCTCTCTGACTTGTTGAGCCCGCTCCCGCGCATCGTCCAGCCGACAGCCGGGCCCATGGTTTCTGAGGCGTTGTTCGGCAATACCACGCTTTCTGGAGAGAAGAACAAGGCAAATGCGCAGGGGTGCCCGACCATGGAAGAAATGCGGGACGGATTCGAGGTCTTTCTCACGGGGTATTATCGTCCGGCGTTACCCCTGAATGCGGATTTGTGCAAACCCTCCGGTGGGTACCAAAACTTTTTTTGCAATGTCGGGATGCAATGCAGGTGCAATCGCGGCGTAGCGTGCGGGGTCACAGAGTGCCAGGCAGGTGGGTTGAAATGGAAGCCCTGCGACGCCATAAAATTCGACCAGGCGAACTACTGCAATTCAACGGCAAACAGCACCGTTCCCGTCGGCCTCGGCGGGACCCAGCCGCTGACGGCAGCGGCGAGCGCCTGTTTCGGCTTCGGCACCCGGTTCATGGTCGGCCCGGTGAGCGGACCGGCGACGGGGGCGGTCTTTACGTCGAAGTGGGTCGTTGCAGATCGAGGGTGGGACATTACCGGAAGGCATCTTGATCTTTTTATGGGAACGGGGGATGCAGCACGCCAAAACGCTCTCAATATCACCGGGAAGGCGAAGATGTACGTTTCGGTCTACTGCGACAACAAGGGGAATTGCTCTGATGTCGCAACGCAAGTTCCCGGACCTTTTCCTCCATGAAGACCGCGCCAACATTTTTTCGCTGCAGCAACTGCGACGCGCAGTACCCGGCGTGGCAAGGGCGGTGTACCGAGTGCCAAGCATGGGGGACGATCCGGGAGCAAACGGATGACGGGAAGAAAGCGCGTGTTCCGTCCACGTCCGCGCGAGCAGAGGTTGTTCAGCTTGCGCACGTCAAAGGCAGCGACGCACCGTACCGGCCGACGGGCATCGCGGAGTTTGACCGCGTGCTCTCCGGCGGATTGGTTGACGGGAGTTTGACGCTCCTCGGAGGTAATCCTGGCGTGGGCAAATCGACACTTGTTTTGCAGGTCGCAGCGGCGGTTGCGCAATCCAACGAAGTGCTCTATATCTCGGGCGAAGAATCCAAGGAGCAGCTCAAACTCCGGTATGACCGACTGCATCTTTCTGCACCAAAACTCCAAGTGATGACCGAGACGGACGTCGAAACAGCCGTCCAGACGATCGCCAAAAGAAAGCTGCGGCTTGCCGTCGTTGATTCCGTCCAGACGATGACCGAAGCGACCGCGGAGGGGGAAGCCGGTGGCGTGACGCAGATCAAGGCATGCACCGTCCGGCTCCTCGAGTGCGCAAAGACAACCGGCAGCTCGATCCTCCTGGTCGGCCATGTGACGAAAGAGGGATTTGTCGCCGGTCCAAAGATGCTCGAACACCTCGTCGACACCGTCCTCTATCTCGAAGGGGATGATACGCAGTCCTTTCGGCTGCTGCGAACGGCCAAGCACCGTTTCGGCGTGACGGATGAGGTCGGCGTGTTTTCAATGACCGACCGCGGGCTTGAGACCGTCGCGAACCCCTCCGAGCTGTTCCTGATGGAGAACAGAAGCCGCGAGGCGGGGACGGCCGTGACTGCGGTCATCGAGGGAACGCGCCCGTTTCTCGTTGAGGTGCAGGCGCTTGTTTCGCCGACGGCACTGGGGTTCCCGCGACGGCTCGCATCAGGATTTGACCGTGGGCGATTAGAGCTCCTCATCGCCGTCCTCACCAAGCGGACCGGGCTGAAGCTCGCAACCCAGGACGTCCACGTGAATCTTGTCGGGGGACTCAAAGTGAAAGAGCCGGCCATTGATCTTGCGGTGTGCCTGGCAGTCGCCTCGGGATTTCTTGATCGCCCGCTTGATCCCAAGCTCGTCTTGATCGGCGAAGTTGGTCTCGGCGGAGAAGTCCGCCCCGTTGCACGGACGGATCAGCGGTTGATGGAAGCGGCAAAGCTTGGGTTTATGACTGTGGGGATCCCAAAAAGCAGCAAACCAAAAACTACCACGCGCTTGCATGGCTTCACAACGTTGATTGTTCCAACACTGAAAGAAGCGCTGGAAGCATTTCTGAAATAAGAAAAAAGGGATGCGTCCTCTGCGCATCCCATGGTGCTCTGTTGGCTGAAACGTCTACTCGTTGTCGAAGGTGTCAGGGAAGCGAGGATGCTTGTCGACCCACTTGTCCTGGCACCGAGCGCAGCGCTCCACGATGCCCTGTGGCCTGTGGTACTCGACCCGCCTCTTTGGGATTACCTTGCGGCAGTCCGAGCACCTGATTCTCCCATTCCGCACCGGTAGAACCACCGGCGGTTCGCGGCGGTCTGCGAGCATCTGTAGCTCAACGAGATCGGTTGCTCTATCGCCGAACGGAGGATCGTTATCGGCGAACGAGGTTCCATGCAGAGCGTGAGTCTTTCCCTCGCTCCGTTCCCTCAGTAGTCTGATCACCGTCATCGGTCGTTCGTAAGGTTCTCTCCCTCCCAAAAATCCTGTTGGGCCGACGGTAGACCCCCTTGCAGCCGAAGAAGCCACGTTTGTTTCAGACCTGATTATCCCCATTCTTTCCAACCCTTTCAAAGAACTCCGTTTGTCTACACGTCCGTCATGGGCGTGCATGCTTTTCCATGGCTCCCATTGTGTGCCTCGTCTTCACCGCCGTGCGGCGAAGCAGATCCCCCTTTCTCTCTTTCGAGGCAACTGGCTTCCCTCCTCCTCTTACGCCAGAAAACATACCAGCGTATGCCACGCTACGAAAAGCGGGAAAGAGCGGTCAAGCAACTCAACTCAGTTCCATGTCGTTCGCCCGGGGTTGGACGAGCAGGACGACGGGATCTGTCCGAAAGAATTGATTGAGGCCGCTCCTCCCGTGAACCATATTCATGAGTACAGGACAGATTTTCATGCTACACCGGATGTAGTCCCACGTCAAGTCCGAACGGGCTTATGCTTTCAACGTCTTGCGGGTACGGAGTTTCTGCAGTAACAGGGGTGCTGACGAGAGCGATGGATCGGTGCGGAGCAATCGTTGTGCAGCCGCAGATGCCTTCTCCATCAGTGCGTGGTCGCCGAGCGTGGCAAACCGGAAGTCAAGAAAACCGGATTGCTCCGTGCCCACAAGATCGCCTGGGCCGCGGAGCTTCAAATCAAGCTCGGCGAGCGCAAACCCGTCGCGCGTCGCGGTCACTGCGGAAAGCCGTTTGCGGACGAGGGGCGTCTCGGCGTTTGAGAGCAGAAAACATGCTGAAGGGTGGATTCCACGGCCAATCCGTCCGCGTAATTGGTGGAGTTGGGCAAGTCCGAACCGTTCTGCACCCTCAATCACCATCACCGTCGCATTGGGGATGTCGATGCCGACCTCCACGACCGGCGTGGCAACAAGCACGTCCAGCTCGTGCCGGGCGAATGCGAGCAGCGTTGCGTCTTTCTCCTTTCCCGGCATCTTTCCATGCAGCAGACCGATGCGGTATTTCGGAAACATCCGTACGACATCCTCATGGAGTGTTGTTGCCGACGCGACGCCGAGAATATCAGAAGGTTCGATCAGTGGCGCAATGATAAATGCTTGTCGGTCATTCGCTATTTCCTTTTGTGTAGAACGATAGGCAAGATCCCGCTGGTGCGAAGAAAGGAATCGGGTGGTGGTGGGTGCCCTCCCTTGCGGCATCGTCCGGAGCACCGAGAGCCGGAGGTCGCCGGCAAGCGTCAGCGCGAGCGACCGCGGGATTGGCGTTGCAGTCAACGACAGCAGGTGTGGGATATCCCTCGACGTTCCGCTGGTTGATTGCAGCATACGGCGCTGGTCAACGCCAAAGCGGTGCTGTTCGTCGATGAGAACGAGACCAAGCCGTCCAAGCTCCGCACGTGAATGAAGAAGAGCATGCGTACCAATGGTGATGCGCGCATCTTCTTGTCGATGCTTGTGTGTCTTTTTCCTGCCCCCTGATTCCTCGCGGAATGTGTGCGTCCTGAGCGCAACCGTGAATCCAGGTGAGGAAAAGAATGTCCTGAACGTCAGAAAGTGCTGGCGGGCGAGAATCTCCGTCGGCGCCATGAGCGCAACCGAAAAACCGGCACGGAGGGCGTTCAAGGCCGCGATGGCAGCGACAACGGTTTTGCCCGACCCCACGTCGCCTTCCAACAGTCGGTTCATCGGCACGTCGGATGTCATATCCTGCAGAATGTCCCACGCAGCACGGCGCTGGCCGTTCGTGAGCTGAAAGGGCAATGACGCCACGAATGCTTTTGTCTCCTTCTCATCAAACGGAATCACGGGTGATCGTCGGAGTGTCCGTCGTTGCTCGTCCATCAGCCGTTGGAGCTGAAAGAGGAGGAGTTCATCAAACTTCAACCGCTCAAGCGCGCGGTCGCGTTCTCGTTCGTCGCGCGGAAAGTGAATCCATTGGAGTGTCTCGGCAAGTGGCGGAAGATTCTCGGCAGTGCGAAGTTCTTCCGGAAGAGGATCAAGAACCTTCCCTGCAGAACGCAGCGCTTGCGAAACAAAATACCGAAGCTGACGCTGCGTGAGCCCCGCGGTCGTCGGATACATCGGCACGAGCCGTCCGGTGTGGATCGTTTCACGGCCGCCGATCCTCTCATACGCGGGCGAAGCAAACTGGAGCATTCCGCCGCGATCCGAAACCTTCCCTGAAATAACCAGGCGATCTCCGGGCTTCAGGTTCGTCGCAAGATACGGCTGGTTGAACCAGGTGATTTTGACCGACCCCGTCTCATCACGGAGCACCCCCTCGGTGATCGATAGTCGGCGACGGAATGAGCGCCGCGTGG
>JAZDGG010000083.1:0-17866 GCA_043807225.1 bacterium | reverse complement strand
GATGTACGAGATCTCCTTCAATTTCAACGCTCCTTCGAGCGCCGCAGGATAATTGTATGCACGGCCGAGATAGAGGGCGTTTCGATGCTCCGCGTACTGACGAGCAATGTGCAGCACGTGATCGGAGTCCTTCAGCACCGTCGCGAGATACTCCGGTAGTGCGAGGAGCTCGCTGATGATTTTCGTTCTCCCGCTCTCTTCCAACCAGGGCGTCGAACGGAGTTCTGCGAGCTTGAGCGCGGTGAGAATGCAGGCCACGACCTGACCGGTAAAGGCCTTGGTGGAGGCAACGCCGATTTCTGGGCCTGCATGAAGGTAGACGCCGGAATGTGCGACGCGGGTCAGCGACGAACCGACAACGTTGCAGATGTTCCAGACTGTCGCGCCATCCGCTTTCGCGCGCTTCGCTGCTGCAATGGTGTCTTTCGTCTCGCCGCTCTGCGAGATGACGATCATGAGCGTGTCGGGACCGACGGGAGTAAAGCCGTTTGCAAACTCCGAGGCATAGCGCGTTCGGATGGGAAGCCGCAGCATCTTCTCGAGCAACTGCTCGGCGACAAGACCTGCGTGCCACGACGTGCCGCATGCGGTGATGAGGATATTCGTCATGCGGTGACGGAGAAAATCTTCGATGGTCGGGATGCCCCCGAGGTGAATGGTCGTTTTGCCGGATTCAACTCGCCCAGCAAGCGCTCGTCGGACGGCATCGGGCTGTTCAAAAATCTCCTTGAGCATAAAATGTTCGTACCCTCCTTTGGCGATCTCCTCAAGCGTCCAGGTGAGCTTTTCGACCGTCTTGTGAATTTCCTTATTCGTAAGCGTGAGCGTTTGATACCCGGTCGGCCGCGCGACCACCATCTCGCCGTCGTTGAAATACACCACATCGCTCGTATGATCGCGGAGGGAGACGGCATCGGAACCGACCAGGAGACCATGGTCGGCGATGCCAAGAACAAGGGGGCTGCCGTTGCGCGCCGCGACCAGCGTCTGCGGCTCCCTGCTTGAGATAACGGCAATTCCGTACGCTCCGGTCACCAGCGCATGCATCTTCTGCACGGCACCGACAAGATCACTCCCCTGGTCGAGAAACCATTCGAGCAAGTGCGCGAGAACCTCGCTATCCGTCTGCGATCGAAAGACGCATCCCTCTTTTTGCAGCATTGAACGGAGTTCCGAAAAATTCTCGATCGTGCCATTATGGACGATCGCAACCGTCCCGTCACTCGAGAGATGCGGATGCGCGTTCACGTCCGATGGTTCGCCGTGCGTTGCCCATCGCGTATGGCCGATGCCGATCGTCGCGGGCGGGAGCGGTTCTCGCTCTAAGAGTTCGTGCAACTGAGAAATCTCCCCCTGGCATTTTCGGCATTCGACGCCGGTTGCGCCAACGACGGCAACACCCGCCGAATCGTATCCGCGATATTCGACGCGTTCAAGTCCCGGCAAGATGGTGTCGACGGCCTGCCGCCGACCGATGTAACCGACAATGCCACACATAGAGAAAAAGGAGAGTGCTGAGCGACGAGTTCTTCTTGGGCGTTCCTTGGATGAGAACCTCTAGTCTCGACAAAAAACACAAAGACGTCAAGGGCTACCTCGTAGCGCGTTGCCGTAAACACGCTTCAATAAACGGGTCCAGTTTTCCATCGAGAACGGCGTCGGGATCGGTGGTTTCGTATTTCGTGCGGTGATCCTTAACCATTTTGTACGGGTGGAGGACATACGACCGGATCTGGTTCCCCCAGGCGGCCTCTGTGTACTCGCCGCGGAGTGCCTGCTTTTCCTCCTGCTGCTGTGCGAGCGTCATCTGGTGCAGCCGCGCCTTGAGGATTTTCATCGCGGTCTCCCGATTCTGCGTCTGGGAACGTTCGTTCTGACATGTGACCGTGATTTTTGTCGGGAGGTGGACGATACGAACTGCGGAGTACGTGGTATTCACGCTTTGCCCGCCGTGACCGGACGACATGAAGGTATCAATGCGAAGATCTTTTGGGTCAATGACAATTTCCTCGATCTCCTTCATCTCGGGCAGCACTTCGACCAAGGCAAAGGACGTGTGGCGCATCGCTTCTGCATCAAATGGAGAGATACGCACGAGTCGATGCACGCCCGCTTCCGCCTTGAGATACCCGTACGCATACCTCCCAAGCACTTCGATTGTCGCGCTCTTGATCCCTGCCTCCTGGCCACGCGATTCATCAAGGACCCTCGCAGTCCACCCACGCTGTTCGCAGAACCGCAGGTACATGCGGAGGAGCATTCCCGCCCAGTCTTGCGCGTCGGTTCCCCCCGTTCCCGCATGGAGGGCAACGATGGCATTCTCCTTGTCGTATTTTCCCGAAAGGAGCACGAAGAATTCGAGTTTGAAAAAACGCTCGCGGAGTTCGTGCAGCTTCCGTTCAATGTCTCCGCGAACCTCGTGTTCCCCGCTGGCTTCTGCCTCTTCCGCGAGCAGGATGCTCTCTTTGGTTTCGTGATCAAGCTCCCGCCACGACGTCAGTTCCGTTTTCAGTTCGTCGAGACGCTTGGTAACGCCTTGCGCATGCGATGGATCTTTCCAAAACCCAGGAGCGCTGACGGTCTGCTCGAGTTCGTGGATTTCTTCCTCGCGGCGATCCAGGTCAAAGTAACCTCCATGTGGAGGCCACCTTTTCGTGGAGTTCCGTCAGTTGTTCAATAAGATCGCGCATGGGGAGAAAGAATGGCCGAACTGTATCACAGAATCGGCAAAGGGAGAAGAGCCGGTTTGCTTGGATGTTCTTCTCCAAAACACAACAACGGCTTCTGATGCAAACCAATGGGGAATGGATGGCGTGGCGTCAGCCGTTGTTCGACGTGCTGGTGTACTCCTCCAGCGTGACGGTGACGGTTTTTTCCTCTCCTTTGTGGAGGATCTTCAGCTTCACTTGATCGCCTACTTTCGCCTTCAGCATAAAACTCGAGAGCGTCTGATCGCTCGTAATTTTTTTGTCATTGAATTCCAGGATGATATCATTCTCGACGATTCCCGCTTTGTCGGCAGGGCTCGCCGGAATGACCGCAACGTCCGTTGCGCTTTGGCCGGGAACGACCAGTGCGCCATAGTCAACCGAGAGGTTGTTCGCTTGCTTCACTTCGTCGTTGATCGTTAGGTAGCGAACGCCAAGATAGGGTCGGACGATTTTGCCGTACTTCTGCACACTGTCGATCACCTGCTTTGCAACGTTGATCGGAATGGAAAAACCGACGAGCTGGCCTTGCTGGCTGACAGCGGTATTAACGCCGACCACCTTGCCGGCGAGGTCAAGCAGCGGGCCGCCGGAGTTGCCGGGATTAATCGCCGCATCGGTTTGGATAGCGTCACTGATGGTCTCGGCCGCGCCGGAGCTGTCGCCGGCGGTAATCGTTCTGTTGATTCCCGAGACGACCCCCTTCGTCACGGTATTTTGAAATTCGCCCAGCGCGTTGCCGATAGCGATGACGGTCTGCCCGAGCGTGAGCGAATCGGAATCGCCCAGCTGGACGGTTGGCAGGCTCTTTCCGTCGATTTTGAGAACCGCAAGGTCGTTCAGAGGATCAACGCCGAGCACTTGCGCCTTGTGCTCGCTTCCGTCATTGAACACGACGGTGAAGTCGACATTCGTCGCATCAACGACGTGCCGATTCGTCAGCACAAGCCCGTCGGCTGAAACAAGAAATCCCGTCCCTGCCCCGACCTGTTGCTGGCCGGACTGCTGATCCGACGGGAAGCCGAAGAAGTTGAAGAACGGATTCGCTTGACGGACTTTCGAAAGATCCTGCGTCAGCACGACGCTGACCACTGCAGGAGCATTCTTCTTGACCACATCAGTCGTTGCAGACTCTTCTTGCACAGAAAGTGTTCCGGTCGTCAATCCCGCTTGCTGCGTGGACGACGATGGCGTGTTCTTCGCCATCCAGTAGCCAGAGGCGCCACCAACGGCACCGCCGAGGAGAACGCTGATGATGGCGCTTGCCGCTACCGTTTTTCGTAATGATGGCTGGGAATGTTTTGGTTGCTGAACGATCTGATGGATCTCGTGTTCTTTCTCCATATGGGTGTGGATATGTTCGTTATTGTTTGTCGGCAGAGGGGTTGAGTGTGAAATGCGGATCTGAAAATAACCTGAACGGTCGCCAGGGAGTCACCCTCGGTTATTTCCCCAAGGAAAGTTCGATGTTGTCTCCAGGAAGGAGAACCGGGTCGGCGAAGGTATCGAGCCGCGTTCCGTTCTGTTTAACGATCCACGCTGCACTCCCCGAAGCGCTCGTCCTGTTGATCGTTCTGATGGTCACTGTTCCGTCGAGGTGCTCATCGAATTCCGCCGTCAACGATGTCGCGCGCTTTGCGAGACGCAGGAGGTTGTAGACCGACGTCGGTTCTTGAAGGTCCAAAACGTAGGTTGCCGGGTTCGGCGATGTTGCGATATGAAGCGTCACTGGTCCGGGTGTGACGGACACGCTTGCACCAGCCACGCGTCCGGCGATATGCGGGATACCCGTGAAGGTGAAGTCCTGTGCGACAAACTGAACGCTCTGGACGACACCGGCAGCCATGCCAAAAGAAAAAATCCCGATGCCGAGCAGAAGAAGCCAAGAATGTGCGAGGTGTTTATGGATGGGAGTGATCATTGTTGTGTGCAATGGGAATGGTTGGTTGCGTCCGTCGTGCCAGGACGACAGTGATACCCGCGTACAGCCCAAAGAATACACCCGAATAGGCAAGATCGCCAAGGAGCGTGTTCCGAAAGAATGGGATCGCGGCGACATAACAGGCAAGTAGACCGGAAAAAGTCTTGGCATACAACGGCGTATATGCCCAGACCGCCCAGTTGGTGAGAATGGAGAAAAGGAGGGAGGCCGCAAGGGAACCAAGAACGATTCTCTTGAACGTCGTCTGCCGCCGTACCCAGATGCCGATACACCCGACCAGGAGAAAGCTCCCCCACGTCGCCCAGATGAGTGGGTGAAAGCCGATGACCGCGTCGCTGAGAACCATCGCACCCAACGGGACGAGGAATGAGGTCCAGCGACGAAGGGTGACTCCAGCGAAAAGCGCAAGCGCGGCAATTGGGCTCACGTTCGCTGGATGTGGAAGAAAACGCAGCACCGCGCCAAGAACGATAAGCGTCAGCGCAAGGAAGAGTGTGGTTTGACCGCGAGATGAATTGCCCATGCGTCTCTCAACGAAGAAAAATTGAGAAGATTTTAGTTTCCTTCATACCGAAATTCAACGGAGTCTCCTGGCTGCAGTCGATAACTTCCCGCACCGACATTGGCGAGCTTTCCGTTGACGTAGAATGACCAGAAGTGCGTGTTATCCGCTTTCACACCGCCGATTCCCTCAACGAGGTCGCCGAAGTCATAACTTTGTATTTCGACGGCGAGACCTTCAAGCTCTGCGGCCTTTTTGAGAACATCGAGGGCGCTCGCTCCATTTTGGATAGTCACTTCAAGCTGGATGGGATCGGCCTGTCCAGACGCGATCGTGATCGGAACGGAAAATGCAGTCACTTCGGCACCTTGAACTGAACCGTTCGTGTTCGTTGTGGACGAGGGAACGTTGACGGTCGTCGTGAAGCATCCCGCGCCAAGAAGCAGGAGTGCAAGGAGGGGGAAAAGGAGAAAAGAAATGCGTTTCATGGCATATCGTTAATAATCAATCCCCCGCTGCGCAAGCAGCCCTTCGGTGTAATAGGGATGCTTCACATTCTTCATTTCGGTGGCAAGGTCGCATGCGGCGATGATTTTTGGATACCGCGAGTGACCAGTGAGCACCAGATGCGCCGGTTTCGGCTTTTGCTTGATGAGCCCAAGAATATCTCGGACCGTCAGGAGTCCTTCGTCAACCGCGCTGACCGCTTCATCGGCGATGACCACGTCATATCGGCCGGACGTGAGCAGGCGACGTGTGAAAGCAAGTGCCGCTTTGGCCTTCTGTTTGTGGAACGCTAGCGAATGATGGTCGTCAATAATTCCGACAAAGCCCGATCCGAGGACGTGCACGGGAATTTTGAGTTCGGCGAACGCTTTTCGCTCGTGCGACTGCCACGCCAGGGATTTCATCAGTTGCACCACACAGACGTTCATCCCGGCGCCGTGCGCACGGAGCGCAAGACCAATCGCCGCGGTCGTTTTCCCTTTTCCGTTCCCGAAATACAGTATGGAAAGTCCGTGGTCTCTGACAGTATGCTTGTTCGTGCGGGAAAATTTTCGTCGGTGAAAACGCCTCATAATGTGCCAGTGTGCGTGGAGAGCTGACCACGGATTCCCGATCTCTCCTGTTGAGGACTCATCACCCGCACTTCGAGAATCCACAGTTCTTGCACGAGAGACACCCCTCCCCAACCTGCAGCATGTTGCCGCAGTCTGGACATGCTGGAGCGTGCCCAAAATCCGCAATGGACATCGTCCCTGCGTCTGCGGACGCTGGAACATGTACCAGTTCCTGCTGCTCGACCTTTGGCTCTTCCAAACCAAGATCGAGTTTGGTCTGATCGCGCTTGATATGGCGCTCGAGAATCTGCCCCACCGCGTCGGCAAGCGAATGAATCTGCCCGCCGTCGTGCCACGCGACATCCGGGCCGCGAATGCCTTTGAGCTGGCTCACGACTTCTTCGGGATCAACGCCGCTGCGAAGTGCCAGTGAGGCCATCCTGCAGATCGCCTCGGACTGCGCGCCGAAGAATCCGCCGTTCTTTCCGATGGACGCAAAGACCTCAAACGGCTGACCAAGATCGTCATCGTTGATGGTAATGTACAGATTTCCGTATGCGGTCGTCACTTTGTACGTCGTGCCGTTCATGGCCGCGGGGCGCGTTCGCGGTGTGCGCCGTTCGATCACGGACGATTTTGCCGCCGCCGCGTCGTTGGTCGAAGAGGATTGATTGAGGTTCAACACCTGGACTTCGCGCGACCCGTCGCGGTAGACCGTACATCCCTTGCACCGAAGTTCCCACGCGAGTAGATATCCTTGCAGAACATCTTCTTTCGTCGCAGAGTTGGGGAAGTTAATCGTTTTGGAAATGGCATTGTCAAGATGTTTCTGGAATGCGGCTTGCATTCGAAGGTGGTCCTCCGCGGAGATATCCATGGCGACAACAAACGTCTTTTTGAGATCCTCGGGAATCTCGTCGATGTGCTGCAAGCTGCCCTCATTGACGATGCGCTCCATGAGCTCTTGGGAGTAGATTCCGCGATCCCGCAGCGCCTTCTCGAGATGCTTGTTGACGTAGTCGAGCTGCACATCGCCGCCGAGAATGCCTTTGTAGTGAAAACCGAGTGCAAAGTACGGTTCAACGCCACTCGAGACGTCAAAGAGCATTGAAATCGTTCCGGTCGGGGCGATGTTCGTCAACGCCGCATTGCGCATCCGCACGCCCTGGATCCGGTAGATGCTCTTCTCCCAGTTCGGAAACACCTCTTTCTCCTGGGCAAGCTCTTCGGACATCCGATGCGAGGTCTCTTGGATCGTCCGCGCAACGTCTTCGGCAATCTTTCGCCCCTCGTCGGAATCGTACGCAACACCGAGTTTGTACAGCATGTCCGCAAACCCCATGATGCCGAGGCCGATCCGCCGGTTCGCCCTCGCAACGCGGTTCACGCGCTCTGCAGGGAAGGAGGAGATATCCACGACATTATCAAGCATGCGAACCGCCCGCCGCGTCACCTCCTTCAAACGATCAAAATCAATTGTTCGATCCTCTGTGACAAACATTTCCAGATTGATCGAACCAAGGTTGCATACATCACCGTCGTGAAGAAATTGCTCCCCGCAGGGATTGCAGGCCTCGATCCGCCCGAGCCCCGGCAGCGGGTTGCGCATGTTCACCTCATCAAGAAAGACGCACCCCGGTTCGCCATTCGACCAAGCCGTTGTAATGATCTCTTGAAAAAGCTCCCGTGCGGTTATGGTCACCTCTTCGATGCTGATCGCCGTCTCACCACCAGAACGGGTGATGCGCCGTGGCTTGACGGTCTTCCCGCTCCACGTGCACAGCCAGGGCTCTGGGTCGTTCTCTTTGACGCGGCGCATAAACTCATCGGTGAGCCCGATGGAAATGTTGAAGTTGCTGATCTCCCCTTCCCGCTCTTTGCAGTGGATGAATTCGAGGATATCCGGATGGTCAACCCGCATGACCGCCATATTGGCCCCGTGGCGGTTCTGCTGCTTGATGACGCCGAACGCCTGGTTGTAGACCTTGAGGAACGAGACAGGACCGGATGCCTGCCCCTGCGATCGCTTGGTGTCGGAACCAGCTGGCCGCATAAGGTGGAGCGGAAAACCGAGACCGGACCCCGCCTGCTGGAGCAACGCTGCGTCGCGGAGCGTGGAGAAGATGCTCTCCATAGAATCTTCAATATGAAGCACAATACAGTTGGCAACGAGTGGCATGTCCGTTCCGGCATTGGTGAGCGTTCGGCCGGCGACAGTGAACTCACGGCGGAGGAGAATGTTCGTGAACTGTTTCTCGTATTCCCGAACTTCCGCGTCATTCTTCTGATACCGGCGCTCGACATCGGCAAGCGCCCACGAGACGCGCCGGAACATTTCTTCGGGAGTTTCCAGCGTTCCATCCTTTTTCTTCCCCGCGTACCGACGTCGAAAAACCTCCAGTGCGTTCGGGGAGGCCTGAAATCGCTCTGGCGTCGCAGAGCGATCTCTTGGTGACGATTGCGCGAGAACGGCTTGATACAACGCGTCAGGCAGATCCTTCATCGAAGGATTGTTCATATTCGGCTGAGATGGGGAATCGCTCTCAGAATGCATGGAAGATGGGGGAGGAATTATCTCTTCGCAGGGTGCTTGTGACGAGACCGTCGCCGTTTGCCGACGAGGTCAGAAAGCTCCCGCTGAAACGATGCGACATCCTGAAACGACCGATACACCGAGGCAAAGCGGATGTAGGCAACGGAATCGAAGTGTTTGAGCCGTTTCATCACCATTTCTCCGATCGTGTGCGAGGTCATTTCGCTTTTTTGCGAATGTTGGATGTCCCGTTCAATCCGGTTGATGAGCTTTTTAAAGTCATCCTTCGTCACCGGACGTTTTTCGAGGGCTTTTCGTATGCCGTTCTCTAATTTCTCGCGAGAATAGGGCTCACGGCGCCCGTCGCGCTTGATCACCATCAGGTTCAAAATCTCCACCTCCTCGAACGTGGAAAAGCGAAATCCGCATTTGACGCACTCACGCCGCCGCCGGATGGCGAACCCGTCGGAGGTCAACCGAGAGTCCGTCACTTTTGTATCGGCAGCTAAACACACGGGGCATTTCATGGACCAAACGGAGAAAAAGAAGAGAAAATGAGCGTTTGCTCTCAGGATTTCAGAGTATACTACATCTAGTACTTCTGCGACCCATTATACTACCAAATGTAGGGAATATCAAGAAAGGGGAAATTCTTTACGCTAAAGAAAGCCAAAATTCCCCTCCCTGGTTGCACACAATGTCTCTGTGGGAGGCCATGTGTGTGGATAAATGTTCTCGTGGCAGCGTGTCGCCAAGGAGAAAAACCAAAAAAACCGCCTGCTTGTATCTTGCACCGCCCCCCGCGCTCGGGGCGCAGGGAAGCGGAACGGGACGAGCGACGGCTTCAGATCATCTTTTTTCGAATAAACGCGGGGATTTCGAGGTCTTCTTCCTCCTTGGGTTTCTTCTCGGACTGGGGTCGCGCCACTGGGGACGCCGGCGTCTGCTGAGAAGGAGCGACAAACGACGGAGGAGTCACTTCGGAGGAACCAATGGTGGATGGGGTTGCGGGAGATCGGTGAGAGAAAAAGTCTGCGCGCTGTGCCTCGACTTTGCGGACCGGCTTCGCTTTCACGCCAAATCCGGTAGCAATCACGGTTATCTTCACCTCGTCATTGAGTTCTTCGTCAATAATGGAGCCAAAAATGATTTTTGCGTTCGGGTCGGCAGAGGCGGTAATCACTTTCGCGGCTTCGTTGACCTCAAACATCGAGAGCGACTTTCCGCCAGTCACCGTAAAGAGAATGCCTTTTGCTCCGTCCACCGCGAGCTCAAGGAGCGGGCTATCGATAGCGTCTTTCGCCGCATCAACCGCGCGGTTTTCTCCCGAGCCGTGGCCGATGCCCATGAGCGCCGACCCGGCGTCTTGCATGATCGCCTTCACGTCGGCAAAGTCAACGTTGATAAGACCAGGGACGGTGATCAACTCTGAAATCCCCTGAACGCCCTGGCGCAGAACGTCGTCGACAATGCTGAAGGCCTCGAGGAGGGGGGTTTTCTTGTCAATAATCTGCAGCAGCCGTTCATTGGGGATAGTAATGATGGTATCGACCTTCTCGGCAAGCTCCGAGAGCCCGGATTCCGCGATCCCCTTTCGCTGTGCTCCCTCAAAAACAAACGGCTTGGTGACGACCGCAACGGTCAGCGCGCCAAGATCGCGAGATATTTCTGCAATGCGGGGTGCGGCGCCCGTTCCCGTCCCGCCACCGAGCCCACAGGTGATAAAGACCATATCCGCCCCCTTGAGGGTGTCACGGATCAGGTCTTGGCTCTCTTCGGCGGCCTTGCTGCCAAGCTCCGGATCCATACCGGCGCCAAGCCCGCGAGTGGTGGTTTCGCCAATATGAATCTTCACTGGGGCCTGGTTGTGGTGGAGTGCCTGCGCATCGGTGTTGACCGCGATAAACTCAACACCCCGGATGCGCGATTCAATCATCCGGTTGATTGCAGAACCCCCAGAACCGCCAATGCCAACAACTTTTATCTTTGCGAACGTTTCAATTGCGGGTTTGATTTCCATGAGCGATGACGTTTGAGAGTTCCTCTTTGAATTGGAATCGTTTGTGCGCTTGAACATCATTTTAGCAAAAGGTCAAGAACCTGCCAACGAACGCCGGTTATGGCATCAAGGATTTGAACCATCGCTGGATCTTCCCCGTCGTCTCGCCAACAGATGAAAACCGTGAAAAGAGTGAGCCACTGTCCCCCTTCTTCGCGGAGATCGCCCCCCAATAGGTCAGTCCAATCGCCGTCGCAAAGGAAGGATCGTTGAGTTTATCAATCGCCGTGACGATGTCAAGCGGGTTGCCGACACTCGCAGGAAGCCGAAACTCCCGTTTTGCGACCTCGACGGCCCCGGGGAGTTTTGCCCCGCCGCCGATAAGCACAATACCTGCGGGGAGCATCCCAGAGCGGTCAATCGCCTGGAGTTCCTTATCAATCATTTTGAGAATTTCCTCAAGACGCGCCTCGATGATCTCGGCAATTTGCTTGCGCGAAACGGTCTCGTTGGCAGAACCGCCGACCTCATCAAGACCGATGTCTTCTTTCTTTCCGACCTCATCAGGGAGTGCTGTTCCAAACTCCACTTTGAGACGTTCTGCGACGTCGATGGAGGTTCGCAGGCCGATAGCGATATCGTTGGTGATATGCCCCGCGCCCACCGGAAGAACCTTCGTGTGGAGAACGTCACCTTCCTCAAAGACGATGACACTCGTCGTCGCGCTCCCGATATCCACCAGAGCGACGCCGAGTTCCTTCTGCCGCTTGGTCAGCACGGATTCGGAGGCAGCGAGAACGCCGAGAACGAGATCGCTGATGTCAACCGAGGTGCGAAAAACACATTTGGTGAGATTTTTGATCTGGCTTGAGAGCCCCTGGATAATTTGCGCGTCAACTTCAAGCCGAAAACCCGTCATGCCGACCGGATCCTTGATGCCACGTTGGTCGTCGACGGTAAATGTTCGGGGAATGATGTGGAGGATCTCGTAATTCGGCGGGGTCGCGACTGCCTGCGCGGCTTCGATGACCCGCTCGACATCGTCTTCGTGTATTTCATTATCTGCGCGAGAGACCGCCACGACGCCGTGGCTCTCCTGTGAAACAACGTGCGTCCCGTTGATGCCGATTGTCGCACGCTCGATCGGCTGCCCGGTCATCCGCTCGGCTCGCTCAAGCGCTGAGGAGATGGCAGTTACGGCATCTTCGATGCTCGTCACTGATCCCTTGCTCATGCCTTCCGCCGGAACTTCGGCAACGCCAACAAGGTTGACCGTACCCGTTTCGGTTGGTTGGCCAACGACCACGCGAACAGTGGTGGAACCGAGATCGATGCCGGTGAGGAATGCTTCTTGGGCCATAGGGATGATGAAATGGAGGGAGTAATGAAGTTGTTCGGTCTCCTCGCTCCTTGTGTAGTATAGCGGGAGCGCAGAATGGGTGCAACCGCTACAGCAGCTGGGAGAAATGGGGGAGAAAGATGGTCATTCCCACGACCAGCGCGGCTAGGGCGGCAAGAAAGACCGCTGCGGCCATAAGATCCTTCATCACCTCGACAAAGTAGTGAACGCGGGGCTTTAAAACGTCGATGAGCTGTTCAAAAACGGTGTTCACGATCTCGAGGACAAGAACGCTGGAGATGACGACCGTGAGAATGAGCGCTTCCGTTCGCGTCACGCGGAGAACGATCATGAGAAAGATGGTGACGAGCGCACAAAAAAGCTGCACGCGAAAACTCTGCTCGTGGCGGAGCGCGTAGCGTAACCCTTTCGCCGCGTAGCGAAAGCTCCTGAAAAAGATGCGGGTGTTAAAATTCGCCATATCGGTCGTTGGTACGCTTTACGGTCTTTTCAGCATCCAGGCGTCGAGCACCCGATCCTCCATGCGCTGCATGCGCCGTTCGTCTTTCTGCCGGTGGTGCTGGTAGCCGAGAAGGTGAAGAACGCCGTGAATAAACAAGTGCGCCGTTGTTTCACGGATGCTCGTCCCTTGCCGCTGCGCCCGTTCTCGGATAACCGACGAACAAAGGAGGATTTCTCCGTCGATCATCTCCGGTCGTCGCGGGGAGCGCGCCTGCGGATCGGAATAGTGAAAACTCAGCACGTCGGCTACACCGGTTCGCTGCCGATAGCGCTCGTTGATCATCTGCATCTGCCGCCGGGGAAGGAACGCAACCGAGAGGCGCACCAACAGGTCGGGTTTCCCCTGGATGCGGATGACCATCCGTAACAATGCAAGGAGCGTTTTTCGATCAAGGGGCAGACGTGAACGCACCGCGCGATGAAGAGAGAGCACCTGCACGCCGTTGTCCTTTCGTTACCCCGAAGAAGCGTTGATGTTGGTATTCACGTTCGAGTTGGAGTTTGTCGTGTTGGTATTGATAGTCGTTCCGGCATTCGTGTTGGTATTCGTCGTTGTGGGAGTGATGCCGGTCACAAAGCTCGTGTACATCATGATGAACGTCGTACCATAGTTCGCCTCGGTCTTCATGCCAACGTTGTACGTGATCTGGTAGATGTATTTCGCGTCCGCGAGAAAGACGTTGAGGGCATCTGGACCGATCACTCCGGCGAGTTTTCCGACGGTGACATCGTGGAGCTGAGAGGCGTTCACGCTCGGATTGAGGGAAAGGTACCACTCCCGCGCAGTGAGCTTCCCTGTATTCTCTTGCACCGAGACTTGGACGAATTCTCCGGTCACCGACGTAAAGGTGACCAGTTTATCCGCATTGAGCGATCCAGCGATCCATGATGTTGGATAGTTGAGGGAGTATCGGTAGGTTGCGTTCTCAAAGACGCGGACGAGCGAAGATGTGACAAGCTTTCCTGCTCCATTTGGATTGTACCCCGCGAGAATTTCTTGACCGTCCTTGTATCCGTCGCGATCTGTATCGGGGCTCCCTGCATCCGTCCCGTACAGCACCTCTTCTTGGTTCGTCAGACCGTCGCCATCGGAATCAAGACTCGGCGTGATGAACCCCGTATTGGTGTTCGAACTGGTATTCGTCGACGTATTGGTATTCGTCGACGCAGGTTTTGGAACGACAACCGCGAGACCGTCAGACGGGAATTCATCGAGTGTCGCCGTGACTGTTTTGCTCTTCGTATCAACGAGACTGTTGAGCGGTACCCATTCGTTCTGACGCCATGAAGCAATGGTGAGATCGCTTTCTTTCAAACTAAATCCGAGGGCAAGGAGTTCGCTGTCGGTATACGTTATTTCAATTGTCGCGTCTTTTGACAGTTTGGTTTGTGCCGGAGTGAGGATGAAGACGGCGCCGACTGCTTGGTATTTTTCGCTCGTCGCGTAGGCGCCAACTTTCGCAGAAAGGGTGGTCACGGCGACTCCAGACACTGTCGTCGGGAGAGCACCAGCGGGAATCGTGAGCGTCGCGGTGCTGATTTTCTCGTTCGTGTCCGGATTCGTCAACGTTCCTTTGACGATCAGCGGCAGAGCAGAATTCGTGTTCGCATTCGCAGTACTGTTGGTGTTCCCGCTTGTGTTGAGTGCGTTCGCGTTCCCGGCGGTGTTTGCATTGCCGACTGCGTTCGTGTTCGTCGCATTCGTGTTGCTGTTCGTGGTGCCATTGACCGCGTTGGTGTTCTTCCCGGTGAAACGAAGGTACAACACCGCGCCGCCGCCGAGGAGGGCAACCGCGAGAACGATAATAAGAATAAGGAGCATTCGGTTCCCTCCCTTCGCATGCCCAGGGCCTTGTAGGAACTTCCCTGGCATGGCGTGGATCTGCTGAACGGGTGCCTCTGCTTGCTGCGGAGGCGTCGATGGATTTTCTTGTGCTCCTCCATTGGCCCCCTGCTCCGAGGGAACTGCGGTGGCAGATGGCTCGTACGGATTAAACGGGGATCCGCTCGAAGATGGTGTTTCGTCAAACATACTTATGGTGTGTTTGTTGTTTTGAGATTCTCAATGGCTTGTGCGACGTCGAGGAGCGTTCCGGGTCCATTCGGGTCCGATCCCGTCTGCACTTCTTCACCGTCGAGCTTTTCGTCTTTGTCGGTGTCCGCAACGAGCGGATTCGTATTATAGACTTTCACCTCTGCAGAGTCTGAGAGCCCATCAGAATCGGAGTCTGCGGACTTTGGGTTGGTGCTGAGCGATGCTTCTTCTTCGTCCGTCAGGCCGTCGCGATCGGCGTCTGTCGCTTGTTGTGGTTGCGGTGGAAGCACGAACGACGTTTCTGAGGAATTGGTGGACGCAACTGTTGTCGTGTTCTTGCTCTTCGTCCCAAGATGAATCCCGCTCCCAAAACGTGTCCAGCCATACCACACGGCAATTCCAAGAGCGAACGCACCGAGGAGCAGCGCCACCGCAAGCAGCGGGGACTTTCCTATCCGAGATGTTCGTTGCCTATTCCCCATACTACATAGAGTATCACATCTCGGTATCAAGGAAAACGGTATACTTCCACGCCAAGCATTACCGATTATAGATTCTTCAGAACCCGGACAGTCGAGTCCCTACCTTTGCTGGCGATGTGAAAGAAAACCCCACGCGACGGGAGAATATTACGGAGTCCCTGCCATCGTTACAAACGGGCGCGCCTGGTCCACAAAAAACTCGGCGTGTTGCGTGCACGACCCGGAGGGAGGAGAGCCGCCGTATCCGACGATCTCGGCTTTTCCTGCATCCACACCCTGCGTAATCCCCCACGATCCGTTCGCGTAGGGCATGCCAAAAGGATGGAGCGACGCCGTGCATGCGGTCTCGTAGGTACTCTGTGGTGGGAGCGTCCACCGCGACAGCGCGTTCAGATCCTGCTGCGTAAGCGTGCCGTTCGGCCCCTGCGGAAGGTCCGCTGTACTGTCGGCACAGTCTGCAATGGCAAGTGCTCCGCAAGCTTTTGATGCACCAGGGTTCTGCGATCCACCGTTCCGCGCATCACTGCAATCCGGCTTCACGATTGTGCAGGTATAATATTGATTGCACGTATTATTGCAGATCGTGTGATCGGCGGATCCGTTCCAGGTCGCGACTGAAGGAGTATCGAAATAGCCGTGCCAGCGAAGCGTGGGGCTAAAAAGGTAATCGGTGACCACCTGATGATCAATGTCCGTTGTCGAGCCGCCGCTCGCATCATGAGAACTCACCCGAAAGTGATACAGGGTGTTTTCTTCGAGTGTCACCGGCAGAAAAGGGACGAGGATGTCGTGATCGGTGGTCAGCACGCCGTCGCTGAATGTCCCGACTTCGTAGAGAAAGGGGTTCTTTCCGAGTTCAACGACAGAGGTTGACGGCTTGTTCGTCTTCCAGGTGACACGAAAAGCGATCCTGGAGATAAATGTCAAAGGCACGTCCACGGCGGTAATCAGCGGAGGTGCGTTGTCGGGCATCGCTTGCGCATGGACACCGCTCGCATACTGAGGCACCGCGTCGTGGGCAAACGCGGTGTAGTAGTACGTCGTGCCGTTGATTAAACCCTGGTCATTGTAGCTCTGTTGGGGTTTTGCAATGTCAGCGACGAGCTGGCCATCGGTTACCGACGTTGGGTATGCGGTTGTCGAGCGGCGGATCATCACGCCGACGTATGGGTCAGCAGGATTGAGCCATGAGAGAAGCACGTACCCATCGCCCCCGGTTGCAGTAAAATTCGTGACGTTGTTGATACTTGGCGTCGGGGTTGTAGCAGCAAAGGCCCCAGACGCGTAGTTCGGGATGACGTCATGGGCGTATCCGGCATAGGAGTAGGTCGCCGACGTATTCGTCGCGGTGCTGTCATGCCACGTGGTGCTGGGTTGAGAAACGTCGGCAGCGAGCTGGCCATCATTCGGGCCGCTGAATGGCGTGGGGTCGTTCACTTTTCTTCGGATGAGAACACCGGTGTACCCTGTCGCGGCAGGGGGGTTGGTCCACTGGAGATCAGCACCGCCCGTGAGAGAGAACGCAGCGGTAAACCCGGTGATGTTGCTGTTGAACGTCGCGCCCGCCTGCGGGGTGGACTGGGTGAATTCACCGGATGCGTACGTTGGTGTTCCGTCGTGTGCGAATGCGGTGAAATAATACAGCGTCCCGTTCGTCAGTCCCGTTGCGGTTGCCGTTGTTTGCGGTTTTGGGACGTCGGCGACCAACGTGCCGTCCGTTACGGTTGCCGGAAATCCGGTCGTTGACCGCCGGATCATCGCGCCTGTATATGGATCGGCTGGATTCACCCATGTGAGGGTCACCTGGCCATCCCCCGACGTTGCGGAAAGGTTTTGGACATTCTGGATGCCCCCGCCCTGCTGCGGCGTGACGCGAACAAAAGCGCCGCTTGCGTAGTTTGGAACGCCATCATACGGGAAGAGTCCAAAGGTATAGACCTGGCCGTTCGTGAGGCCAGTGACGGTCACCGTCTGCTGACCAGGAGCCGCATCTGGAGTGATCTGCGTCGCTTGCGGATCCGTGCGGAGAAAGATGTTCGTGCCGTTCTTTCGATACAGTTGAATCCCGGCGAGATCGGCGTCCGTCGGATCGGTCCAGGTCAGCGTTGCCGTGCCGTCGCCAGCCGCGCCCGTTAAACCAGTGACCTCTCTTGGCGGCGTCGTATCGCCCGCCCCAACGGTTTGCGTCGTTGCGTTCGCGATGTTCGAGAACCCGGAGAGATTCCCCGAGAAATCGATTGCCCGAACTTTATAATAGTACGTGGTTCCTGCCCCCAGCCCGGTGTCGGTCATCGTGACGTTGGGATGAGCAACAGTTGTGAACGGCGTCAAGGGGAAGTTGACGGCATCGAAACTCCGGAACAGCTGATACGATTGAACGCCGCTGCCGCCCGGGTCCGCCGAAGCGCTCCAGCTAAGTTGGATTGTGGTTGTTCCGATTGCGGTGGCTGCGAGACTCGCGGGAACTGTCGGTGCGGTGGTATCCACGACCCCAGGACCGCCCAATGCGGCTCCGGTCAGCTGATAGTTAAAACACGCGCAGGTTGATGGGGAAGAACAGGGATTCACGGTTCCGGTCTGCCAGCTGCCGGTGCCGAGGTACTCGAGATGCGCGTAGAGGTCGTAGAGTGTCCCCGTCGATTTGTACCCGTAGATATGTGAATCGGTCGGACAGGTGAAGCGTTTTCCGATATTGTCCCAGCACGTCGCTGGTTCAAATGGGGCAACGCAGATGTTCGCCGGC
>JAZDGG010000082.1:0-2534 GCA_043807225.1 bacterium | reverse complement strand
ATCCGCAACACCTTGTTTTGCTGTATACGGGAGCGGTTCGTGAAAAACCACCTTCCCGGGCGATCCGGTCATCTTGAGAATCAGTTCCGCCACCTTTTTCATCTGCTGAATTTCCGGATGGCCGATGTTCAGGGGTCCGCGTTCGGGTGACGCCATCATTTTCAACACCGCCTCGATGAGGTCAGAAATGTAGTTGAAGGTGCTGAAGGATTTCTCATCCCCAAAGATGGCCAGGTCGTTTCCCTGCAGGGCATCATTCACAAAATCGGGAATCATTCTGCCGTCGGTGAGCTTCATCTTCGGTCCGTAGGTGTTAAAAACGCGCAAAAGCTTCGTCTCAAGATGATAATGATCCCCAAAGTTGACAACCAGACTCTCGGCAAAGCGCTTCCCTTCGATATAGCTTGACCTCGGGCCGATGGGATCGACAAAACCCCAATATGCTTCTTGGAACGGACCTTCTTCAAGTGGCTCACCATAAATCGCCGAAGAGGAGAGGTGAAGAAATTTCGCTTTATACTTTGCAGCAATGTCAAGCAAATTCTTCGTCCCGAGCGCATTCGCGAGCAAAGTCTCGACCCGAAAGCGGTTGTACTCTTTTGGAGAGGTCGGGCAGGCAAGGTTGTAAATTTCTTGAATACCCTGAAAGGGAATACGAAAGAGCTTGAGTTCCGGAAACGCTTCAAGATCGATGGGAACCGTGACATCGTGCCGGATGAACTTGAAGTCCGGACTTTCAAGGAGCTGATGAATATTCTCCTCGCTCCCAGTAAGAAAATTGTCGATACAGATGACGCGAGCTGTTTTTACAAGCTCCGCACAAAGATGGGAACCGATAAAACCGGCCCCACCGGCGATGACGATGTTCTTTTTCTCATATGTCGCTTTGCGTTCCATACGGTCTGCAATTATTGATAATCTCCTCGACGAAGGTGTTTTCGAACATGCTGGATTTCCCGAAGCGAGCGTAGAGAATCTTGAAGAAATTTTGGTCTCCCCGCATGATCGGTCCAGTGTACCGGTACCTCGATGACGCGCAGATGATGTACGCGAGCAATCGCAAGCAATTCGGTGTCAAACCCCCAACGTTCGAGGGTTTGTCGGGAAAAGAGTATCGCCCGTGCCTTTTCTGAATAGAGCTTGAATCCGCATCGCGTGTCCGCGAACTTCATGCCGAGGAGGAGGTGAAAGAGCAGGTTCCCCGCGCGGCTCATGAATCGGCGGATCCAGGGCTGTTTTTTCACAATAGTGCTCTCTGGAAGATACCGAGAACCCATCACCACATCGACGCCCCGTTCTGCTTGTTGCAGCAGCGCGTCCACTTCTTCGATCGGGGTCGAAAAGTCCGCGTCCATGAAAAGAGCGTAGCGCCCTTTGGCTTTCTGCATTCCCAGACGTACCGCCGCACCTTTCCCACGGTTTTTTGGCAGACGGAACACCGAGACGGTTTCGACATCCTTTGCTACCTCTTCAGCAATCGCTGCGGTATTGTCCGGACTTCCATCATCAACAACGATAACCTCGTACGCGAACCCTTTCCCCCCGAGAAAACGTCTCGTGGACTCAATCGATCCCCGGAGAACCGCCGCTTCTCGGTACGCGGGAATAATGACGGAAAGGAATGGCTTATCCATGGGAAGCTCATCGTTATCGGGAGGTCGACGGCGGGGTATTTCGTGCATTGAAAAGACGTACAGTGGCCGCAAACGCCTCATACCCACGGTGGTCAGAGTATAACATTTACGACGTTTTTTGCAAGAATTGTGGTTTGTGTGGGTTCCGAAACGTCCAGTACTTGTTTGCAAAAAAGTTCCAGAGGATAACCGGGAGAATCACCAGTGCTTTTGCGAAGAGATCATAGACGCCCGACTTCTCGACAAGAACGAAGAGCAGGAATTCATAAAAAAAGAGTGCGAAGATGTTCACGACAAAGAATTTCGTCAGCTTGATGTGATGGCGAGGGTCTTGGTCTCGAAACGTCCAGCGTTTGTTGAGGATGTAACTGTTGAGTACCGACCCGATAAACGCGAGGAGCTGTGCCGCAAGAAAATGCATCTGAAACCCAAACCAACCTCGCGTGAAGAGAACATAGAGACCATAATCCCATGCAGTGTTCGTCATCCCAACGAGAAGAAATTTTGCCAGCTGCTGCGCGGCGACGGATTCACCGATAATCGGAAGCCGGGCGAACGTTTGCCGAAAAGAGCGCATGGGGTTATTGTCCCACGTTGTCAGCAAGCGTGATCTTGACACTCTGCTCCTTGCCGTCTCGAAGGAATTGCACTGTGACGGTCGCACCAGGCGAATACCCCTGAAGAAGCGAACTTAAGGTTTGCTGTTCGGTGATCAACTGTCGTTCGATGCGCAGAAGAACGTCTCCGCTCTGTAATCCCGCGCTTGCCGCTGGGGAGTTCGGGGTGACAGCCGGTTCTTCGGTCGTTCCCGTCAGTAGAGCACCCTCATGACGATCAAAACTGACCGCTGCAGGGATCCCAGCAGAGGAGCCGAGATCAAGATAATGCACGCCCAATCCT
>JAZDGG010000081.1:0-4299 GCA_043807225.1 bacterium | reverse complement strand
CATCCGAACGACCCAGCACTACACGCACGTCACCAACCCAACGCTCAAGAACATCGCGAGCCCACTCTAACCCAGCAAAGGCCTGCCGAAGGACATCCCCTGGTGGGCAGAGTCCCGCCGATGGCGGGACGAAGGCGCAAGGCCAGCAGATTTATGCCGCCTCCGGCGGCACCCCGCCACAGGCGGTGGCAGTCGACCCACCCCCGGGATGCACATTCTCCCTTACCAATGCATGAAATGCACGACCACTTTTATAGGATTTTATTTGCCTCTCACGACGATATCCACTCTGCCGGTCACTTGCCGATTCAGTATATACGATCTTCCATGGTATACGACTCTTTGTTGATCGAACCTTCCCCGCGTTATGTCTTTTTAATCGCAGGGGAAGATTCGAGGTCGAGCCAATATAATACTTTCCATCAACCTCACTTCGAAGCACATAGACTACCCAAAGATCCATAAAAAAGAAAAAGCTTACGCCGCCTTTGGCGGCATCCCATCGGCGGAGATGACATACTGCAGGACATCCCCTGGTGGGCAGAGTAGGATTCGAACCTACGAAGGCGCAAGGCCAGCAGATTTACAGTCTGCCCCGTTTGACCGCTTCGGTATCTGCCCATCAGGGGATGCTCTTTTTTCTCACCAACTCATAAACACACGTAGGATTGCGTCTTCCTTTCACGTCGGTCTTCCATTTCAAACCGTAGAGGTAGATTCGAGGTTAAACCAATAGAGTACCTACTGTCAATTTCGCTTCGAAGGACGTAGACCATCCAAAGATTCATACAACAGAAAGAGATTTATGCCGTCGGAGGTGGTGGCAGTCTGCCCCGTTTGAACCGCGGAGTTTACCCCGCTCCCCGCGAAAGCGGGAAATGGCGGGGGCATTTGCCCGCCAGAGAGTTCACTCTCCTTTTCAAGCGGATGATAGCCAAAAACCCGCTTATTGTCGAGTGAGACGATAGAACCCTTTTTTGCCGATTTTCAGGCGAAGTTCGCCGCGGGCCGGCGGGACGATGGGAGCAAATGGATCTAGCACCTTCTTCGCATCAAGCTCAATTGCCCCCTCAGCAATTTTCCTACGCGCTTCGGACTTTGAAGAAAAGAGTTTGTGCGACGAAAGCACCTCAAGGAGTGTTGATGGTTTCTGGACGATGAGAACCTCCGCGTCGTTCGGAAACTCACGATACTGAAAGGTCGCACGAAATTTCTTTTGCGCCTCATCTGCATCTTTCGCAGACGAATACTGCGCCGCAATCGCATGGGCAAGCAGGTGCTTCAACCGTAGCTCATTCCCGCGAATGTCTGCTGCGTTTCGAGGACGTTCCTGTTCTGGAAGGTTGCTCACCATCCGCAGGTACGGAACGATGAGATCATCGGGAATCGACATGATTTTTCCAAAAATTGATTCTGCCGATTCGGTAATCCCGATAGAATTCCCAAGTGACTTGGACATTTTCTGCTTCCCGTCGAGACCGACAAGGAGCGGCATTGTTATGACGACTTGTGGATCTTTACCGAGCTGCTTTTGCAGTGCGCGGCCCATGAGCAGATTAAACGTTTGATCGGTCCCTCCAATTTCGATGTCAGCGTTGATGACCACGGAGTCCTGTGCCTGGAGGAGCGAGTACAGCAGCTCGTGGAGTCCGATGTCCTGACCAGCTTCGGTGCGTTTTCGAAAATCATCCCGCGTCAACACTTGCGCGATGGTCACGTGCGTCATGAGTTTGATCACCTTATCAACCTTCATCTTGCCCAGCCACTCGCTGTTGTAGCGAAGCGTCAGGTTTCGTGGGTGGAGGATCTTCAGTGCCTGCTTCTTGTAGGTCGCGGCGTTCTTTTTGATTTCTGCGCTGGAAAGCACCGGTCGGGTTTTTGACTTCCCCGACGGATCGCCAATTTGTGCCGTAAAATCCCCGACGATGAGCACAATAGTGTGGCCAAGGTCTTGAAACTGACGCAGCTTACGAAGCACGACGGTGTGGCCGAGATGGATATCCGGCGATGTGGGATCAAGGCCAAGTTTGACGATGAGCGGACGCCCTGCCTTTTTTGCCAGTTCGAGTTTTTGCTGCAGCCCACCGTTCGGCACGATGCGCTCGGTGTTCTCTGAGAGCAGCGCACATTGTTGTTCAGTCGTCATATGCGTGTAGCATAACACTCAGCTCCTTTTTTGAGGAGTCGCCGTTCTTCGTTCGTCCACTGTTACGGCTTGACGACTTCCCCTGGCCTGAGCGTCCGTGGTGGCTGCGGCTCGTTCCCATGCTGGGAAGAGGGAGGACGCCGATCCCAATCACGTCGTTCTCTCTGCGGGTCTCGACGCTGCTGCGGGCCACGATTGCCAAACTGTTGGCGTTGATTGAACGGACGGTTCTCACGTTGGGACGAAGGTTGTTGCCGTGGATACTGCCGATATGCGCTCTCTTCATTTCTCCCATGCTCGCCCCTCTGCGGCAGCTCTTTCCCCAGTGCTTGCGAAAGGGAAATTTCTTTCTCTCCGGTATCGACGATGATCGGCTCAAGCTCCTCCATTTTTGGCGGAGGAGTTTCAATGTGTTCTCTTCTCTCATCTCGCCGCTCGCGGCTTGGGGCGTTGCCCCGTGGCGGCATCGGACGCCGGCTATCGCGCGTGTCACGTGCTTGCCCGAGAAAGATCTCATCAACGCCCGTCCATCGACGAATTTTTTCTTCAATCACCTCGCGTGGTACGGCATACCGCTCCCGAGAGACGTTGATGACGGTTTCTCGGTTCCCCGTCCTGCCAGAAATCGGCGGTAACGTCGTCGCCGAAAAGGGGTCGGAGGCGACGCCGTCGATCATGAGCCGCAGGTAGACGTCGTATTTCGTCAGGTTGACCAAGTCGGTTTCATCAAAGATCGGGGCAAATTCTTTCGCAAGGAATTCCGCGTCGGTTGCGCCAACGCGAAAACAGACGATCGTGCCGACGTTGCCAAAAACCGCCGCCGCGACATTCTCATCGAGCTGCTCGATGTATTGATGGGCGATAATGAGGTCAAGGCGATACTTTCTCGCTTCAGAGAGGATGTTGGCGAAGCTTTCCGTTGCAAAGTTTTGGAATTCGTCGACATAGAGAAAGAAGTCTTTTCGCTCTATCTCGGGAATATCGACGCGACTCATGGCCGCGAGCTGCAGTTTCGTGATCATCATCCCGCCAAGGAGGCCGGCGTTGTCTTCGCCGATCCTCCCTTTTGCGAGGTTGAGGAGGAGGATCTTGTTATTGTCCATGAGTGCCCGCAGGTCTAGGGAGCTCTTCGGCTGGCCGACAATATTCCGAATGAGGGAGGAGGAGAGAAATTGACCGATTTTATTCTGGATAGGCGCAATTGCCTCGGTGCGGAATTTCTCTTGGTACTGGCTGTACTCTTCGACCCAGAATGACTTCACGATCGGATCCTGAATCTTCTCGACGACTTTGTGGCGGTATTCGTTGTCCACGAGCAGCCGCGGGATGCCGAGCAGCGTCGATCCCGGATACTCGAGCAGCGACAGAATGCAAATACGAAGAATGTATTCAAGACGAGGCCCCCACGAGTCGATCCACATTTTTTTAAACACCGAGAGCAACCCAGACGCGACGAGGATGCGATGCGTGGGATTGATCGCCTCGAGCACGTTGAACGCGACGGGATACTCCACGTCCGCGGGATTGATGTACACGACATCGTTGATCCGATGCGGGGGAATGAAATCAAGGATCTTCTCGACAAAGTCGCCGTGCGGGTCGATGACCGCAAGACCATGCCCTTGTTGCACGTCCTGGATCATCATATTCTCCAAGACCGTCGTCTTCCCCATGCCGGTCTTTCCGATGAAGTACATGTGGCGGCGCCGGTCATCCAGCTTCACGCCAAAGCGCCTTTGCTGATTTCGAAAGTTCGTTCTGGCAAAATACACAATATCGTTTTCGTCGTCGGCCATATTTGCTACGTAGGAAGGTTCAGCGGCGGCTCACCGGCATGCGGCTTTCTCACTGGAGCGGGAGAAGGCGGAGTAGTGGGCGCTGCGTAGGTCGGCTCTTCTTGGATGCTTTCCATCGGCAGGCGTATCGGGGGTTCTCCGCGTCGCGCTTCGGTTTTCTGCAGCTGCGGCGCTTTCACGGTCATGACGGGGAAGTGAAAAATGCTCGCCAGTTCTTCGACGTTGAGAATGAAGGGTTTTGGCGCTTTCCCCGTAAATTTTCTATAAAATTCCCGTCGCTTGTAATTTCGAATGATGCGGTGCTGCCGCGCGTGCACACGGCGTTTGACAAACCAGTAGTCCGCGGAGGTCTTTGTG
>JAZDGG010000080.1:0-4850 GCA_043807225.1 bacterium | reverse complement strand
TGTTTTTTCTTTGATCGTGTGTTCGGTTGCCGCGGTGCCGTCCCAGAAGGCGCGGACGAACTTTCCATTTTGGATGTGCTCCACAAACTCCTTCCACGTCGAAACATCAACGGTGTTTGTGTCGCGGAATGCGGTGGCACGGGCGAGAAGGTTCTGCTGGATGGCCGCAAGGGTCTCTTTCGTGATCGCCTGAACCTTCTGTTCCGGTACGGTCTGTTTTTCTCCGGTATCTCGGCGGGCAAGTGTTCTCACCTTCTTTTCAATGTCCCGCGGACCGATCTCGACGCGAAGCGGCACGCCTTTTCGTTCCCACTCATAAAACTTTTCTCCGGGACGGACATCCCGGTCGTCCAACTGTACCGCCGACCCTGACTCGCCAAGTTCCCGTGTGAGGCGTTGTGCGGCGGCGAGGACGCGCGCTTTTTCTGCATCACTCTTCCAAATAGGAACGACGATAACCTGAATCGGCGCGATCCGCGGAGGAAAGATGCACCCGGCATCGTCGCCGTGCGCCATGATAAGTCCGCCGATCGTGCGCGTGCTCAGCCCCCAGCTTGTCTGATACACGTATTCTTTCTTCCGTTGTTCCGATTCGAATTGAATAGTAAATGCTTTCGCAAAGTTTTGGCCGAGGTTGTGCGACGTGGCGAACTGCAGCGCCTTGCCATCCTGCATCATCGCTTCAACAGCGTACGTCCGTGCAGCACCGGCGAACTTTTCGTTTGCGCTTTTTTCTCCGGTGAACACGGGGATGGCCATCACGTCTTGTGAGACACGCTCATACACGCCAAGCATTGTCCGCGCAAACGCATCTGCTTCTTCTGCCGTCGCATGCGCGGTATGTCCCTCTTGCCATAAAAACTCCGTCGTTCGGAGGAACAGTCGCGGGCGGAGTTCCCAGCGAACGATGTTCACCCACTGGTTGATCAGCATGGGAAGATCGCGGTGGGAATGAATCCAGCGGCTGAATGCGTCGTTGATGATCGTCTCCTACGTCGGCCGGATGATCACGTGCTCGTGGAGCTTTTCGCCGCCGGCGTGCGTCACGACGGCGACTTCTGGCGCGAATCCTTCAACATGCTCCGCTTCTCTTCGCAAAAAGGATTCGGGAATAAGAGAAGGGAAGTACGCATTGCGGACGCCGAGCTTCTTGAACTCCGCGTCAAGGATTCTCTGGACGTTTTCCCAGATCGCGTAGCCGTCGGGTTTGAGAATCATCGTGCCGCGCACCGGGCCGGATTCGGCCAGATCCGCTGCGCGGATGACGTCCTGATACCACGCGGAAAAATCCTGTGCCCGCGGCGTGATGACGGTTGATGACGTCATTGCTTGTTTCATGAACTTTGAGAAATTTCAAATCCAGACTTATCCAAAAGCTCCTTGACCGTCACCGGGATGATTTCTAATTCACCTTCTTTATCCAGGCGGCGGATTTCTTTCATTGCGTCTTCGGTAAAATCGAATGAGATAAAGTATCCCTTGTGCCGCTTGTCCCGCCGCATCGCTGTTTCAAATGCGTCCATGTCGGGCCTCCCCGCCTTATCTTTCTGCTTCACCTGTATTGGATAGTAGGTATCAATGTCACCGAATAATCCCTTCTCGTTGCTCTTCACCTTCTCATGCCCGATCGGATACAGCTTCCCGTCAATACCGAAATCACCGACCTTGGCTCGGTTTGGTATGCCGCCAAGAGCGATAACCGCCCAGTTTTCAAACTCGAATGGAGGTATTTCTCGCAACTGCGCCTCGTTTCGCATCATGTTGACGAGCTGGAAGTCCTTGCCTTCAGTAAGTTTGAAAGTATCCCACAGCCGTTGCGCCATAACACGGCAGGCAGTCGGAGAGATGTCAATGCCAATCCATTTGCGGCCAAGTTTCTGTGCTGCCACGAGTGCAGTCCCACACCCACAGAAAGCATCGAGCACTACATCATCCTTCTTGCTGCTTGATTTAACAATTCGCTCGAGAAGTGCTACCGGTTTTTGGGTCGGGTAGCCGAGACGTTCTTTTGCCGCGGGATTCAGTGCTTGAATATCACTCCACCAGTCATTTGGGAGAACTCCTTTATCAATATAATAACGATATTCCTTGCCAAGCTTTATGTTCCGTTGGTACTTTTTCCCGTGCTCATCGGTCAAAATTGGTTCATGCATTGTGGACGTATCCCTGACCAGCCGTACATCGGAATCGTTAAAGACATAATTCTTGGAATCTTTAGCATACCAAAAAATTGTATCGTGCTTTCTGGGATAAAAATTATTTGAACGGCCACCCGTTTCGTAACACCAGATGATTTCGTTGATCAGATTATTGAAATTGAAAATCTGGTCAAGCATTACTTTCACATAATGGCTCGCGTGCCAATCGCAATGATAGTAAAAACTGCCTGTCTTTTTGAGCACACGATACATCTCTACAACTCGCGGACGCATATACCGGATGTAGGCGTCAGCATCGCCAAATCTATCATCAAATGCCCGTTTCTCGCCGCTATCCCCCCAAAACACTTCATAGTTCCGGTTGCTGTTGAACGGCGGGTCAATGTAAATTAAATCAACCGACTCGTCAGGGACTTCCTTGAGCATTTCAAGATTATCGCCACAATAGATGGCACTCGTTTTGAGCTGGTGTTTTGGCATACTTGGGAGCGTACCGTTGACAGCACTTCTTTCGACGAAAGCATATCGTATTTTCCCTCATTCGCCAACAGCGCCGTTCCGCATGAACGCGTTCTCCTCCTCCTTGTTCGACATACTGATTTTTGGTAGGGTAAGCGTACGTATGGAGAAAAAACCACTCCCAAGCATCCTCCTCATTGAGGATGAACCGATGATCTCCGAGCTCTACAGCGCCGTGCTTGGCGTGCGGCCGTATCAACTTTTTAAAGCGTTCAACAAAACCTCGGCGATTGAGCTCATTACCGAGCACAAGCCGCATCTCATTCTTCTCGATTTGATGATTCCCATTGGCCGAGGCGAAGACCTTATTTCGTATGATCATCCGGTTGGTTTTGACATTCTCGAATGGGTGCATCATCACCCCGAAATGGCGCATACGAAAATTGTTGTACTCACCAACCTAGAATCCGATGAGTTCCGGGATCATGCGGAGAAGCTTGGTGCGGTTGCGTATCTCATCAAAGCGGAGCATGAACCTCATGACATTCTCGCTCAAGTCGATTTGCTGCTCGGGCAGGAGTAGAAAACACCAAGCGGAGCGATGAAGACGATACCCGTTTCTTCAGTCTCCGCCAAGTACAATGCCCTCCACTTGCTCGCTCAAGCGATATCTTTTATCCTAAACCAATCCCCATAACCACTTTTTGTTTCGTCCATGAATGAACAAATGCATTCGCAGAATGTCTTCGATGAACGACGGCTCACAAAACGCGAGCGTCGTGCGCGACGTCGCCAGGAACGTGACCAGCAAACGCTCCAAGGTGGAAAAAAGAAGAAAACCGTCATCTGGATCTGCGGCATCGTCGCAGCAGCAGGTGTTGTTGCCCTCGTGTGGTGGCTGATCGCGCGCGGTTCACAACCAACAACAACGGCAAGCGGTCTTGAGATGATGAAACACGACACGCACAATGCGTTTTTGGGATCGAAGGATGCGGCGGTTGTGGTGCGGGAGTTTTCGGATTTTCAGTGCCCGGCATGCAAAGGATCGCAGACGCTCATTACGCAGATGGTGCAGACGTATGGTGATCGCATCAAGTTCGAGTACAACGATTATCCGCTGGTGAGCATTCACGCAAATGCGCTTTTTGCGGCAGAAGCGGGGCAGTGCGCGAACGACCAGCAGAAGTTCTGGCCGTTGCATGACCTTCTTTTTGAGCGGCAGAGCGAATGGGACGCGCTCGCAAAGAACGACGCGATGGCGAAGTTCACGCAGTATGCACAAGACCTCGGCCTCGACGCAAAGACATTTTCCGCTTGTCTTGATGCTGGAACCAAGCGAGAGACTGTCCAGCAAGACATCAATGAAGGCGACGCCGCCAAGGTATCCGCGACACCCACGTTCTTCGTCAACGACCAGCAGTTCACCGGCATACCGACGTGGAACCAGCTGAAGTCAGCGATTGACGATGAGCTGGCGAAAGCCGCAACTGCAACCTCCCCGACCAACACCGCAGCAATAAACACGAGCGGAGGAACATCAACAGCTCGCTGAACGATCCAAATACGTCCGGGGAGCTTGAGCATCTGTGCTGGCCAAGCGTATACTGAGCGGTATGGTCGTTGATGCATCCATGCCATCGAGTCTTCCCACGCCGCCACACGTCCCGAAACCGTGGGCAGGGTTTTTGCTCGTTGTGGGCGCGCTCGTTCTCATCCTCCTCGGATTTTTCGGCTACGGCGTCCTCATCAGTTATCGACAGTACCAAAAAGGTGCACTGGACACGAATCGGTATGGCTCTTCGCTCTACACTGCATCCGGTGCCCGCGCGACGACAACGCTCCCTCGCATCGACCGCTCGCAGGTCGAGACGAGCGACGACCCCTCCGTCGGTCCCGAGGATGCGATGGTGACCATTGTGGAGTTTGGGGATTTTGAGTGTCCGTTCTGCGGCGAGGCATTCCCCGTTCTCAAGAACATGTTAAAAAAGTACGGGGACAAAATTCGCTTCATCTACCGCGATTTTCCAAACCCCGACATTCACCCGAATGCCCTTCCTGCCGCACTCGCCGCCTCGTGCGCGCAGGAGGAGGGGAAGTTCTGGCCATACTTCGATCTTCTCTTTGGGCATCAGCAACAACTCACGAGCGACGAGCTTCGATCCACCGCACAAACCGTTGGCCTCAATCTGACCGCGTACGACCAATGTCTTTCGACGAAACGCCACCTTCAGG
>JAZDGG010000079.1:0-2228 GCA_043807225.1 bacterium | reverse complement strand
TAAACGCGTGGTGGGGTGGCCGAGTGGTTGAAGGCGCCGCTCTCGAAAAGCGGTAGAGCCGCAAGGTTCTCGTGAGTTCGAATCTCACCCCCACCGCCAGGTAATCTTAATAGCTCGCCCCGCCTTTGGCGGGGTCCGGCTCTGCCGGAAAAACCGGTATACCTGAAGGGATACCTTGGCGATAAATCTCGAAGCGAACGAAGTGAGTGGAGATCGCGCCGAATGACAAAACAACCGATGATGATAGGTGGTTAGAGAACATATTGCACATTAAGAAAACGAATGCTTTTAGGAAGCTTATGGCCTGAGAACCGTCAAGGAGGTGGAGACTATGAGTTTAGAAGGCGATATCGCACGAGAAGGCCTGGTTTCGTCTGTCTGCGTGATGCTGGAGGAGAAAATCCTTGAATATGGTGAACACCTCGAAGCGGTGAGAGCCCTGAAGGAAGTGGGGAGAGAAATCCTGGCGGATCTTCCCAATGTTCCCGTATGGGCTGAAAAGTACATCCAGCTCTTTCGTGAGTGAGGAGAGTTTCTCTGTCCAAACGGGAAGGTGGTCGCTCCACTTTTCCCGCTTCCTAAAAGTATTTGTCGGGTGAGAGTCTTTGCTTCCCTCAGGAGGCGTGGTATTGTGCGTCCCGAGCGATCATTCTATGCAAGATCCAAAGAAAACCAAACGCTGCCCGTGGGGTCCATCAGACGATCCCCTCTACTGCCGATACCATGACACCGAATGGGGGGTTCCCGTCCATGAGGATAAAAAAATCTGTGAGTTCCTCGTGCTTGAAGCGTTTCAAGCAGGTCTTTCGTGGCGGACGGTGCTCTACAAGCGTCAGGCGTTCCGAAAGGCATTTGCATCGTTTTCTCCGCGCATTGTCGCGCGCTTCACCCAGAGTGACATCGCGCGCCTCATGACCAACGCGGCGATCATCCGCAACAAGCAAAAGATTGTCGCGACCGTGGGGAACGCTCAACGGTTTCTGGACATCCAAAAAGAGTTCGGAACGTTCGAGCGGTACATGTGGCAGTGGGTCGGAGGGGAGCCGATCAATCATCGCTTACGTACCCTTTCTGATTACCGACCAACGTCCCGTGAAGCCGAACGATGGTCGAAAGATCTCTCCAGACGCGGATTTCGCTTTCTCGGCCCGACCGTCGTCTACGCACATATGCAAGCGGTGGGGATGGTGAACGACCACATCGTATCCTGTTTTCGCTACCGCGAAGTCCAATCGAGAAAACGTCATCGTGGATACTAGCCCTCCGCACGGCGTGAAACGCTTTCCCGTTGGTTTTCTCTGGGGCGCTGCGACATCGGCACACCAAGTGGAGGGTGAGCAGAACAACGATTGGTCCGAATGGGAACAATCCCCTGCGCGTCTCACCAATCTCGGGCGGCGCGGGCTCATTCAGAAGTATGGGAAGGAAAACTTCATCTCAGGAATCGCCTGCGATCACTATCACCGATATGCGGAGGATTTCTCTTTGGCGCGATCACTTGGACATACCGCCACCAGATTTTCCGTTGAATGGTCACGCATCGAACCGAAAGAGGGACGATTCGATGATGCTGCGTTGGAACACTATCGTGCTGTTCTCCGTTCGGCGCACGAAAACGGTTTGGAGCCGTTCGTCACGCTGTGGCATTGGACGATCCCCCTGTGGTTCCGCGACCTGGGCGGCTGGACGAACCCGCGCGCACCGGACTATTTTGCTCGCTACGTCGGACGAGTCATCGCTGCTCTTGGAGAGGATGTGCGGCTGTGGATCACACTCAACGAGCCGGAAATTGTCGCTGCTTCATACCTTGCCGGCCGGTTTCCGCCGCAGCACCGCAATTTCTTTTCGTACCTCCGCGTCATTCGGAACCTGATCCATTCTCACCGACGTGCGTACTGCGTGATCAAAAAACGTTTCCCTGACGCACAGATCGGCATCGCGCACAACGTGAATGATTTCGAGGCGGCGGGAAGGAACCCGTGGAACGGGCTTTTGAAGCGGCTCGCTGACTGGTGGGTGAACGACTATTTCTTCGACCGGCTCGCCGCAACGCAGGATTTTCTCGGGTGCAACTACTACTTCCATAACCGTATCAACTGGGGGTTGAATCAGAACACGAATCCACGAATATCCGATATTGGATGGGCGCTTTTCCCAGAAGGCATTAAACGCGCCCTTCTGCGGCTGCATGGACGGTATAAAAAACCGATCTATATCACCGAGAACGG
>JAZDGG010000078.1:0-12082 GCA_043807225.1 bacterium | reverse complement strand
TGACCGAAGTGCTGTCACCAGTGACAAACTTCATCAGCGCTTTGTCGAGACTAGGGGAGTGCACCGCAACATCGGCCTTTTTCTCCTGTATCCCGATTCGATAGAGTGAGGAACTCTTCGTGCTGAAGGTAAAGGCGGTTGAATCGACGACGGTTAGTGATGATGCAGCAAAGCCGACTTCAAGACCGGCAAGATCTGCGACGAGTTCTGGCGACACTGCCACGATGTGCCGGATGGATTCCAACCGCGTTTCGATTTTCTTCGTCGTGGAGGTAATATCCGCCTGGGGAGACCCTTTGACGTTAGGAATGCTCTTGAGTGCCTGTTGCGCTTCTGTGAGAAGCTTGCGTGCGCCGGACTCATTTTTGATGAGGAGCGCTGCGTCTGCCGCGGAGATTTTTTCTTCTGCAGTTCTGAGCAGCGCTTGGTATCCCTGGAGCTTCTGCTGCGTCTCGCGCCGATCGCCGATGCTCACGACACTTTGGGCAAAAAGGAGGATGAGCACGATTGCGCCAAGAAAGATCCAGCGTCGCTGCGGCGTGAGCGAAGAGAACCAGCGTGATCCCTGGGAGATGCTGCGATTGGTCGTTTGCGGAAAACGCTGCGCTGGCGTTCGGAACGACGGTTTGCGAACGGAGGAGAGTATCTTGTGAAGTGCGCGAATGATCGCGAGAAACACTGAACGGACGAGTAAACCAATGCCGCGGAGGATCGACTGGCCAATCTCGCCTGCAGACGAGGGTTTTTGCATCGAGGTCATCTTGCGCATTGGTAACTGGGACGGAGCGGCGGACGGCGATTCGGGCGGCGATTCCTGGTGCACGGAGCGAGGTGAAGACCCGGGGCCGATCAGCGTCTCGCGGATGCGCGTCACCCCAGAGTGTGCGATGCGTCCCATATTCAACCACAGCGAATGATTGAGCAGGGTGTTCGTCGCCTGTTCCCGCGCAATCAGGCGTTGCATGGAATCCTGGGTCTGTGGCGCTTGCGGGATCACTGGGATTTCGCGCTCGGCAACGGATTCTTCGGCAGCGGTCATTTCGGCAATTGGCGTCAACTGGATAATGAGCGCGCCAAAACTCGCTGTTCCCTCCGCTTCGCTTAGGAGCGTTTCGAGGTTTCGTACGGAGCCCGCGGCAGACTGCTCGCCAATCAGCCGTTTCAGTTTTTCCTGGGAAAGGTGATCGAGGATGCTCGTCGTGCAAAAAAGGAGGGAATCCCCGAGGTTCAGCTGCCCACTGATGATGTTGGTAAAAATCTTCAACGGAGAGGGTTGTTCATCGGGAGCACCGCTTGGTCCTTCGAGGATGTCCAGAATTCGTTGGCGGTGGATGAGAAAAGCGTGCATGCGCCCGATGACGGTGAAGTGGAGCGTGGTATCCTTGAGCACCGCGATGACCATGTTCAATCCTTGCAGCCAGCTGGTCAGCTGTTCACCAATGACGCCGTGCAAATGCTCATTCGTTTTTTGCAATGCACGCTCAAAAGCACTTTCGATTTGAAAGTTCTCTGAGCTGTAGTACGACGCCGTCACCGTACGCTGGATTTCTTCGATCAGTTGCGGGTTCTGCGGATCAGGAGTGTCGATTTCTACGACGAGGAAGAGACGCCCCATTGCCCGTTCCTCAAGCGGGGTTGGCTGTGACGCATAGCAGTGAACGATTGATCGGCTTTTATCCGGATCGTAGATGACGAATTTGCTGAACTCGGTACGAAGCGCCGGCATAGTGGTGTTGCGTGAAAGGTGGGTTGCCGAAAAGGCCGTTTCTCATGTCCGACAAGACCTGGGGCTTGCCGGAAGGTGGCAAAACTTATTATACTACAGGAGCAACGATTCGCAACATTCACGATTCTATGCTTGAGCAACTTTTTGGTTCAAGGACGAGGGTAAAGCTTTTGCGACTTTTTCTCGTGAACTCGGGAGAACAGTTTTTCGTGCGGGAAATTACCCGCAGGATTGACGAACAGATCAATTCCGTTCGTCGGGAGCTCGCGAACCTTGAAGACCTTGGGCTTCTTGAGGAAAAAACGAAAGACCGAAAGCGGTACTATCGCCTCAATACGGCCTGCATCCTCTATCCCGAGCTACGCGCGCTGATTCTCAAATCGCGTATCGCGATTGAGCAAAATCTCGTTGCAAAACTCAAGAACATGGGGAGCATCAGCTTCGTGACGCTCACGGGGGTATTCACGGGCGTGGAGGATGCAAAGACCGACGTGCTCATCGTCGGGCGCGTGAATCGAAAACAGGTTCGTTCGCTCATGAAGAAGCTCCAGGTCAATTTTGACAGCGAAATCCGCTATACGGTCATGAACCTCCGTGAATTCAACTATCGTCGTGACATCACGGATCGGTTTCTCTATACGATTCTGGAAAATAAACGCGTGACGCTGATCGACAGACTCAAGAGCCCGCTGGTTGCAACATGAGATTCTTTCTCGATTGTACGTACCCGGATCGTGCCGTTGCTGCCACAAGCGACCGGTCCAAACGGGAAGTGCGCATTTTTCCGACAGGAAGAGAAAAGCGCGCCAACGTTTTGGTAGAACTACAGCGTCTCCTCTCTCGATATCACTCCACGATCCGATCGACGGATGAGGTTGTTGTCGTTGCTGGGCCGGGGAAGTTCTCAGATCTTCGCGTTGCTGCGACCATGGCGAATGTGCTTGCGTTCGCACGTGGGTGCAGCATCTTCTCGGTGCGGCGATCCCGTATTCCTCCAGAACAGGGGGGCGAGTACCTTCGGGATCTTGAGCGCCGGAGACGCAAGGTTCGCCGCTTCTCTCCATACTACGGCCGCCCGCCGTCGATCACCGCGCCGAAAAAGCGATAAAGAAGACATGTGATACGTCCTTTTCTGGCTTTTTCGGGGCTGTGTATAAATCCACCTTGACGAAGAAAATGTGCTGGAGTAGCATGCGTCTTACCGTTTGCGGGTGCTTTTGTGCCCGTGGGACGGCGGTTCAATTCGTTCTCTTCCATCATCGAAGCGTGGGTGGCAGATCCGTAAGGATCAAAGCCATCTCGGTATCAAGAAACCCAAGGAAGGCGCACCTGTTGCGCAAACGTCCTGGAAGACGCGTTCGAGGGGCGCCAGCGACACACATGACGTCCTGGTGCACGAAGATGCGGGAATAATGGGAAGAGGGGTCTGCATCCCCTCAATCGTAAGGAACCACGAGGTGGATCGGAACCAGTACACCCTGGAAGCCGCTCCAACCACTCGCAGGGGAAACTCTGCGAAGATCTCGTGCGGAACTCAAAACTCCCATTCCGGTTGTGCATCTTTCCCCAACTCGTGGCGCTCCCCACCAAGGAGCAGCGAGTATGGCTCGTGCGATGCTTATTCGCGGCATCACCGCAACGCTCCTTCGCGAGAAGGGAGTGCGGTGTCCCGTTGAACGCACCATCGAGACCAGCGGGCGGAACATCGCCTTTTTGAACAACGTGAGCACTTCTGCTCACCGTCGATGTTCACGGAAAACCTTGAACAACACAGTGCTGCGCTTGCATGCTCTTGGCAGACTTGTTACCGACGAAGGCAATGGCCGAATGGCATTTGCCACCCTCGCTTCTTTTCCCGCGCATCCCGGATGTGCTTTAGCTCTGGTCGATCACTCGGTAGACCCGAGTACCTGAGGAATCCCCGTCACAAGGGAATCCAGAAAGGCACTCGTTCTCATCCGAGGTGGTTTGACCGCTTGCTCCTCAGGAGCGAAGCGAAGCGCCCAGCTGGGTGTGCGAAGCGGGAGTTGCCCTAGTGGTGACTCCCGTCTTTTTTAACCAAAAGTATCAGCAACCCGCTTCACGATTGGGTTCTCACATCATGAGTTGCCGGATGAGGCGTCGCATCAGCCCGGTGAACTGCTGTTTACTGCTCTGCTCAAGTGTCGCAACAACACGTCGCCGTAGAATGGGGAGTGAGGGTCCAAAGGTTTGTTCGAGCAGAAGATCCGGGAGTCCGACAAATGTTCCCACGGTTTGCACCCCCGCACTGTGCAGCAGGCGTGCAGTCCGTCTCCCAATGCCCGGAATGTCGAAAATCGGCGATCGGTCGGCGAGCATGGTGCTCTTCTCGGAGGGTGTCATGGTTTTAGATTTTTCGTATCACCCCAAGGACGCGCCCCTGGATGACCACGGAATGCACCTGGAGCGGCTTGTAGTTCTTGTTCGCCGGTTGCAAGCGGATGAAATTCCTATGCCGGTAGAACTTCTTGAGCGTTGCGGTCCCATCTTCGAGCAACGCGACGACCATATCGCCGTCGCGGGCAAAGTCCGTCTTTTCCACAATCACGTAATCGCCGTCGGCAATGAGACTCTCGATCATCGAATCGCCGCGGACCTTGAGCATGTAGGCGTTTTTTCTCCCGACAATTTCTTGCGGTACAGAAACCATCGCTTCACGGTCTTCAATGGCCTCGATGGGCTTTCCTGCGGTGATGAGCCCGACGAGCGGCACGGCGACCGACGGGCTGTGATGTTCTTCGACGGACGATGATCTTTTGTTGACCAAGGTCATCTGGCGCGACCCTTTTTTTGACCGCTTGAGAAAACCATTCTCTTCAAGAAATTGCAGATGCTCATGGACGGTCGCAAGCGAATGAACACCAAACGCTTTTGCGATATCCGTTAACGTTGGCGCGTACCCGTGGCTCTTGATGTACGCTGCAAGAAAGTCGAGGACGCGCTGTTTTTTTTCTGGGAGGATGATGGTCATAATCGTCAAAGAGTGATGATTGCGAAGAGGAGAAGAAGCACGATGCCGAGAAAGAAAGAAAGCATTTGGAGCCAACTCGTTCGCTCGGACCACGTGAGGTAGTGCAGCCATCGTTCTTCCGGCTCTTCTGCGCTCTCGTCTTCATCGAGAAGCGGATGCGCCGAAATGCTGAAGATGTAGAGCAGGCGATCGAAGAGCCCAGAGAAGATCGACAGAACGAGAGCGATCCAGGAGAAGATCAGCAGCAGATGTTCATGCGGCGTTGCGGAGGTGCTCCCGAGGATGGTCACCGAGAGCACCAGCGTCCCCGTGGCGAGGGTGATGAGCCAGCGCTCGAAGTTCAACCCCTCCTGTTCGAGACGCGCAAGAAGGCGTTTCTGCTCTTGTGATCGCGTTTGCGTGTGTGAAAGGTCCATAGGGAGTGGAGAAGGGGAAGGGCGGGGCCGACTCAGGGACTCTCGTCTTCCGTATCGCGCCCGTTGCTCTCCCGTTATTTGTCCTCTGCTACCAGGATACCCGAAGGAAAACCGAAGGTCAAGCCCTCACTTTCTTCGGGTTTTCTTCGGATTTTCAACATCCCCAACCATGGTATTGACAATATCCACAGGGTGCGCTATCATGCCGACCTTCGTGCTGGAGAAGCCGATTCGGTCTTGCGGGTTCACAAGGAGCTCGACAAGCCACATGGACGGCAAATGCCCGACATCAAGGCGGATGCCACCGGCTTCTGTCCACCACGCAGAGGAGGAAACCCAAATATGCTGGTTCTTTTCTCCCAGTCCTTCCTTTACTCTTATACGACCACGACCTGACCTCGGGCCTCGGCCGCCCGCGGGACGCGCACGCCGCTCGACGTTGTCGAGACCGGTGAAATGCTCCCGCGGGCTGCCTGATCTGACGATCGACAGGGTTGCCCGGCCGCTCGACCTGCTCGGAACCCATCATCTCCGGGCACCGGCCGTGTTCATCTTCGGCCGGCCTGATGCGGCCGAGCAACCCGAACCGAGAACGGAGCTTGCGCTTCCTGCCATGTTGCATGCGCGGGCGGACGAGCAGACGATTCTCGGGTGGACCGAACCAGAGGGGATATAGGGGAAAAGTGGGTTCTGAGCTCCACCCCTCTTGAACCGACAGTTCGGTCGTTGGACGGGGGCGGGAGTGCGCGGCTCAACCGACGCTCCTGCCCCCAGTGGACGTTCCTTGTTCTGAGGTTTCAAGTCCCGTTGGCGGGACGGCCGAATCGGCGTGACTGGAAAAAGCGCGCTCACGTGGGCCTCCCGCCCTCCCCGGTGGATCTCTCTGTCACTCTCGTGGCATGGGTCCCCGGGGTCTTTTTGTATTCGGGGATTGAAAATGTAAGAAGAGCGCAGGCGAGGATAGCCATTCTCGCCTGCGCGATGTTGTTGACACGCTACCCAAACCGTCATAGGATTCGACCGCGGTTGGGAAGTACCCGAACGCGGCTGTTCTTTGACAGCACGGCAGAAACCTCCCTTGGCACGCCGACATGCTGCAACGCTGTCCGCCCGCCACCCCCCTCCATAGCTTTATGCGAAGGAGGGCGGAAAGGAGTTCGTATGTTCGAGAATCAGTTGAAGCCGTATCTCCCGATGCGGTTGAATGCACTGACTGTGGTTTTCTGGTTGTTTGCGTGGACTCTCGGTATGTTTGTGCCTTTCTACGCCAGCGGTCTCATTGGTCAAGGGATCGGGATCTTTCATTCCGCATCTCAACTAACGAAGATCATCGGACTCGTGGTCGGATTTGTCTTCGGAGTGGTCATAAGCGTTCCTACCGGCATGAGGATTGTGAATTATCTTCGCAGGAACGTCATCGGCTATGTTGCCCGGATCCATGTGTCTGAGGATGGCAGGCTCCAAACGACGATCTGGACAAAGATCTGGACAAATGCGCGAAAACCGCAAAACTGCGGCACATTTTCTTCGGAATCATGTCTCCGTTGGCCTCGCAGCGCGCATGGATCAAAAACGACAGAACTTCGGGTTCAACTCGGAGGGTGGAGAAAAACCCAGAGCGGGTTTATCCATGACATGGTTCTCCCTGAAAAGGATATCGCTGCCGGTACGACGTTTGCGGGCGTGATGGATGGTTGGACGATCCGGGTTGTCCGGCGACGCGGTGAGCCATTTCTTCGTTTGACTGACCCGAAGCGGGAGACCCGCGAGATGTCAGTGGAAAACGCAGCGGAGTTCATCTTCGCAGTCATCAACACGAGCTTTCACCCGCTCTGCTGGAGTGGTCTCGACTCTTGGGTCAACACCCTGCTCAGTGGTATTCCGCAGGAACAGCAATCGAGAGCCGATCTTGTTGCGAATCTCATCGGTCTTCTCACCGAGATTGACGGCACGACGAGACTCATCCATTCGGAGGAGGGCCGAAGAGTCCGCAACCGACTCTGGCTGGCGCTCTCGACGTTCAGTCAGAATCCGCGGATTGCCTCGCTCCGCGAATGCCCGGTCAAGCCCAGACGCAAGCGTGTGAAGCAACCGATCGCTTCAGCGCCGAATCCGTTGCCGCAAACCACGGCCTAGGCAGAAGCACCTCACGGCCACCCACGCACTAGAGTGGTACATGGCCAGCCCGAATCTTTGCACCGTGCCCCGCCCGCCGGTGTGAAGAGGAGGACTGGCCATTTTTTCTCTGTTCTGTTGGTGCGATTTTGGATGATTGACCATCTTCCAGAGGAAGGAGTATGGTTATTGCCGAAAAGGAGGCCGCACATTGATAACGTTTCTGGCTCGTGGAGTTGCGACACTTGTTTGGAGAGCACGTGAATGCCTGAACAGGACGTCATCGTCATGGTGACCATCCAGAAGGAAGAAGGGAGGAGCAATGACCTTGAAGAGTACGGTTCTGGCTCGCCGACCCCGCGCGAGGTCGCCGAGAGGAACGCAAGTCGGACGTCAACGAAGCATCGTCCCGTTTGACTGTGCACCTGGTCTACAGCCGTCAGCACGGACTGGCGATCCATTCAATGGGAAGCTCGAGGAGCTCGCATGGCATGCTGATAGGTTCTGTCACGAACGGTTGCTGGAGAAGAAGAAAAGGCAGAAAGGCCGCGTGGGGAGGAATGCTCCATGAAGAAATGCGTCGTTGGTGGTATCGCCACCATGCTCACCCTCCTGCCGTTGAGTGTATTCGCCATGTTAGACGGCGTTGGCATGGTAGTGGATCATCATCAACCGGAAGCACCATCCTGGGTAGCGATCCTCATGCTCCTTGTCGAGTTCGTCATTGCCTATTGCGTATGCGTTTCGTTTCATGTAGTACCGTACTTGTACAACCGGCATCGTAACCGGTCGGTAAAACCGTGAGTCATGAGCACTGCCACCCTCACGGTTACCATGTGGAAGTGGTCTCAAACTCCAGCCCACGTCTTGGCCAGCCACGCACCAGACAATACATGGCCAGCCCGAATCTTTGCACGGCTCTTTCATTCAAACCCAGCGTGCATTGAGAACGGCTGGCCAGTTTTTTTCAATGCAACATTCGATATTCGCAACTCGACATTCTGTTCGCCATTTCGTATTGTGAGTTTCGCTCTTCGGATTTCGAACATGCTATACTCCTTCTCGCATGGCAACGAAATACGAAATCCGCTCAACCTTTGATCCGAAACAGCTCAAGGTTGCATATCAGAAGGAACTGAATCCAGAACAGCTGGAGGTGGTCATCCATGGGGACGGGCCGTGTTTGGTTCTCGCGGGCGCCGGCTCTGGCAAAACGCGAACCATCGTCTACCGCGTCGCGTACCTTCTTGAGCACGGCGTCCCCGCAGATCGCATCCTCCTCGTCACCTTCACGAACAAAGCGGCAAAAGAAATGCTTTTCCGTATTGAACGGCTGCTCGGGCAATTCCCCAAGGGGTTGTGGGGCGGAACGTTCCATCATGTCGCGAACCTCCTGCTCCGAAAATATGCGAAGGTGCTCGGATTCGCCCCGAACTTTACGATTCTCGATGATGAAGACAGTCGCGGGTTGATCTCTGTGATTGTGAAAGATCTCGGTATCGATCCGAAGAAAGAGCGGTTCCCGTCGGCGAATGTCGTCCAAGATCTCATCAGTCTCGCGCGGAACACCGAAAGAACAGTTGAGCAGGTGGTCGAAGAGCGCCGTCCGGAATCTCGGCGCGTTCTCGGCTCGATCGAAGCGATCGCCCGTGAATACGAAACGCGGAAGAAGCGGAACAACCTGATGGATTTTGACGACCTGCTCGTCCGCCTGCTTGAGCTCCTGCACAAGCATGAGGATGTTCGCGCAACGCTCGCGCGGCAGTTCCGATACATCCTTGTTGATGAGTATCAAGACACAAACCGACTTCAGGCGTCCATCGTCCGCCTACTCGCCGGGGAACATGGCAACCTTCTCGTCGTCGGGGACGATGCCCAGAGCATCTATTCGTTTCGTGGCGCGGATATCCAGAATATCCTGGACTTTCCAAAGCAGTATTCAGGATGCAAAAAATTTTCCCTCACCACGAATTACCGTTCGACACAGCCGATCCTCGATTTGGCAAACGAGGTCATCGCGCACAACATCGCCCAGTTCCCAAAGAAACTCCTGCATCATCGAGAGGGACAGATCCGGCCGGTGCTCGCACCCGCGGCGTCACCGAAGCAGGAGGCGGAGTTCATCGCGCAAATGGTCCTCCAACTCCGTGATGAAGGTATCCCGCTCAACCGAATGGCGGTGCTTTTTCGCGCGACGTTCCAGTCGCAAACGCTTGAATTCGAATTGACCAAGCGGGACATTCCGTATGAGTACCGAGGCGGCGTTCGGTTTTTTGAGCGCGCGCATATTAAAGATGTGCTGGCGTATCTCAAGGCGCTTGATAATCCCGCGGATGAAATGGCATGGCTTCGCGTGCTCACGCTCCAGGTCGGCATCGGATCGCAAACGGCAGGCGTGATCTTTGAGCGTCTCCGCAGCATCCGCAATCTCCCAGTGGAACTTCCGTCGCTTACCATGGATGTTCCAAAACGCGCGGAGGCGGGGTGGGGGATCCTGCAGCGCACATTGACGCGTTTACTCAAAAGCGGTTTCCCGAATGATCCTTCGCAACTCGTTTCGTCCATTATCGGAAGCGACTATCGCGACTATCTCATCAACCAATTTCCGAACTTTGAGGAGCGGCTGGAAGATTTGGAACAGCTTGCGCTGTTTGCGAAGCAGTACAAAAACCTCAGCACCTTTCTTGCTGAGGTGTCGCTTCAAGAAGCGTTTGCGGTGCAGGGCGGTGCGCCGGCCGAAGCAGAAGAGGAGGCGCTCGTTCTCTCCACCATCCACCAAGCCAAAGGGCTCGAGTGGGATGCGGTGTTTCTCATTCATCTCATCGAACCGGGATTCCCGAATCCGCGAGCACTGAATGAGGAAGGGGGACTCGAGGAAGAACGGCGGTTGATGTACGTTGCGGTCACGCGCGCAATCACACATCTCTTTCTCTGCTATCCCATTGCGTCGGATTATCAACTCATGTCGATGCGCCTTCACGAACCGTCACGGTTCCTCCGCGAGTTCGACGAAACACTTGTTGAATCCTACGAACTCTCCGAATCGTTCGAGCAGAAAGAGGATGATGACGTGATTCAAGTGGACGAAGAGGAGTAGTTTAAGAGCACTGCTGGCGGTTCGATAGACGAATGTTTGCGACTCTCAAAAGGGAGTCGTTTTCTTCTCCTCAAAATTGCAAAAGACTTTTCAACAGAAAGATGCTGCTTTTCTTGGCAGCAATCCCGCACCGTGGCTGGTGCGGGACCCCAGACCCAAAACCACAGGGCGAGGTTTTTTCGTTGAGTTTTTTTCGCGTTATTATCTTCAATCCAGTAACTCTCCAAAATGGGAAATTTCCCAATCCTTCTCTCTGAGAAAGGAACATTTCCACAGGAGAAAATCATCCGAAGGCGCTTCTTGACGGAATCCTTCGAAATTCTTGCAATTCACTGCGCTTTCTCTCAGTGGGGTGCTGTGTTGACGTGTGTGCTCAAGTGGAGTAAAATGGATGCAAAGGGGAGGAAAGTGGATAAAAGTGGGGACAACATCCCCAAAGCGTGGATAACATCCTCCACCACGACATTTTTTTCGAGAGCGTCAAGCACCATCCCTGATGTTTATCGGCGAATATCATCACAATCTAGACGAAAAAGGCCGCCTTGCGGTGCCGGTGAAGTTCCGGAAGGCGCTGCTTCGCGGTGCCGTCGTGACGCGGGGGCTGGATCACTGTCTCTTTCTCTATCCAAAGGAGGAGTGGGCGAAGCTTGCGACGAAGCTCGCGACCCTCCCGATTGCCAAGGCGAACTCCCGGGCGTTTGCGCGGCTTATGCTCGCGGGCGCGATGGACGCTCCATTTGATAAGCAGGGGAGAGTCGTCGTTCCTGATTACCTCCGTGACTATGCGGGCATCGCAAAGAAGGTCGTGATCGCCGGGCTCTACAACCGTTTGGAAATCTGGGATGCAACCTCGTGGGCGAACTACCGGCAGACGACCGAGAAGACGTCTGACGCGATTGCCGAGGCGCTCGATGAGCTGAGCGTGTAGCGCGGTGACCGGCACCGTCCACGTTCCTGTTCTTGAACATGAAGTTCTCCAGCTGCTGAATCCATCGCCGGAAAGCATCGTCCTCGACGGAACGGTCGGCACAGGCGGGCATGCGCTGGCGTTGCTTCATGCGATGGGTTCCCGGGGGCAGCTTGTCGGTTTCGATCTTGATGAAACCGCGCTTGCGATCGCGCGGCAACGTCTCGCTCCATTTGGTGAGCGGGTTCTCCTTTTGAAGGCGAGTTACGCGGATGCATCCGACGTTCTCGGTGCGCATCCGACGTTTCAGCCATTAAGCTCCATTCTCCTTGATCTCGGTTTCTCAACAACCGAGCTCGTGGAGAGCGGCCGCGGGTTCTCGTACCGGCACCCGGACGAACCGCTCGATATGCGGTTTGATCCATCCGGAGAGCGGCCCACTGCCGCATCGATCCTTGCAACGCGGGACGAACGTGAGCTCGCAACGATCATCGCTGCATACGGCGAAGAACCACTCGCTGGCCGCATTGCGCAGCGCATCGTCCGACAGCGAAAGGAACGTCGGCTTGAGCGTGTCCATGATCTTGTTGAGGTGATTCTCACGGTCTACGGACGTCGACGGTATGCAGAACGCTCGCGGCAGCATCCCGCAGCACGAACGTTCCAAGCACTCCGTATCGCCGTGAATGACGAGCTTGGAACGCTTCACGCAGCCCTCCCACGACTCACACGACTTCTCGCCCCCGGCGGACGAATCGCCGTTATCAGCTTTCATTCGATCGAAGATCGGATCGTCAAGACCTTTTTCACTACAGAGTCGCGTCAGTGC
>JAZDGG010000077.1:0-2579 GCA_043807225.1 bacterium | reverse complement strand
CAATCAAAGGCCTGGTGGTGCTGATCATGTATATCGTCATTCAGCAGCTCGAAAACAACCTCATCGTTCCAAAGGTCATGCAGAAGGTGGTCGGCCTTAATCCGCTGGTCGTTCTCATTGCCGCTCTTGTCGGTGCACGCGTCGGCGGATTTCTCGGCGTCGTCCTCGCCGTTCCCGTCGCTGCGATCATTTCGATATTCTTTAGCGATGTGTTTGAAGAGCGCCGATCGGTTGAGAACAAGCTCGAGAGTGGCCAAGCAGGCAAGCGTTCACCGCCAACGTAACATACCCATCCTGCCATTTCTTGTTCTCCTCTCGAGTAGAAAATTCCGAGGGGTTTTTGAGACTTGAATTCAGTGTATCAGGCGAATCCTGATCCGCCTCTGGCGGAAACGATACAGTCCGCGGCTACGGCTTCGGGCGGTTGAACTCTTGTATGTCGAGACGAGAGTTGTTTTTTGCTCATGAAAAAACTGATATACTACGTTAATGACCCCGCACCGCTCGGTTTCACCTCGGGTGCGGGGCGAGAAGTTGATTTTAAATGGTTCAATGAATAAAAAGGATATTTTCTATATTACGACCCCGATCTACTATGTGAATGATCGGCCGCACATCGGGCATGCATACACGACGATTGCGGCTGATGTCACGGCGCGTTGGCACCGGCTCAAAGGAGACGACGTTTTCTTTTTGACCGGAACGGACGAGCACGGCGCTAAAGTGGCTGAATCGGCCGCAAAGGCGGGTGTTGATCCCAAAGCGTTTGCTGACAAGAATAGCGAGGCCTACAAGGAGGTTTTTCATCGGCTGCAACTTTCGTATGACTTCTTCATCCGGACGACCGACTCGGCACACGCACGACAGGTTGGCGCGTTTCTTGAGAAGTTGAAGGCGAACGGCGCAATCTACGAGGGGGAGTACCGCGGACTGTACTGCACGGGGTGCGAGAACTTCATCACCGAAAAAGAGCTGGTCGATGGAAAGTGCCCGATCCACAAAACCGTTCCCGCCTCCATTGCGGAACGGAATTACTTCTTCAAATTGAAGGAGTACCTTTCCGAGGTCGAACGGCGAATTCAGAACAACGAGATCGTCATTGAGCCGGAAACCCGGCGGCAGGAAGCGCTCGGGCTCCTCAAGCAAGGGCTGGATGATTTCTCCATTTCCCGCGAGAAGGTCGCGTGGGGGATCCCATTCCCGTTTGACAAAAATCAGACGGTGTACGTGTGGGTCGAGGCGCTCCAGAACTACCTCACGGCGATTGGGTACAGCGATGATCGGAAAAAATTCGAGAAGTACTGGCCGCACGTGACGCACCTCATGGCAAAAGACATCCTCAAGTTCCACGCGATCTTTTGGCCGGCGCTGCTGCTCGCGGCCGGAGAAGAACCGCCCAAACGGCTCTTCATCCACGGATTCTTTACGGTCAACGGCGAGAAGATGTCGAAATCGCTCGGGAACGTTCTTGAACCGAATGCATTGGTTGACCAGTTCGGGTCCGACGGGGCGCGCTATCTCCTCTTGACCCAGTTTCCGTTCGGCGACGATGGCGACGTGCAGGCGGGGCGATTCATCGAGAAGTACAACGCCGATCTTGCAAACGGACTTGGCAACTGCGCCAGCCGCATCTTGACGATGCTGCAAAAGTTCTCTGGCGGTGAAGTGCCGTCTGCCGTAGTATCGGCCGAAACACAGGAACGGATCACCACCGCGCGGACAGAAATCGAACAGAGTCTTTCTTCCTTTGCTTTTGAACGCGCACTCCAAGTGCTCTGGGCTCTTCTTGCATTTGCAGACGGCATGATTGACCGCGAAAAACCCTGGGTGCTCGCCAAGGAAAAGTCGGAGAAGCTCCCGCAGGTGCTTACTGATGTTGTCACTATCCTCGCGAACGTCGCGCTGCTCGTCGCACCATTTCTCCCCGATGCTGCGGAAAAACTCCGTGCGGCGCTCGGCCTTTCAGCGCAATGGAGCTATGAAGTCGTTCTTCTCCCCCCGGGGAGGGCAATCGCGCCCATCGCACCGCTGTTCCCTCGTCTTTCTGCCCCCATTGTCGGTTCAACTGGCGCGAAGCCGGACGGAGAAAATTGACAGAGTCGACAGAGCATGCCATTTTTTCGTAGAGGGCACCCCCCTTGTTCCATGCGCACTGGGGCTGTCGATCCGTTGACGTTCCCTTTCCATGACCACGCTCGAAATTCTTCTTCTCGTCGTCGTTCTCGGCTTTGGCATCGCCGGTTTTGGCGCGGGACTGATCCAGGCGATCGGATCGCTCGTTGGGGTCTTTGTCGGTACGGCGGTGGCGACGCGCTCTTATGAACGGGTCGCCGGCATCGCTCTCCCGATTTTTGGCGGAAACGAAATCGCCGCGTCGATCACGAGCTTCATTTTTCTGTTTCTTGTGACGAGCCGTCTGGTCGGTTTGATCGTTCATATTCTCGACAAGGCGTTCAAGTTCCTTGCAATTTTTCCGGGCTTAAAAATGCTCAACCGTCTTGGCGGATTTGCGCTTGGGATCATTGAGGGCATTCTCGTCATTGGTGTTGTCCTCAATCTCGTCCTTCGATTGCCGCTGT
>JAZDGG010000076.1:0-3429 GCA_043807225.1 bacterium | reverse complement strand
TCGCTCCCTCAGCCTTTCGGCCATTGGGGAAGATTCTTGACTGCAGCCTCCCGTAGGAGTCTGGGCAGTGTCTCAGTCCCAGTGAGGCGGGTCATGCTCTCACACCCGCTATCCGTCGTCGCCTTGGTGAGCCGTTACCTCACCAACAAGCTGATGGACCATAGGCCCCTCCTCGTCCGGCCTCTTGCGAGACCTTTATTCCGACACGCTTTCGCGATCGGAAACCATCGGCTATTAGCCCGGATTTCTCCAGGTTGTGGCCGTGGCGAGGGTAGGTTACCAATGTGTTACGCACCCGTTTGCCACTTACGGAAGTCGGAGGTCAGATGTCAGAAATCTGATGGTGATTTCCAGTTTTCCCGCAGACGATAGAGTTGCTTGCTCAACACGGTATATTCACGCAGTAATCGATCACACAGTTCCTTTGATAACCAACCAACGTTCTGTGCGTCTTTGAGATGACTACGTGTTTCATTACACGAACCCAATGCCCGAGTAAGAAAGAGTTTGAATTCACCGATTGAGCGCCCATATCCCTCCGCGATATTTGCCTGGATGGAATTTGCCGATCGACAGAGTTGATCGCGCAGATGCCAAGCATTTCTCGGAAAATCTTCCGTCGCTTTGACGATGAGAGGATACAGGTACTGTGCTCGTCTGTAGGTATCGAGATGGACATAACCCATAATGATTCGTCTAAAGGTTTCTTGTCCCGTCTCTGATTTCTGATCTCTGAACTCCGACAACCGCTCGTTCGACTTGCATGCCTAAGACACGCCGCCAGCGTTCATCCTGAGCCAGGATCAAACTCTCAGTTAGAATGAAGGTTGTTCGTTTCTTCTTCTGCTTCAGTGAAGCACAAGGAGCGCAGCCAGAATCCTCCACCGTGTGGTGGAGCCAGGATTTGCCGAACAACGTTCAAGAAGTTTGAGTCCGATGACTCGTTGCTCCTCATCACCCTTGCGAGTGATGAGTCAAAGTTCATTGTGGAATCCTTCTGTCCTCGCCGCAGAACGGTTCAGAGAGAAGGTCGTGCACCCAATGTGATGCACGATGACGTTACTCATTTTGATTCCGAAGATGGAAGAATACAGAGGGGATATGGAGGAGAGAAAAGAACGTCCCGATCCAAAACGGCCACGAGTGGCCACCTCGGTAAGGGTAAAATGTTTCTTCCATATCAACCCCTCTATTCCTCCATCTTGCGAAATCGGTTTCCCGTCACATGTGTATTGTCAACTAGATAGATTGTCAACGAGCGTTTCTTCATCCTACGCTGGACGACCGGGTCATCCATTGCTCGACTTTATCGGACGGAGAGTGAAGAAAAAACAGAGGGGTCCATGAGTTCGACGCCACTGTTTTGTCTCCAACACCCCCTGGGACGGGGGACCTTGACGGCTGGCTTCTGTTGCTAGGCCATGTGGTTCGCTGTGAAAAGTGTATCGATGAGCACCTCTATTCTACGGTTGTTCCGACTTGGTGTCAAGATACGGCTCCCTCACCAGGATGTCAACCCCTAGCATACGAATCCTTTTCTTGAGAATATGCACAAAGAGCGGGGTCAAGCTGAAAAGCTCAGCCAACCGGAGGGAAAACGGCCCGTGGATCGTGCATGGATGGATCAGGTCGCCGAGAGAAAAGAATCGCCCCAAGACCTGCTGCCGTGAGGACAATACCTAGAACAAAGATGAGCGTGAGCAGGGGAACGATATCGGTAAGCAGGCCGATGACGAGAATAAGCGGCAAACCGATAAGGTTCATTGACGCAATCAGCGTGCCAAAGGCGCGTCCGTGTGTTTCTGCAGGCGTGAGTTCATGGAGGAGTGTTTGACCGGCAACGATGACAAAAATACTGGCAACACCAGAGCAGAATGAGATGAGCGCCACGAACAGAACGATCTTGTCGTGCCAACCAGACATCGTTTTTACAAAAGGAACGAGGGGAAATGGTAGGAGAACGATGCCAGCGAGAAGCAATCCGACAAGCATGAGCGAGAAGGTTGCGATGCGTTGCGCAAGACGTCGGCCAAAAATCGAAGCGCAGATCGCGCCGACCCCCGCGGGCGCGATGAGGTAGTAGCCGATCTCATCGACGTTGAACCCAAGAACATGCGTTGCGAGATTCGGGAGTAACCCGACGAGCGCCCGCTCAAAGGCAAAGAGCAAAGAGACGACCAAGAGAAGAAGCAAGACTTGACGACTCGACCGGATAAAGAACAATCCTTTACGGATGTCGCTGAGGAGGTTGCCGAAGGCGCGTTCGAGGTACGAGCGTCCAAACTGTCGCTCAAGGTGATCGCGAAAGAAGGGAAGCCGGATATTCAAGAATGCGGAACCGGTAAACGCCACGACAAGGATGCTTGCCGTGCGTACCTCGCCAAGAAAGTGGAGGGCCGGCGCGGCAAGCGTGTAGCCGAAGAGAACACTTGCGTACGTGGTGAACATAAAGAGCGTGTTCGCGCTGAAAAGCTCTTCGCGGCGGACAAGCCGCGGAATCGCCGATGATTGCGCCGGACCGAAGAACTGGCTCACGGCGGAGAGCAGAAATGCGAAGATGCAGAAGAGGAGCGGCGTTGTCGGGAGAATACTGAGCACAACCACCAGAACACTCCGAACGAGATTGCTGGTGACAAGCAGGTACTTGCGATTAAACGTATCGGCATAGATGCCGGCAAGAGAAGAAAAGAGGATCGTGGGCAGAACCGTGAGCACGACGAGAATACTCGTGAGAAAACTCGAACCCGTCCGCGCATAGAGCTCGAGAATGAGGACGAAGGTCACCATGTTCCCCGCGGTTTGCGAAAAGACCTGCGACAGCCACAACCACCGGAAGTCGGCGTTCCGTAGAACTGCACGAATGCCCGAATGCGCTATGGATGTTTCCGAAGTTTGCGATGCTGCTTCCGCCATACGGCAATGCGTTGATGATCTCCTGAGAGCAGGATGGAGGGAACTCTTTCTCCCCGAAAGATTTCTGGTCGTGTGTACTGCGGATACTCGGTGGTTTCGCCGTCACTCCAGGATTCATCGATACTCGATTCGTCTTTGCCGAGAACGCCCGGAAGAAGGCGAGTTATTGCATCAATGACGACCAGTGCAGGGAGTTCGCCGCCGGTCAGCACGTACCTTCCGATGGAGAGTTCGTCATCAATATACTTTTGGATGCGATGGTCAACGCCCTCATACCGGCCGCAGAGGAGGACGATTCGTTTTGCGGACGCCGCGAGCAATCGTGCTTGTTTCTGTGTGAACGCCTCACCTCCAGCTGCGAGGAGGAATGCTTTCGTCGATTTGGTTTTTCGCGGACAGAGTTTTTTGAGCGTGCGGTAGAGCGGCTCGACCTGCATAACCATCCCAGGGCCTCCGCCATACGGCCGGTCATCCACTTTTTTGTGCTTTCGATCGGCGGAATAGTCTCTCAGATCG
>JAZDGG010000075.1:0-13991 GCA_043807225.1 bacterium | reverse complement strand
TCATAGGTTTCGAACAAGTGATGAAAATCCGTGTGGCGCAGTTCGTACTCCCACGGTTGTGTGTACCATACCATATTTCCCTTTCTGACTCAACGGACTGGACGGGGGAGATCGAGTGTCGTATAATATTTCAACGATGGCGACAGCCGCCCATACAACTGAACTTCAGGAGAAAACACGCGAGTTTCTTGAGTATCTCGAGATTACGAAGAACCGGTCTCCGCAAACCGTCAAGAATTACGGTTTCTACCTCCGCCGTTTTTTCACCGAGATGCAGTGTTCGCGCTGCCTGGAGATCACGCCGCAAAAAATCAAGGCATACCGGCTGGTGTTGAATCGCTGGCGTGACGATGATGACCATCCGCTCTCAAAAAATACACAGAATTACCACCTGATCGCCCTTCGGGCGTTCTTGAAATACCTTGCGAAGGAGGATACCCCGTCGCTCGCGCCGGAGAAGGTGGAGCTTCTTCGCCTCCCGGAGCGGCAGGTGGATTTTCTCGAGGGATCGGACCTGGAGAACCTCCTCGCCATGCCGTTGAAGATGAAGAATCTTGAGGTGATCAAAAAACGCGACCGCGCACTCCTTGAAACGCTCTTCTCCACCGGCATGCGCGTCTCGGAGGTTGCATCGTTACGGCGCGACCGTCTGAATTTGAAGAAAGAGGAATTGACGATCCGCGGGAAGGGATCAAAACTCCGTCTGGTGTTTCTCTCGAACCAAGCGCGGTACTGGATCGGCGAATACCTTAAACTCCGCATGGATAATTCGCCGTTCGTCTTCCTCCGCCATGACCGTGCGGGGAAGGAATCATTAACCGAGGAAGGGAAGCCACTCTCGCCGCGATCCATCCAGCGGGTGCTTGTTCGCTACGCACGGCTTGCCGGTATCACCAAGCACGTGACCCCGCATACGCTCCGCCACTCATATGCAACCGACCTGCTCATGAATGGCGCCGATTTGCGATCCGTCCAGGCGCTGCTCGGGCACTCGTCAATCACGACCACGCAGATCTACACGCACGTCACCAACCGGCATCTGAAAGACGTCCATGATGCGTTTCATGGTAAGCAGCGTCGGGAGGAGTAAATGGAGCTTTTGCACAACCTACCCTGGCCGCGGGACTTTGGATGCCAGATCATCACGTGAGCATCGCTTCACGCTCAGAAAAAGTATTAGCGCGACGGGAACGAGAAACACGCTGTAGGGATACGCATGCCCGGATGACGCCGGAACGATCCACCGAAGGAGCAACATCGGGAGTGGACTCCAAGTTGCGAGAATCCAGGGGAGTGTTCGAGAGGAACAATACTGCTGCGCGCCGTTGACGATGCAGTAGCCGAGAAAGAAATCTCCGATCCCAAGCTCATTGCCGCCGAAGGTGATAAGGCCGGTGAAGCGGCCGACGTTGGTGACGACCGTTCCGGCGTTGCTGAGCAAAAAGACATTCATCGCATCGTAGACACCAAACGCCACGAGGCCGAAAAGAAAGTAGCGGAACGGCAGATGGAATCTTCGAAAGATGACCGGCCCGATCCAGAGGATGGACCCGGCAAAGAAGAGGTTTCTCAAGAGTACGGATGAAAACGTCCAGGTAAGCGCAAAGACGGCCACGCCGGTGGCAACGCCGACCAGCAGGCGTGTTCTTCCGATCTGCCGTGGGAGGAGAAAGAGCGCATTCACCGCCCAGCCGATAGAAAAGGTAATCGCAAAAAACAGGTCAAGCGCGCGTGCGGACGCGGAGCGGAGAATCCAAATGGCAAGCAGGGAAAATCCGACCGCAACTGCGGTCAGCAGGATGGCAATCAACCGTGCCGGGATCTTGAGCGGTTTTCCTTCGCGAAACACATCCACATGGAAGTGCCGATAGAGCACGATGACGCTCGCGAGCGCGAGAAAGAAAAAGAATGCGAGAAGGAATAGAGCCATGGATGGTCATGAGCGCCAGGAGCGGATTCTCCAATCCGCGACAGCGAAGAATCGGACTTTTCAGTCTGCAACTGCGACATCTTCAGTATACCATCCTCCTTCAATGATTAGGGTAATTTGGCAGCGCCAACCGTACCCTGAACATGATTCAGGGAGGTGGTGCCCTCGGAGGGAGTTGTTAAGACGAAAATTACCTGCTTTTTCACATCACCTGGCAGCGGAAAAGTATAATGGATGCTTGACGGTAGATACGTACGTCGATATGGTGCAGATACGTGCCCCGGTAGTTCAATGGATAGAACTGTGGACTTCTAAGCCACTAACGGGGGTTCGATTCCCTCCCGGGGCACCAGAGGTTTTGTCAGCGTATATCATCAAAACCATCTCATCAGACGGAACGTCAACGGAGATGTAAGGAGATGAAAAAATGGGATGGCTCGTCCGGGCGGGGGACTCACCATCCCTAGGCAGGGGGACGGAACGTGCACGCGGCATTCCCTACGGGAACAGGAAGATGATGCCGGCTCTCCGCGTGTGCAGCTGTAGCAGCTGCCGAACCTGGAATCACTCGTCCGATATCCGCAGGGACCAATGCACCGCGAATAGCATACCGCGATGCCGAGGTACTGTCAATTCCGCATTGTTACCAAGATTTTTTCGTGTTACTTTGTTGTTGCTGCAGTACAGGGTCAGCGAGGTAAAAAGAGAGCCACCTTGCGTGCATTGCCAGTGATACGTCGGCACCTAGTGTCAGTGGTATTGACTTGTACGAAAAAAGGAGTAGAAAGAAGTACAAGCAGATCATTGACAACCAAGCTTTCGCGAGCAGCAATATTGGCATACACGAAGACGGGAGAGAAAGGGGCTTACTGATGAGAGCTTCCGACAATGGCATCCTTCTGCTGCATCCGAAGGTCGAAATACTCGAGCGAGACGGTCGAGTTATTCTCCTTCACACGGACACGGGACATTGGGTGTGCGTCCACAAACGAGCAAAACCATTGCTAATGCACTTCATGGGCGGAATGACCGCTGACAGCGCTATCGTCCGTTACCAGGCGCAGCAGCAATCGGAGGGCATCGAGCCATCCGATGCGGATGCGTGCCTGGCGGTCATTCGAGAATCGATCGACCGAGGAATCCTCTGCGAAACCGGCGACGCAGTTGTTTCGCTGGAAGCGCCGGGTTCCTTCCCGATCAACAGAAAGTACTCGAGCTGCACGTGGGATGTAACCTCCAGGTGCAACCTTCGTTGCATCCACTGCCACGTTGCCGCTGACAATCGACAGCGGAGCGACGAACTAGCCAGCGCCGAATACCCAAACGTTGTTTCACAGCTCGTTGACGTTCTGCAGCCGAAAGCGCGCATCAGTCTTTCGGGCGGTGAGCCGCTGTTGAACCGAGAGCTGACGACGCTTTGCCGCCTCCTGCGCGATCACGATTTCGAGTTCTCTATCCTCACGAATGGAACGCTCGCGACCCGTTCATTGACAGTACGTCTTGCTGCGGTGCACCCAAGCTACGTTCAAGTGAGCTTTGATGGGGGAACGGCGCAGGTGCATGACCGCATTCGCGGCCGTGGAAGCTTTGAACGCGCCAGAAGAGGCGTTCTTAACCTCCGCGACGCCGGCATGCCGGTCGTTCTCTCGTTCACGCCAATGAAGCTGAACTTCTTTGATCTCGACAACTTTGTTGTGATGGCGCATGAACTGGGCATCCGGCGCGTTCACTTCCCCCACTTCACGACCAAAGGACGCGGACGGGAAAATGCGAGCACACTCAACCTCACCGACGATGAAAGAATATTCTTCTACGGTCGCGTGCGGCAATTGACGAACGAAGGGGCCATCGATGTCGGGTTCATCGAGGAACGCTTGCGCCATTGTGCCGTGCCCCAGTTATCGCACAACCGGAATTGCGGCCTTGGATATGGTATTTTTCTGCTCGCGGCCAACGGTGACGTCTATCCGTGCAGCGCTCTAACCTTTCCCGAGATGCTTCTCGGCAACATCCGTCAGCAATGCTTGTCCGAAATTCTCGCAGACCATCCGTTGCTGCGCCAGTTCTGGACACTTCGGCCAAAAGAACAGCAGGAACAATGCAAGCGGTGCGTCGTGCGAGCGTTTTGCGCCGGTGGTTGTCTCGGTCGTGGCTACCATGTCGCACAGACGCTCAACGGCATCGATCACTACTGTCCGGTTTTTCAAACAGAGTACCTCGAGTCGCTGTGGCAAACTGCCGTAAACCGTGGCACATCATCTGCTCGGGCAATGCCTGAGTGAAGGAGGTCGTATGAACGAAAAGACTGTCCGAGAATCGACGGAGATTGATGGTCTGCTGATATCTTCATCGCAGATCATCGTCCCTCGAGCTGGAGAATCGTCTTCCCCCCCATTCAATGACAACCACCGAGGTTGCAGTTGCAGAGAGGACAGCGGAGAGGATCCTAGTCCGTGCGGCTGCGGCTGGGTTGGGAGTCACTGATCTAGATAAGAGTACCTTGAGGGGTTAGGCGTCTGCCTGACCCCTTTCTTTTTGCAGAAAATGCATTCCCGAGTGAGAGAACCATCTCTCATGTTTCTCGCCTTTCGGTTCACGCCGCCGCGCGACGCAGCGGATGCCGCAGCACCGTTCGCAGTTTCTCCGGTTGTGTCATCCGCGGATCGCCGAGATAGATTTCGTGATGCTTGCCGACCATCTCATACCCTTTGGCCTTTGCAAACTGCTGCATACATTCAATGGTCGGTTTCTCTTGTGCGTACGGTCCGATATGCATGATCTGGACGCACAGCCCCTCGGTGAACGGCGCGAGTTGAATGGTTGCGAGCGCGGGGCTTGCCGGCCGTGCGCCTTTTTTGCCGGCCTTCTTTGTCGCTTTCTCGCGGATCTGCGTGATGGCATCCGCAAGATGTTTCTTGGTGACGTGCGGCGGCTGCATGAGCATCACGCGCCACTGCCAATCGGAGGGCTTTTTGACATCGAGATAGTTTCCGCTCTTCGCCCACCAGAGTGCTTCAAGCGGCGGAAGCGTATACTCCGGGCCAATGTTGGAAAACTTCAGCGTAAATTTGATCGTAAAGTGGGCGGAGTACACCGCCTGGATCGCTTCTTGGAACGCGGTGCCGCCCGGTGCGCCATGCCCCTCAACCATCAGAAAACGGAATGCTGGTACTTCTACCAGCGCCGGAACTTTTGCTGATGGTGCGAAGAACTGTTTGAAGTCTTTTTTGTAGTTGATCCTTTTCATGTTTTTCAATCATCGTATGAGGTGGAACTATCCAACGGGGAAAAATGGCATTCTTCCTGGATTCCCCGATCAAGTCGGGGAATGACAACCTTGGATGGGTATTGCCTTCATCATCCGATGTGCCACACTGGTCTTTTTCGAATACACCAACCCTGCACACCCCGGTCGAGTTGGAAAATGACAACCAGAGTAACCAACGAGGTCATCATCCGACTTGATCGGATGATCCAGACATTCCACGAAACCAGTCCTTCGCAAGGTCATGCCAATTCGGGTTGTACTTCTCAACCAACTCAAGTTTCCACCGGCGGTTCCACCGTTTCAACTGTTTTTCACGCCTGATTGCCTCCAGAATCTCGCTGGTTTCTTCAAAGTAGACTAACTGGTCTACGCTATATCTCTCCGTAAAACCCTTATGCAACTTCATCTTGTGCTCAAACATCCTTCGCATGAGATTGTTCGTTACTCCAATGTACAACGTACCATTGCGACCACTGGCGAGAATGTAAACGTAATAGGATTTACGCATGACGGGAGGTGGACACTGAATGTATTCCCGTCGGAGGTATTGTTGAATGTCTGGATTCCCCAGTCAAGACATGCCGCACGTGTCATGCTGGGGAATGACCCACGGCGGAGATGTTGAGAAGTTATCGAAAAACGAGTATCCTACGGAGTGAGATGAAAACCGGCGACATCAACCAAACCGTCATCATCAAAGCACAACCGGACGAGGTGTACCGCGCGCTGCTTGATGCACGTGAACACGCTGCGTTCACTGGCAGTGCCGCGCAGATCGAACCGAAGGTCGGTACCCCTTTTTCGGCATACGACGGATATATCACAGGAAAAAACCTCCAGCTCAAGGAAGACAAAAAGATCGTCCAGGCATGGCGGGCGGACGAGGAGGGCTGGCCAGAAGGACACTGGTCAAAAGTGACCATTGCATTGAAACTGACGAAAGGCGGCACTGAACTTCGGTTTCACCAGACAAACATTCCCGAGCGATGCCTCAGCAGGATTGCAGACGGGTGGGGAGAGTTCTACTGGCAGCCGCTCAAACGCATGCTCGAGCGCTAGCTCAAGAAAGAAATGTGGGCGTGTTGTTGGAGAATGATTTTTTTGTCGCCGAAAATATCTGACTAAACTATCAATTCTTTACGGAAGGATCTTGAAAAGCGGCTTTGGGGTCTGGGGGAAATCTAAGCGCCATCACAGACAAGTCAGTGTTTCTCTGCAATGAGAGCGCATATTTCCCCCAGCAGTTCTTTTCAGTTCCTTTTCTTTCTGCAAAGAAAAGGAACAAAGAAAAAGGCCTTCCGCTGAGCAGCGCAGAAGGCCAACAAGGAGCTCGAGCCGAGCCAGACCCGCGAGATAGGGAATTCGACCTGGCCATCTCTGCACTTTCTGACGGCGTCAAAGAAAGGTACTCCGATGACCATTCGATGAGGGGCGACCGCTCTTCGCCCGAGAACCGGCGTGCGGTTCCAGGAGGCCTCATCCAGTCCATTCGACGGTCCCCACAAGGGCTTTGCTCGGACGGTTAACCGCTCCTGTGCACTCCGCACAGACCTCGCAATTCGTGCCATTCAAGACTTCTCGGCTCCTTGCCGTGGAACAAAGGGAATCCTACGACAAACGCTCGCCAGACGTCAAACCCAAAAGTATTTCCCGGTGCTTAGCATCGGGATTTGCTAATTCTTCATATTCTGGAGAGCCGATTCTTGCACGCCGAAGTCTTGACGAAGGCGTGTCAAACCATCGCCCACCGAAGTTTTTGGGACGAAGGAAAGATGAGCGGGATAGACGATTTACTTTGCTGACGTTTTCTTTGCTTTCTTGCTTGGCTTCTTTCCGACTGGAAAATTGGGTACGGGTTGCGCTGGTACCGGCGTGCTGCTCTTCAACGGTTTCTGCGATGGTGCTGGCTTTCTCTTCCGCGCCGACTTTTTCTTTTTCGGTTCCTGCCGCCCTGAGATCTTCGTTTCAATCTCTTGGCGGAGCTTCGCACGTAGTGCATCCTCCTTTTGCTTCTCGCGCTTTTCTCGCCGCTTGCGAAGAATCTTTCGCATGACAATGATGAGGATGATCAGGAGAATGATCGCCCCGAGGAGGATGCTCAGTTGAATGACGGGGACGATCCAAAAACTCACCTCAGTGGAATAATCTCGAAGCGGATCGCCGTAGACGAGTGTGAGCTTCGCACGGTACTTGCCAATCATGAATCCCTTGCCGAAGCTATCGACACCGAACGTTCGCGTGGTTTGCGGGAGGATGATGCGGTTCGTACTGTTTACTTTTATCTGGTCGGCGAGGACGCCGCCAAAAAGATCGTTGAAAAACTTTATGTTCCCATCTGGTTTTTGGTGGGTGTTGCCGTCATTGGAAACAACGACGAGAAAGTCTACTGGTGGCCTAAAGAAGAATGTTTTCTCTTGAAAGTACTTCAGCCGGTCAGCAGAGGGTGTGGTCGCAGCGAGCGCTTTTTCCCGGTCGAGATACTGCCCGACGAGAAGCTGCGCACGAATGGAATCAACCGTCGTGCCGAGCACCTTGAGGAACATGGTCGTGACGACGTTCGAGGCAATACCAACCTCGCTGGTATTCGCGTTGAGCGCCGGCGCGCCGAGCTGATAGACAAGCGCAAGGAGATGCGTTCCTGGCTCCGCATCTTTCGGAAGAGTAATATGGTACTTCAGCTGAACGAGCGATCCGTCCTTCGGAAGGTCAATGCTCGGCTGGTCAAAGGTGATCCACGCGCGGTCGGGTTTCAGCAAGAGAGCATCCGATGGCTTGTTTGAATCAAGAATTTTCGGTGACCCTTCGCGTTCCATGTCCTGCGTGAAGTTCGTCACCATCGGACTGATCGTCACCCCTTGAAGCGAATCGTCATAGAGATCGACCGTCCGATCCATGGTTTCGCCCGGTCGCATGTTCAGCTCAACTTGATACTCCGAGATGGTAAACGCCTTTGCCGGCCGCGTGGCGAGGAGGCAAAGAAAAAGCATGCTGAGTGTAATGATGAGTTTTGTTTTCATACGAAAAGTGTGCGTAACGAGCTGCTTCTGAGTATACAAGAGAACGCAAAAACAGAAAAGTCCCCAACTACCACGACAATAATCTGGAATGCCGGCTTCACAGACCCGCCAGAGACGTCTATACTCGTCTGGAACACGCTCAGCGCGATACAACCCAACACTCTCCATGACGAGTCGACGAAAAAACTGGCCTGTGTGGCTTCTCGCGGCCGCGACGATACTCTTTGTGGGATTTTTTTGCTCCGCAAACTGGTTTCGGCAGGTGAACCTCGTCACTGCACAGTATGATATGGGAAATATGGATCAGGTGCTCTGGCACACGCTTCACGGAGACTGGTTTCGGATGACCAGCCCAGTGTACGGGAACCTTGAGCCACGGACAGCAACGCACGCGGACTTCCTCTTGCTCCTCTACCTCCCGGCATATGCGCTCTTCCCCGATCCGCGAACGCCCCTGCTTCTTCAGGTGCTTGCAGTTGCAAGTGGCGTGATTCCTCTTTTCTGGATGGGGCGAAAGCGGCTCGGTGCGCCAACGGCCTCAATCATCGCGGTGCTGTATCTGCTCTTCCCAGCGCTGGAGTACGCAGTGACGTTTGACGTACACGCAGTTGTTCTCGCGATCCCACTTCTCCTTTGGGTATGGTGGGCATTGACTGAGCGGCGATGGTGGCTCTATTGGATCTGCATTGGATTGCTGCTTCTCGCGAAGGAAGAGGTTGGGCTCACCGTTGCCGCGCTCGGCTGTTTTTGGGTATGGCGACGCGGTTATCGCGTTCCGTCGCTTGTCACCATCCTGCTCGGCATCGGATGGACAGCGCTCATGCTTGGGTGGGCAATCCCGGCAGCCCGGCATGCACCGGGACATTTTGCCATCACCTACTATGCGGATTTTGGCGGGACCTATCCTTCAATTCTCAGCAGTGTTCTTGACCACCCGATGCAGGTTCTTCGTCACCTCTGGCGCCAAGAGAACGCCGCTCTTCTGTATGCAGTCCTGGTTCCTATCGGAGTGATCCCGCTTGTGGGGTTGCCAACCCTCCTTGTTTCGCTACCGGAATTTGCCGTCAATCTGCTGAGTAAGAATCCGAACCAGCAGCGGATCTACTATCAGTACCTGTCAGTGAGTATCCCAATTCTTTTTCTTGCGGCGGTCGCCGGGTGGGTCCGGTTGCGTCGCTGGCTTGCGGCAATCGCCGTTCGCTTTCCGCGATGGCATCTGCAGCCGTCTGTCACTGTCGGTGTTCTGCTGCTTGCGCTGTACGGCATATGGCGCTGGAGTCCTCTCCCGTGGACGCAACACTCCGCCGACGCCATGCGGACGTTTTCCCCGTCACCCTACCGGCAAGACGTTGCGGTTGTGCGCGCGATGCTTCTCCCATCCGACCGTGTGGCAGCGACGAATAATCTTGTTCCGCAGTTTTCACAACGAAATCTCATCTGGGGATTCCCAAATGCGCTTGATCAGGCGGATGCTGTTATTGTGCTTGAGGGAGGGACAAGTGAACTCCTTCCTCCTAAAGATATCAGCGCGAAAGTGCGGGAACTCTCGCACAACCCGGGCTACACGCTGCTTTTCCGCGATCGCTTGTTCTGGTACTTTCGCAAATCGGGTACTGCACAGCAGTAAATGTATTTTTCTGTCGACGCAGAGCCGAGAGGAAAAACAAAAATACTCCACTGGATTCCTCTGGGTGTACCAACGAGCGTTAGAAGTTCGCCGTTGCTGTCCAGGTGACGACGTGGGAGTACGTGAGTGCTTTCGTCGCTGAAGAAACGGCAACCCGATGGGTAATCGTCACGTCATCGCCGCTCGCGGCAATCGGCGCAGCGGTTGTTGCCACGGTCGCCGGCCCTAACGGGATCGGCGTGTCGTCGTCGGTATAGTTGCCTTGCTCGGTCCAGGATGCGTCAGACACGACCGCGATGCCATATTCCTCGACACCAGCCGTGACGGTACCGCCAGTGTCCTCAACGACATCATCTATCGTATCAGTGGTATTCCGCAGGTCACCGTCTTCGGCAATCTTGAGCGTGGCACCGCTCGCGGCATTGGTCCCGACGTTGACGTCATAATTGCCGGTATTCACCACCGCAGTCGTGACCGTACCAAGATTGCAGCTCGTGATTCCGCTCGTCGTCGTGCAGGTCGTTCCGTCGGCATTGTCAATCGTCATGGTCAGGTTTGGGAGCGTTATCGCAGTGACGGTGACGTCGTTCGCATTCCCGACGTACGCGACCCCCGCACCGGAGTCATTTGTCGTCACCACGGCGACCGAATAATTACCAGCGACAGCTGGATTTGTCGGGTTTGGCGAGCCGTCGCCGATCACGCAGGTCACTTGTGTTGCGCTGGGCACTGTCCCCACCGTCGTTGCGGTGATCTGCGTCCACAGCGGGGTGCTCGCTGATGCTGCCGTCACCGAGTTGACGGTATACGATTCCCCCGTTCCGTTGTCAGAGCAGGAAATATCGGTGGTTGCCACACCATTGAGCCCCCACGAATTACCGCCAGTCGTTTCGCCAAGATAGATTCTGATCGTATTCCCGTCGACGAGCGTGCCAAAGGTAAAGAGCACCGTCGCTTGTGACGCGGCGCTGGTTGCTTCATTGCTGAGTGTGACCGCTACGTCGCCAATACCCGCTGCGCGGCCATTCTGCGCTCTGATCCATGCCGCTGATCCCACGACGAAGGCAAGCAATATAAAACCGAGAGCATGGTGCTTCCCGTGTCTGCGCATATGGTCGCGAAATCGGCGGCCATGATGGGCAATCCTCAACTTCTTGGCAAGTGTGTTTTTGTGTTTCATGAGAATATTACAAAAAAAGAACCGACATCCTTTTCGTCGTTTCTTGTTGCGAGCACAACCCCAGGTGAACTTTCTTTCTGACTCCATTCTACCATGAATGGAGGTGGTCGTCAAGCGTTTCGATTTTTCTTTTATGATTCACTAAAAGGTCGCCGTTGCTGTCCAGGTGACGATGTGGCTGTAGGTAAGCGCTTTGGTCGCCGACGAGACTGCCACACGATGGGTAATCGTCACGTCATCGCCGCTCGCGGCAATCGGCGCAGCGGTTGTTGCCACGGTCGCCGGCCCGGACGGGATCGGCGTATCATCGTCAGTGAAGTTGCCTTGTTCTGTCCATGCAGCATCTGACACAACCGCGATGCCATATTCCTCGACGCCAGCCGTGACGGTACCGCCAGTGTCCTCAACGACATCATCTATCGTATCAGTGTTATTCCGCAAGTCACCGTCTTCGGCAATCTTAAGCGTGGCACCGCTCGCGGCATTGGTTCCGACATTGACGTCGTAGTTGCCGGTATTCACTGCGGCGGTTGTCACGAGACCAAGACTGCAGCTGGTGACCCCCGACGTCGTTGTGCACGTGGTGCCGTCGGAGTTGTCGATGGTGAGGGTGAGATTTGGAAGCACTGACGCAGAGACCGTCACGAGGTTTCCGCTCCCTACATAATCAATCCCCGCACCCGTATCATCGTTCGTCACGACAGCAACGGAATAGCCATCAGCGGTTACTGGAAGGTTCGGGCCATCTCCTGAAGCAGCACCGAGTGTGCAAACGACTTCACCGGCTCCTGTGCTGACTCCCGCAACAGTAATCGTATAGAGCATCGGGGTAGTTGCTGAAGCAGCGGCAAATGTGCCGCTGTTAAATGTCGATCCAGATTGGGTGCAATCGATGTCGGTGCCGCTTTGGTCGGCGTCGCCGTCAGTAAACTCTACGCCACCAGTGCTCGGACCAAGATACAGTTGAATGACATCCGAGACGGCGAGCGCTGTTGCCGGGGTCCAGGTAACGGTTATCTGTGTTTCTGCGCCCGTGGCGGAACTTTGGAGGTTTGCTGCCACTGGACTAATGGCCGCAGAATGAGCCGTAGGTATCTCAAAAACCGCCTGAGAAATAACCAGCGTAAATACAGCGAGCAGTGCAACAACCCTACGAGCCCTGAAAAATCCCTGTTTTTTGTTTTTTTGTAACTTCATTTCTTTCCTCAGACACCCACCGAAAACCACATACCTTCTCTGCCAATCTTCAACGGTTTTTCCTCTTCTGGGTGCTTGTATTTGGGGAGTTCCTTCCACCTTCCTTCTTTTTGTTTTCCACTCCCTGACTTGAGGATAACATCTTTTTTGTTTTCTGTCCAGTCTTTCACTATTAAAAGGCCCCTGAGCAGGTAAAAGTGACGATTTGGCCGTAATTGAGCCCCGCGGTTGTCGATGCAACGGATGCTTTGTAGGTGACGGTTGTCGTTTCATCGGTCACGACTCCGGCGCTGCTTGCAATGGTGAGTGGAGAAGTGGTGATTGCCCTATCATCACCAAATGCACACCCGCCACCGGAGCAAGCGACGCCGTACTCTTCCGAACCGACGGTTACGCTCGTGTCGGACACGCCATTGATATCGTTCGATCCGTTCCGGAGATTCCCGTCGCCAGTTGCGGCGCAGGTGTACCCATTCGGTGCATTCGTCGTCACCGTGATGGTGTGGCTATCCGTCTGCAGAATCGCCGGGTTCAGTAATCCAAAATCAATTGTGTTCTTGCTTAAAGAAAGTGTGAGTGACGAATCCCAACCGATGAACGCTCCATTGAGATCCTGGTCATTTGCCTCGCCAGCGAGGTTGCCCGTGAAGGAGAAGAATGTCCAGTTGATCCCCGATCCGTCTCCGCCGACATTCACTGTTGCGTTAGTATCGGTCCCGTCTGCAGGATCGTCAAAGACGTCGTTGAAAAAATTCTTCGTGGACGTGATACCAGTCACGGTGATGTATTTTGCCGAGCCAGCGCCGGCATTATCGAACGATCCGTCTGAGAGCTCGCTCACGGTCGCCGTTGACACGATGTTGAGCCCGTTTGCATCGAGATAGTCAAAGTCATAGTACTGCGCGCTGATCGTTCCGCCCACCGTCAATCCGTACGCGCCTGAACTCTGGCGTGAAATCAGTGTACGGTTTGCCCCGGCGCTTTGACCAAGGATGGTAAGCGCGTCTCCACTATCCACGGTCAGCGACGCGCCAGCAGCAAACTGCACATTTGCCTGCCGCGACGATCCAGCCAAAGCCGCTCCGTCAAAATCCGTGGCATAGCTCCAATACTCATTGGAGCGCGAATTGCAGGTGCCATAGATATTAAGTCGACCAGCCGTAGCTCCATGGTCTTCGGAAAACAGACACCCACCCGCATCCATGGTGTAGGTCGATGCGCTTGAATCCCAGGTCGCGATATCTTCGCTTGCACCAACACGGATAGTCGCATAGGTATCGCCGCCGTGGGTTTTGGTGTTGATGTCGTACATCCCGCCGGAGCCGTTGAGATAGAGCGTGGAACCCGTCCAGGTGGTGTTGGCGCCTGTAATTGTTTGCGTGTAATTTCCGTCGACTTCGAGCGTCTTTCCGCTTGCAACCGTCCAGGCGGCTCCGGCGGTCAGCGTCAAATCGTTCGCGACGGTCATGTTGTCGGTCTGGACTGTCCACCCGCCAGCCGCATTATTAACATCGACGTTGTAAAACGGAGAAGATCCTGCTTCAATCGTTTTTCCGGTCACTCCGGCATCAAAGACGACTTTGCCGCTCGCATGGGTAAACGTGTCGTTGTTGTCCCAGTTGCCGGCAATGTTGATCTGCGGCGTGAATGCAGGCGTTGTCACCTTCTGCTTTGCCCCGCCCTCGTTGACGGAAAACACGAACGTGGACGGTGTGGCTCCGCCGGAGGAAAAGACGTTGGCCTCGATGGCAAATTCGACGTAAAGTATTTCA
>JAZDGG010000074.1:0-9822 GCA_043807225.1 bacterium | reverse complement strand
TTGTAGAATCCGGCGATCTTTTTTGCGCTCGCCCCAGATGCATTCATCATCGTTTGCGGTTTGGCGAGGAGGATCTTCCTCCTTCCGGCCCAAACGAACGTTGTCTCTGCCGCGAACCGTGGAGATGGAGAAAACGCTGGTGCGTGAATGGAGTGTGCATAGCAATCGAGCGCGCGGAATCCCAGATTGTGCGGGGTCTGCGCGTACGAAGTTCCTGGATTCCCTAATCCAAGAAGAAGAATCATCGGCGGAGTTGTTGTTCGACGCGCAGTCGGATTGCCGTCCCTTCAAGGTGGTAGTATGAACGAAGCTCATTCGTCAGGAAGCGGGTATACGACGTGGCGAGATGCTGCCGCGGGCCAATGAGCACGCGAAAGGTCGGCGGCTTGCTCGCGATTTGCGTGAGAGAGAGCAGGCGCGTCGCAACATTGTTCGTGCGTGGGGGCGTTCGTTTCTTCAGTGCATGTTTCATGAAACGCTCAAGACTCCGATCGGTCAACTGGACGTTCCGCACAGCGGCGATCGTTCGGCAGAGCGGCAGAAGATCCCTGACTCGCTGTCCGGTGGTTGCGGAAACGAAAACGAGGGGCGCCCACGAGAGAAAGGGAAGCGCTCGCCGGATTTCTTTTTCATGCTGCTTGAGCGTTTCGGCGGTTTTGTTTGGGATACGATCCCACTTATTCGCGATCAGCACAACGCCCGTCCCGCTTTCTTCCACTTCTTGGTAGAGCTGCCGGTCTTGCTTTGTCAGCGGCGCGCTGACGTCGAAGACGATCAGCGCCACGTCGGCGCGATTCGCTTCTTGTAGGCTTTTGTCGACGCTCTGCTCTTCGATCGAGACAGCAGGATTCCCGCGAAGCCCAGCATGTCGCCGGGCGCGTCGCCGCATCCCCGCCGTATCAATAAAGCGAAAGACCTGCCCGTGGTCGGTGAGGAGAAGATCCTGGGGGTCACGCGTGGTGTGCGGCGTTTCAGCAACAATCACCCGCTCCTCTCCTGCGAGCGCGTTCAGGAGGGAGGATTTCCCCACATTCGGTTTTCCGATGATAATACAGTCAATTGTCTCGCTGGGAGTAGGCGGCGATGCTTTCGGAAAGTGCCGCACGAGCGCATCGAGAAGATCACCCGTTCCCGCGCCCGTTTTTGCTGAAAGAAGGATGCATTCCTTAAATCCCATTTGCTGAATTTCGCGCGGGACGCGTTTTCGGTCGCGCTGAGAATCGAGCTTGTTCACCGCAAGAAGAACGGGCTTGGTGCTCTTTCGGAGCAGCGCACTCACGAGCAGATCCTCGCGCGTGAGGCCGTATTTTCCGTCGACGAGAAAACAGAGAACATCCGCGGTTCTCAGGGCGCGCTCCGCTTGGCGACGCACGGCGCGCGCGACCGTATCTCCTGGTCGCTCCTCAATCCCGCCGGTGTCAATAAGCTGCCATTCGCAGCCGCGCCACGAGACCATGGCGGCATTGCGGTCACGAGTCGTTCCCGCGAGTGGCGAAACCACCGCACGAGGTTTTTCGAGCAGCGTGTTAAAGAGAGTAGATTTCCCGACGTTCTGCCGCCCAAGAATCGCGACAGAGGGAAGGTGAGCCATGGCAGTTCGACATGCTAGTGGTTGGTGGCTTGATCGGTGCCAAGCACAACGACAAAATCTATTCCGGAGAACGCCGGATCGTCCTGAAAACCTCTCAACGTTTCGCCGTTGGTGAGTGACGACTGAATATCAGAAAGATTCAGCGTCTCGCTCTTTGCTCCGAGAACGTTCGGCAGTACCGTCACGACATTCGCATGCAACTGCTGTTTGAGCGAAGAAAGCGCTGCCGGTTTTTGACCGCCGACGAGATCGTAAATGATCGTCGTTGCCACATTCCGCCGGACCGCGTTCTGCGTGCGCACGACCTCAATGCTTGAGGAAGCGATGCGGGTTGCTGTGCTCGTCGCGAGCCCGGCAATGGTGGTTCCGTTCTGGATGGTGATGCGTGCTTTCTGCTGCTGCGTTTCGGTGAAGAGCGAAGCAAACGCCGTTTGAATCTCGCTGTAGTTCTTTGCACGCGGCTCGAGGATGTAGGCGCCGTCGAGTCCGACGGTATTGACGAGGAGACCGTCGGGCGTGGTATCGAGAACGCGCGTGGTGACGGCATCCGTCTTGACGGTTTTACCAATTGAGACGAGCCGCATGAGTTCCCATGGCTGAAAATTGGTCACAACGTGCGCCCCGAGCGTATCGAGCACTTTGGTGATACGTGAAGGATTGAGGAGCGTCTCAAAGGAGAAAATCTTTTTCTTCATCGCGAGAAGCACCTTCTGCTGGCGGCGGGAACGGGCAAAATCCGACCCCTCGGCATTATCTCCATGCCGCGATCGAACGAATTTCAGTGCCGTCACGCCGTCAAAATGCTGCCGACCCGCCGTAAAGTGAATGGTCTGGTACCCATAATTCTCCGTCGGGTATGACGTATCGGTGAACGTCGTGTCCACGGTCACATCAATACCGCCGATGTCGTCGATGAATTTTTCGAATCCGCTGAAGTCGACACGGACGTAATACTGTATCGGGGCGCTCAACACTTTCTCAAGGACCGATGCAGTCAACACCGCTCCTGCCCCGCGGCCTTTCTCTTCGCCGAAAGCGTTTGCATTATTGATTTTTCGAAATCCATACCCAGGGATTTCCACGATGAAGTCTCGCGGAATCGACATGAGGCCGATTTGATGCGTGCTCGGTTGGAAACTTCCGGCGATGATCGTGTCTGCGAGGAGCGGTCCGTCGTGGCCCGCCCCGCCGATGCCGAGCAAGATAACGTTTACGCGGTTCTGCGCCTCACCTTGCAACTGTTTTTCTGGGGGGTTCGCGAGCCCTTTGATTTGCGAAAGAAGACCGGCGTTCGACGGTGCAGTAACGGCGGAGAGCGCTTTCGTGACTTTCGTTGCGAAGACGAATGAGTAGTAAAGACCACCACTGATGGCAACGGCGAGAACGGCAAAGAGCATTTTCCCCCACCAAGGAGCGCCTCGACGATTAGCGAGAAGCAGTGTGTCTTCAAGAAGATTCGGTACTCCGGTTCGGAGTCGCTTCATGATGGGGTGTGGTGAATTCGACGACGAAGAGCAGTTTTCGTCGTTCGGGCAGAGAGCGACAACGACATCGCGGCGCATGCTCTGAAAACGGCTCAACTATACGCATTTTTTGCTTGAATGTCAAAAAAGAGCACACGTTGTTGTGAAGAGGTGGCGAGTTTGGTACCCTGAAAACAGCAAGGGAAAGAAGCGAAACAAAAACACAAGCACGTTCGGAAAAAAACACCAAAACCCATACGGTGTTTTTTACGTCAACGAACGTGGCAACTCCACCGACAGGAACGCAACAACCTTCTCCTAATCGTCGTCCAGTCGTCCGTCTGCTCCTCCTCCTGACGATCGGATCATGGATGGGCATCACGGCGTTGTTCATCGGGCAACCCCTGGTGCTGATTCCGGCGCGCCCGCCGATCTTCCCGTATTGGCCAATTCTCCGGTCGACGACAACACTGGATGATTTTCGGCCGCACACCATTGTGCCGACGGGAGCCCATCAGGTCTTTCTTCAAGCCATCGTTCCCCCGATCCGAACGGTCGTTCTCGGAGAGAATGGCGCTATACAAGAAATCTGGAGCAACACCGCCGGGAACGTGTACCACTACTCTCTTTTCGTTCGTCTGAGGAATGTCGACGGGCCGCTCATCCCGTACTCTCCCAGCGTGCATATGCAGTATGCGGCGCTGATCTCGGTCGTTGACTGGCGGCCGGCCGGAAGAGTCTACCCGTCGCCAGAGACAACGAGCACGCACGTCGCGGTGGGGGCATCGTCGGGGCATTTGTCACTTTCCCTCTTGAGCGGTATCCTGTCATTCCGTGCAACTACTCGACCTCCAACGACTCACTCGCGAGGAACGTGAACGGCTGAACCGCGACGTTGTCCAGCCGTTTTACCGCGAGGTGGAGGAGTATGACTGGACCGATGTCGCTGATCATTTTCGCGGGCCGGAGACGCTCATGCACCGGTTCCGAGAGCGCGAGATCCGACGCCTGCTTCGGCGCGCTTCTCCGCGCGGGCGTGCGCTTGATGTCGGTTGTGGGTCAGGACTTCTCTTGCGGCATCTTCCCCGCGGATCGATCGGCATCGATTTGAATCCGCGCAATGTTCTTCGGGCACAACGGTATGCCCCGCATGCGGTGGTGCAACACGGCGACGCCGAGAACCTTGCGTTTTCCGATGCGACATTCTCCCTCGTTCTCATGACCGAAGTGCTCGAGCACTTGGTGTTTCCGGAGCGGGCGATTCGGGAGGCGTATCGGGTTCTTGTGCCCGGTGGGCTGCTCATCGGTTCGGTACCCCGAGCGAGCTGGGTGTGGCGTCTCAGGTCGCTCTCGGCAACGTGTCCAGCGGCAGAACCATTCCATCGTGAGATGACGTCTGACGATCTCCACCACCTTCTCTCCGAAGCACCCTTTACCTCTCGAAAGGTGCGGCCGGCGTTCTGGCTCCTCCAACATTTCTTTTCTGCGCAGAAGAAAGGCACTGCGGATCCATGAGCGCTTGGGTGGTCATCCCCACGTACAATGAAAGGGAAAATCTCCCCGAACTCCTTCGGCAAGTTTTTGTGCAGCCGATCGAGGATCTACATGTGCTGATCGTTGATGATGCGTCACCGGACGGAACGGGACGCCTCGCAGACCAGCTCGCAGACCAACATCCACACCTGCACGTCCTCCACCATCCGGGCAAGGGAGGGCTGGCGCGAGCGTACGTTGACGGATTTCGCTTTGCTCTTGCGCGGGGCGCACAATTTCTTTTTGAGATGGATGCGGATTTCTCCCACAACCCCTCCGTGCTTCCCTTGCTCTACCGATCTGTCGTCGGTGATGCAGACCTTGCCCTCGGATCCCGCTACTGCCCGGGTGGGCAAATCCGCAACTGGAACTGGCCTCGCCGCTGGGTCAGTCGCCTTGGGAACTGGTATGCGCGTCGAATCCTCCATCTGCCCATTGCCGACCTCACCGGGGGATTCAAGTGCTATCGCCGCGCGACGATTGAGTGCATTGATCTGACGACCATCACCTCCACTGGCTACAACTTCCAAATCGAACTGACCTACAAAGCGTTTCTCGCGGGATGTCGCATTGTCGAACTGCCGATCACCTTTACGGAGCGCCGGCTTGGACGTTCAAAGTTCCACTTTGGCATTGTGTGGGAGAGCATGCGCGGCGTGTGGAAGCTCCGTTCGTATAGCAAGCACACCCGCGCAGCACATCTTTGACCATGAACTATACAACGGCTTGCCTTTTTGCATCTGCGTGGTATACTGATGCCCATTCCGCCGCTTTTTTCAGCGTTTCCATTGTTTTCATGCTGACCCCCGACCCCGGGACCTCGGGTGATTAGCTCAGCTGGCTAGAGCGCTATCCTCACACGATAGAGGTCCCTGGTTCGAGCCCAGGATCACCCACCACGCAGAACTTCTCTCTCACCTTGGACTCCTGCAAATGTCGCGTGTCTATGCCCGACGCACTTCACGACCCAAAGAGAACGCCAGTGACGGATCCATCGCCTGTCATTGAACAAGGCCCGTCGAAAACCCCCATTTTCATCAAATCCGGGTGGAGTTTTCTCGTGGAAGTGGGAAAAGTCGTCGTAATCTCGCTGGCGATCATTACCATCGTCAAGAGTTTTCTCTTTCAGCCGTTCTACGTCAAGGGCGCGTCGATGGAGCCGACATTCTCCGACCGAGAGTATCTCATCATCAACGAAATTTCCTATCGTTTCCATCCGCCACAGCGAGGGGATGTCGTCGTCCTTCGCTATCCGCGTGACCCGTCGCAGTACTTCATTAAGCGGGTGATCGGCCTCCCTGGAGAGAGGGTCGACACGAGCAGCGGATCGGTGGTTATCTACAACAACGAGCACCCGGAAGGGTTCACGCTCAATGAGCATGACTATCTCTCGGCCGATGTCAGAACCATCGGTTCGAGTCAGGTCGATCTCGGCTCGCGGCAGTATTTCGTCCTTGGGGACAATCGGTCAGCGAGTCTTGATTCGCGCTCGACGAGCTTAGGGCCGATCGATCGCTCCGTTATTGTCGGTCGCGCGTGGTTCCGTCTTTGGCCACCGCAGCGGTTTACGGTCTTTGCAACACCGCCCTATGGCGACGCAACCCCCTAAAGTTCCGCGAGAGAGGAGGGGATCCCCAGTCGGTCTCCTGCCAGGGTTCAAAGATCGGCTTCCCGTTGACCTTCCGTATTGGGAAATAGTGACCCAGCAGATTCAGCAGCTCGCGCGGGATTATTCTTTTATGCAGATTGAGACGCCGGTTCTTGAGGATGCGCGCCTTTTTTCGATGCTCGACGACAAAGAGTCGTCGCAAGTAGGCCAACTGTACGTTTTTCAAGATCCCGAGGGCGCGACGATCGCTCTCCGTCCAGAGAATACGCTGCCGCTTGCGCGGGCCTACCGCGAGCACGGTTTTGCCAATCTTCCGCAGCCGGTCAAGATTTTTTCTCTCGGTCCGCAATTTCGGTTCGAGCATCCGATGTCGGGACGGCTGCGGCAGTTTACACAGTTTGGCCTTGAAGTGCTCGGCGATGCTTCTCCGATTGTGGACGCACAAATCATCGCCGCAGTCCATTTCTTTCTCCAGGATCTGCATCTGGACATTCAACTGCACCTGAACAGTTTTGGTCACCTAGAGTGTCGGGCGAACTACGAAAAGATGCTCACCGACTACTATCGTGCGCGCCGGAACATCCTCTGCGACAATTGCAAGGCACGACTGAGCAAGCAACCGCTCCAGGTGCTGCAGTGCTCTGTGCCGGAGTGTCAGGAAGTTTCGCAAGAGGCACCGCAAATCGTCGATCATTTGTGCGATGCCGATCGGCAGCACTTCGTCCAGGTGCTCGAGCATCTTGATGAGGTTGATGTTTCGTACGTGCTCGATCCGCGGCTCATCCGCAGCAAGCCGTACTACAATCGCACCGTGGTTGAATTCCTAGCGACCGTTGCAGACAACCGCCGTGTGTCTCTTGCCGGAGGAGGGAGATACGACGATCTTGTGGCTGCGATCGGTGGAGAACCAACGCCGGCCTTCGGGATTGCCGCAGGCGTCGAACGGATCATCCTTGCGATGAAAGAGCAGGGGATTCAACCACCTCCGCCGCCGCAACCCGATGCTTTTCTCGCACAAATCGGCGACGAAGCGCGCAAAAAATCACTTCGGCTCTTTTTGGAATTACGACACGAGGGAGTCCGCGTTGCTGAGAGTCTTTCGCGGGAAGGCATTAAGGCACAGCTGGAGACAGCAACACGCGTCCGCGCGCGGTATGCGCTTATCCTCGGCCAAAAGGAAATCATGGATGGCACAATCCTCCTGCGTGATATGGAAAACGGCATCCAGGAAGTCGTTGATTTTCAAAAAATCATTCCTGAACTAAAAAAACGACTCCAAAAAAATACCGTCAACGGCTCAACCGTTCCTCCGCTGTTGCCACTCCCTCCAACAACTTCACCGAGAACGAATGTCTGATTGCCTCTTTTGCGCTATTGCACAGAAACGCCAGGCAAGCGACGTGGTGTTTGAAGATAGTGAGCTCGTGGCGATCCGAGACATTCATCCAAAGGCGCCAACCCACCTCCTCATCATCCCGAAGCGGCATCTGACGTCTCTTGCTGCGGCAATAAGCGATGATGGCGCATTGCTCGGGCGACTACTTTATCGTGCGAAACTTCTTGCGGAACAAGAGGGGATTGATCGCGGTGGCTACAAGGTCGTCATCAACACCGGTCGGCACGGCGGTCAAGTCGTCGACCACCTCCATTTTCACCTGCTCGGCGGAGAGCCGATCCGCCAGCTCGTCTAATGCGAAGACGGCGTTTCTTCCTCTTCACGAACGGAGAAACCTGGTCAGACGGAACGGGATATGCCCAACATATCCAATCGTTAACGATTTGACAGAGGGTCGTTGGGTTGGTATAGTAATTTCGCATTTTGAACAATTCGATACATCCTCCTGAGCCAATTCGTGCTGCAGGAGAACGTAGGGAGGTGACACCTTTGTGATTGAAGTCCGCAGGAAAGAAGGGGAGTCTTCAGAGAGTCTTTTACGGCGTTTTACAAAACAGGTTCAACAGAGTCGCATCCTCATTCGCGTCAAAAAGGGGCGTTTCTATGAGCCACCCAAGAACAAACGGGCGATTCGCGAGAGCGCCAAGCGTCGGCAGAAGGTAAAAGACTATAAAGACCATCTCCGAAAAATTGGAAAACTCGACGATCTCTATACCACAAAACGACGAGGATATCGCCGCTGATTTCTTTCTTTTTTTCTTCTCATGACCTTTTTCGAACGCGTTGGCGAAGACCTTCAGCGTGCAATGAAGGCACACGACCGCATCCGTGTTTCAACGCTGCGACTACTGTCGGCTGCCCTCAAGAATGAGCAGATTGCCAAGCGCACCGGTCTTGATGATGCGGATGCGCTCAAAATATTGCAGCGAGAAGTGAAACGCCGCAGAGAAGCGATCACCAGCTATCAGACCGCGGGCAGCCGGGAGCGCGTCGAGCAAGAAGCCGCAGAACTGGAGGTCCTCAAGGAGTATCTCCCCGAGCAGCTGGATGAAGATGCCGTCGAAAAGATCGTCGCAGCGTGTATCCAAGAGGCGAATGCGGCGGGACCGCAGGATCTTGGGAGCGTCATGAAGATTGCCATGCAACGGTTGCGAGGACAGGCGGATGGCGCCATGGTGCAGCGCGTCGTCCAGCGGCTGCTCGCCGACCGTACATGATCCCAACGCAACACCAAAACATCACATGAGACCGAACGGGGGAAGAACCAAAAAATTGCACAACCGAAGATGGATTCTCGCTATCGCGCTGGCGTGCACGACGGTGGTGTTTTTGGTGCTGACCGTCACCGTTGTCCGCGCCGTCTCGTTTGAGAACCCTTCAACATCACTCGGCCTCGGGACGAGCGATCTGAAGGCGACCGTTATCAATATCATCAACTGGGCACTTGGCTTGCTCGGCCTCCTTGCAGTCGGTTTGATGATCTACGGGGGGTTTTTGTGGCTGACGTCGGGAGGCAGCGAGGACCGGATTCGCCGAGCCAAGAAGATTCTGATTAATACACTCATCGGGCTGGTCATCATCCTCCTGTCGTGGGCGATCGTGAACTTCGTACTCAATTTTACCAACAACGTCACGAACCCGGGGAACACAACATGTACCGATGGAGATGTTCAAGGATGTTTTCTCTGCACCGGCGGCACATGGGTTTATAGCAACTCGATTCCCGGCTGCACGCTTCCGCAAGACACGTTTGAGATACGCGACATTGTCACGAGCTGCGAGAATCTTGCTGATTATCGGGACAAAGTCTACAAGTGCAGCGGCGTGACGGTCGTGTTCAACAAGGTTCTTGACGCCACAACCGTCGATCAGAACACCAACAACGACAACCTGACGGTCGAGCAATGCGGAGCAAACTCGGATTTCAGCAGTTGCATCAGTCCATCGCAACCAACTCCGCTCTTTAACCAAACGCCGCCGTTTGTAAATGAAATTGAGTACTCCGGCGCGGTGCCAAAGGGGGATCGCGCAGAGATCGTTGCGAGCGGCAAGGCGCTGACCTTTCTTCATGCGCAGGAGGATTTTGCATCGGATACGTTCTACCGCATGACGATTCCCAAGGCATCGCAGGGTCTCAAGTCGGATACCGGACTCCCGCTGACGGGATGCAAGCACGCCGACGGCTCCGCTATTCTCGGATGTGTTGACGGAACGACCTACTATAGCTGGA
>JAZDGG010000073.1:0-14816 GCA_043807225.1 bacterium | reverse complement strand
CCGCCGAGCACCTTGATGCACTTCAGCCGCCGTGCACCAACGTTGTCTGCGGCAATAAGGATGGTATGCGTTTGGATCATGCGGGTTCGTCCTTTCGTACAAGCCGCCAGCGTTTTTCTTTTGAGAGCGGCCGCGTCTCGACAAAGTCAACCAGCATCCCGACGGTGCATTCATTCTTTTCATCGTGCACTTTGAACGTTCTCGACGTTCGATACTGCCGCCGGTATTTCGAGTGCCAGCGTGTGCGCACGACGCGGACGACGATGGTTTTCTTCATCGCAACGCTCACGACCCGGCCGCGGAAAATTCGTTTCTTTGTGGTTGTCGTCGGAGTATTCATTTGAGTGATCGTTCTCGCTGAAGTGTGAGAATCCGCGCAACAAGCTTTCGTGCCTCGCGGAGGTCGCGGACGTCCTTGTGCTGGTCCTGGCTAATCTTGAAGCGGAGGTCACGAACGCGATCGCGTTCGCTGCGGAGGAGCACCTGCAGTTCGGCATCCGTCTTTTCTTTTAACTCTTTCACAGTCATGTGTCTTTCTTGATAAAGGTCGTCTTTACCGGGAGTTTTGATGCTGCGAGCCGCATGGCCGCGCGGCCAGTTTCTTCGGTGACGCCGTCCATTTCAAAGAGGATCGTGCCGGGGCGAACAACCGCGACAAAGTGGTCAACCGACCCTTTTCCGCCGCCCATGCGAATTTCGTTGCCCTTAACCGTCACGGGTTTGTCGGGAAAAATGCGAATCCAGATCTTCCCTCCGCGCTGCACATATCTGGTCATTGCTCGGCGTGCTGCTTCGATTTGCCGCGCCGTGATCCAGAGCGCCTGTTGCGACCGGAGCCCATACTGGCCGAAAGCAAGTGTTCGCAGTCGACTCGCCGATCCGCGCACCCGTCCTTTATGCCACTTGCGATGTTTGACCTTTTTCGGGAAAAGCATGTCTTATCCTTTTGTTGCTTCTGAAAAAATCTCTCCCTTGTACACCCAGACTTTCACGCCAATCGCACCATAGGTCGTTCGTGCGGCACCGCGGGAGTACTCCACGTCCGCGCGAAGCGTGTGGAGGGGAATGCTGCCGGCGTGCAAGGATTCCGTTCGTGCAATCTCTGCGCCGTTGAGGCGGCCTGCCACCATCACCTTGATGCCTTTCGCCCCCGACCGGCGTACGCGTTCGACCGTCTGCTTGAGGATACGCCGGAAGGGAATGCGCTTCTCCAGCTGCTCAATCACGCTCTGCATGATGAGCTCGGCATTGAGTTCCGGTTTCTCCACTTCTTCGATCTCAAGTCGAAATGCAGTCTTCTGATTTCCGAGCAAGGCCGCAAGCTCTTTTTTCAATTCTTCCACTCCGGTTCCTCCACGGCCGATCAGCACGCCTGGTCGCGAGGTAAAAATGGAGACCGTCAGTGCGTTCGCTGTCCGTGCGATGCCAATCAGCGCGATACCACCCGCGCGGTACTTCTTTTTGATGAACTTCCGGATGATCTCATCCTGCTGAAGAAACGGCCCGAAGTCCTTTTTCGCAAACCACTTTGAACTCCAGGTTTTATTCACCCCGATGCGGAAGATTTTTGGATGGACTTTTTGCCCCATAGGATTCGTGATCGTTTAGGTCGATATCGTCCGCTGCGCGCGTCGAGGATTAGCCGTGCGCTTCTTCGGCTGCTCCGGTTGTGCCGCTGCATGTTTCGAGACGGGAACGGGCTTTTCCTCTTTCTCTGGCTTTGATGCGGTCTTCGTCGCTTTCTTCTCGGGAGAGGAGAGGATGATCGTGACGTGGGACGAGCGCTTGCGGATCATGGAAGGCGACCCGAAGGCACGCGGCCGGTACCGCTTGATCGTCGGCCCCTGATCAACCGTAATCTTTGCGATGCGAAGGCCTTTTCGTTCCAGGTGAAAGTTATTCGTCGCATTGGCAATGGCGGATCGGAGGAGCTTGAGAACCGGCTGCGCAGCCCATTTCGGCTGGAACAACAGCTGCTGCTCGGCGACAGCTACATCCATACCGCGAATGACGTCTGCGACCAGACGGACCTTTCTCGGTGACATGCGGAGGAATCGTAACTGTGCGCGGATATTCATGAAGGTTGCTTCTTTTCGGGTTCAGCGACCGCTTGCTTGTCTGCTGCGGTGGTTTTTGCCGCCGCCGCCTGCTCTTGTTCGCGTTGCATCTTTCCTCCATGGCGAACGAATTTGCGCGTCGGGGAAAATTCTCCAAGCTTATGACCGACCATGTCCTCAACGACGAACACCTCGATATGCTCCCGCCCGTTGTGGACGCCAAAGGTGTAGCCCACCATTTCTGGCGTGATGACGGAGCCGCGCGACCAGGTTCTGATCACGACGCGATCGCCGCGTTTCACCTTCGCAACCTTTTTGAGGAGCTTTGGTTCGGTAAATGGTCCTTTTTTGATGCTTCGTGACATTGTCTTATCCTTTTCTCCGTTTGAGAATAAATCTCTTTGAGGTTTTAAATGCTTTTCGCGTCGGCACGCCGAGCGCCGGTTTTCCCCATGGCGTCTTCGGATGTTTCATACCGATGGGGTGCTTGCCTTCTCCGCCGCCGTGCGGGTGGTCAACGGGGTTCATGACCTTCCCTCGAACCCGCGGACGTATGCCATAATGCCGCACTCTCCCCGCCTTGCCAAGCCGGATATTCGCCCAGTCCGCATTGGAAACCTGCCCGATGGTCGCCATCGCCTCTTTCGGGATAAGGCGAATCTCTCCTGAGGGCAGCTTGATTTGCGCGAACTTTCCCTCAACAGCCATGACCGTGGCCGCAGATCCTGCAGACCGAACGATCTTTCCCCCGTGGCCAGGAATCAATTCAATGTTCGAGATGGCGATGCCGCTGGGGAGATGTTCGATCGCCGTCCGGTTGCCCACCCGTATTTCAACCGGTTTGTGGCTTACGGTGACGGTTTGGCCAATCGCAAGCCCTTCGGGTGCAAGCACGTAGCGGCGCTCGCCATCAGGATAGACAATGCGTGCAATGCGCGCGGTGCGATTTGGATCATACTCGAGCTGTTCAACGCGTGCCGGAAGGTCTAACTTTTCCTGCAGAAAATCAATGCGGCGGTACAGCTGTTTCGCGCCGGCTCCTTGATGACGCACGGTAATCTTCCCTTGGTTGTTTCTCCCCGCAAACTGCCGCTTGCGCTCGAGAAGGGATTTCAGTGGACGCTCCGGTGGACGGTTCGCGTGCATGAGCACCGACGCATGGCGCCGGCCAGAGGTTGTGGGTTGGTACTTCTTGACGGGCATTTATACTCCTTCGGTTATCGTGATCGTTTCTCCTTGTTTCAGCACAACGATCGCCTTCTTCCAATTCTTTGTCCGTCCCGTGTGACGGCCGTAGCGGACCTGTTTGCCACGCCGGTTCTGGATGCGTACATGTACGGGGTGAACGCCATAGAGTTCAACCATGGCGCGCTGAATCCCCGGCTTGTTCACAGACGGATGCACTTCAAAAACGTATGTTGAGTCCTTCTGGACAGATTTTTCAGTAATGATCGGCCGAACGAAGGTGCGCGCTGCAATCTCTGACGGAACGAGCACTTTCTCTCTCTTTTCACTCCCGGATCGTTCATCGCTCTTTTTCAGCTCCTTCTCTTTTGGTGCTTTTTTCACTTTCTGCTCAGCAGCCGCGGGTGGTGATGCGTCATGTTGCTCCACGGGCTTTCCGAGATGCTGAAGCCGCTGTTTCGTCTGCTTTCTTCGAAATCGATCGAGGATGCTCATGGACGTTTGGTCATCTGGTACAGTTTTTCGATCATCGCGAGGCCATCGGACGGGAGCAGAAGGTATTCATGCCGCAGTACATCAACGATATTCAGACTGTTCGCAGCAATCGTCGTGACGTTTGGGATGTTCCGTGCCGCGCGGATCAGCTGTTCTTCGCGCGCTGGCTGAATGACGAGCGTCGATCGGCCGCGCACCGGGAGTTTGTTGAGGAGAAGCGCAAATTGCTTGGTCTTTGGCGATGAAAGTTTCAACGCATCGAGGAGGACGACTTTTTCGCTTTGCGCTTTCTCACTCAATCCCATCAGGAGCGCCTTTCGCCGTTCCTTGCGATTGATACGAATAGTGTAGTTCTTGGTATTGCGCGGCCCGAAGGTGACGCCGCCGCCAACCCAAATGGGAGAGCGGATAGACCCGTGGCGTGCGCGCCCGGTTCCCTTTTGCCGCCACGGCTTTCGCCCGCCGCCGCGGACTTCAGAACGGGTCTTCGTGTGGGCGACAATCGGACGGCTGTTCCGCTGCTGCGCTTCAACTGCCCGACGAAGCAGCGCAGGGCTGGCTTGAACAGAAAAAATACTTTTGGGAAGTTCTTTTGTTCCGATGACCGCGCCTTCGTGATTGTACACTTTTGCCGTTGCCATCGTTATTCAGAAAGCGATTCGATCATCAGCAGCGCGTTTCGGGCTCCGGGGACAGCGCCCTTCAGCAGTAGCTCATGCGTTTCTGGCCGTACCTCGACGACCTCAAGGTTGCGGACGGTCACGCGCGCGTTCCCCATCTGGCCAGCCATGCGTGTTCCCTTGAACACCCGTTGCGGCGCGGTGGAGCCGATGGAACCAGGCATCCGAAGCTGATCTTTATGGCCATGCGACGCGGGACTCCCGGAAAAATGGTGGCGCTTGACCACACCGGCAAATCCACGACCTTTCGAGACGCCGATAACGCGGACGTGATCTCCGACGGAGAATACATCGACATCGAGTTTTTTTCCACGTTCAAACGCTGTTGGATCGCTGACACGGAACGACCGATGATATTGAAAAGGACCGCCGAGTGGTGTTTCCACTTTTTCCTGCGGTCGTGCGGCGTGCTTCTTCTTGCCAAATCCCAGCTCGACGGTGGACGTTTCGTGCTCTTTTCGTTTGTGGACATCGATAACGACGCACGGCCCAGCGGCGAGAACGGTTACCGGTTGAACGGCACCGCTTTCGCTGTAGCGTTGGCTCATTTCGCGTTTTTTCCCAAGGAGAAACTTTTTCATATTTTCTCGTCAAGTCATACCATGCACACTCGCGTATGCCGACCGAAGCCCCGCCAAGCGGGAAGGAGTTGAGGGGGCAAAGGCGTGTCGTGCATCAAAAAACCGTGGTGAGATGCCAGCCGGCGACAGAAGGGGATCGAAAACCCACGGTCATCAGTTCTGGCAAATCGTTACCCCACACCTATCGGATCAAGGGAACCCTTGAAATCCAGTCTTGGTGATACCGGACATGCCTCCAACCGGAGAATCGCATGATGTCCGATAGGTGTGGGGACCTATTCGCCGCCCCACACCTTTGTGACGACACTCGGCACAAAGGTGTGGGGCATTCAGTTGTGGAAGTTACATTTTGATCTCAATGTCGACACCAGCGGGAAGATTGAGATTCATCAGGGAATCAACCGTTTTTGGCGTCGGGTCAAGAATGTCAATCAGTCGCTTGTGGACGCGCATTTCATACTGCTCTCGCGAGTTCTTGTGGACGAACGGTGAGCGAATAACCGTATACCGACTTTTCTCCGTCGGAAGCGGGATGGGGCCTTTGATCGAGGATCCAGTTCGTTCCGCCGTTTCAATAATCGTCCGCGACGATTGATCGATGATTCGATGATCGTACGCGCGGATCTTGATGCGAATCCGCTGGTGACCTTCTTCGGTATTCGACGCCTTTGTGGCTTCTGGCATACGTATCGGAAGAACGAGCTGGCTTCTTCACCGCTCGCCTTTCGGCGGCGGAGAGTATGGGATTAGGCGGTAATCTTGGTCACGACTCCTGCACCGACCGTATGGCCACCTTCGCGGATGGCGAACCGCTGTTTCTCTTGCAGCGCCACGGGTTGGATGAGCTTGACTTTAAGCGTGACGGTGTCGCCCGGCATGACCATCTCGGCTCCAGCCGGTAATTCGACCTCCCCTGTCACGTCGGTTGTTCGGATGTAGAACTGTGGTTTATACCCCTTGAAGAATGGCGTGTGGCGACCACCTTCCTCCTTATTCAGAATGTAGATTTCTGCGTCAAACTCTGTATGTGGGGTGATTGTTCCGGGCTTTGCGAGCACTTGGCCGCGTTCGACCTCTTCTTTCTTGGTGCCGCGGAGGAGGATACCGGCATTGTCGCCTGCGACTCCTTCATCGAGCGACTTGTTGAACATCTCGATGCCCGTCACGACGGTTTTGGTTGTCGGACGGAGACCGACGATCTCAACCTCATCATTCAATTTCACCTTGCCGGATTCAATACGGCCCGTCACGACGGTACCGCGACCCTCGATCGAGAAAATATCCTCAATCGGCATAAGATACGGCTGGTCGGTCAGGCGTTTCGGCTCTGGGATGTAGGTGTCGAGCGTTTCCACAAGCTTCATCACGGCTGCTTTCCCTTCTGCGTCGCCTTCTAACGCCTTGAGCGCGGATCCGCGGATAATCGGCACTTCGTCGCCGGGGTATTCATATTTTTTCAAGAGATCGCGGATCTCTTCCTCGACAAGGTCAATGAGTTCTTTATCATCCACCATGTCGATTTTGTTGAGAAAAACAATCATATAGGGCACACCGACTTGGTGTGCGAGGAGGATGTGTTCGCGCGTCTGTGGCATCGGGCCGTCGGCCGCAGAGACAACCAAGATCGCCCCGTCCATCTGCGCGGCGCCGGTGATCATATTTTTCACGTAGTCGGCGTGGCCCGGGCAGTCAACGTGCGCATAGTGTCGCTTTGCCGATTCGTACTCAACGTGCGCCGTCGCAATCGTAATGCCGCGCTCTTTCTCTTCTGGCGCGTTATCGATCTGGTCGACGCCCTTATCCTGCGCGGTCATGCCCGCCTCGCGCAGCGTCTTGAGGATCGCGGCGGTGAGGGTGGTTTTTCCATGGTCAACGTGACCAATGGTTCCGACGTTGATGTGCGGCTTCGTTCGTTCAAATTTTGCTGCCATACGTTCTTTCTCCTGTTGCGCGACACCCCTCGAGGAGTGAGGTTTTGTAAGCCAGTCGCTGAATGAATGAGTGAATAATGTAGGATATATGAGAAGGAAAACCCTCGCTGATCCTTCTCAAGCGCTTTTGTTTCTTTGGAAAGCAGTGCTGATTATAGCAAGGGGCGGGCGAAACTGCAAGCATCCGGTTCTCGTCGGTCATCGAAAGTATGATGAGTATAACGGTTTGTTGCTCCCTGTCAACGGTGGGAGTGCCGGTTTTGTTCAATGTTTTGCTCACGAAAGCAGTGAAAATCCCTTGAAAATCAATTTAGGGGGTCATGATCGCTCTTGCAGTATCGGAGAAAAATCACAGCTTATCCCCACGTTTTACACCCAAGTTAAGGGTTAACTGTGAAGAAGCAAGCGAAGGATTGGCATCCTTAACTCTTCACTTTTCACTCTTTGCAGAAAGACATTATTTGGATAAAAAGAGCGGCCGTGTCTCGAAAGACGCAAGCCGCCATAGAATGCTAGCGACTGAATTCCTCTGATCTCGTTGTCTCTACCTCCCACCAACCAATGAACCAGAGAAAAAGGACGCTGCTGGTTTGTATCGCGCCGAGTATGGCGATGGTCATGGCAACGATCGAGAAGCCGTCTTCTAGGTACCCGGTAGCAAGACGGCCGTGCACCAGGCCAGATGCCCCCGCAATGATCAATGCATCTATCGGCCACAGTTTGCGGATGACGAACCAGAGCGACTTGAGCGGATGAAGGTTGGCCAATCTTGGCGGTTGATCGCGGAGGAGAAGCATTGGAACGATCAGCATCAAGAATGTCAGTGCCAACGCCAGGAGCAGATCAGTTTGGCCTAAACTCGATCTGGCTTTGTCGACTTCAACAAAATGCTTCACGATCAGAAGGTCGGCGACGACCGTGGCGAGACTTGCTGGCCAAACCAGAACAGGCCACTGAAGTATCCGTTTCATCAGACCCTCCTGTGATTGATTTGGTGAGTCCGGCACAGTCTTGGCCAGACAGAACTTCCTTCTCTCTTCTCAAGGAACAAAAAGACGGTGGGAGAATACACAAACCTGCTCTTTCTGTCAAGAAAGATGGTCTTAGCTCGTGAGGATGAACCCGTTTTTCTGATCCGAAGAATCGGGTGAATCCGATTCTTATCGCCGAGCGACGACTGTTCCCCGATCCGCCTTGATCTTCTCGGCGACGTTTGACGGCACTTGGGCGTATTTCGAGAACTCCATGGTGTAGGAGGCGCGGCCTTGCGTCATGGAACGAAGTCGCGTTGCGTACCCGAACATCTCGGCAAGCGGCACGACCGCATCGATCACCTTCATCTTTATCCGGTCGGTCATTTCCTTGATTTCTGCGCGCTTTGCGTTGAGATCGCCGATCACATCACCCATAAACTGTTCGGGCGTCACGACTTCGACTTTCATCAGCGGTTCGAGGAGAATTGGATGGGCATTCTTTGCGGCGGCCTGGAGCCCCATGGAGCCGGCAATTTTAAATGCGGCTTCGGACGAGTCGACTTCATGGTAGGAACCATCATAGACCGTCACGCAAACGTCGATCACGGGATAGCCGGCAACAACGCCGTTGTCAAGCGCTTCTTTGACACCTTTGTGGATCGGGAGGATGTACTCTTTCGGAATGACGCCGCCTTTCACTTCATCCACAAACTCAAATCCCTTCTTCCCCTTCTCGATCGGCTCGATGCGAATCCAGCAGTGGCCGTACTGTCCGCGACCGCCGGATTGGCGGATGTACTTTCCCTCCCCCTCCCCGACTGCCGTCACCGTTTCTTTGTAGGCGACCTGCGGTGCACCGACGTTTGCGCCGACACTGAACTCGCGCTTCATGCGGTCGACGATAATTTCCAGGTGGAGTTCGCCCATTCCGGAGATGACGGTTTGGAGCGTCTCTTCGTCAGAACGAACGCGAAATGTCGGATCTTCCTCGGCAAGACGTGAAAGTGCCAGCCCCATCTTCTCTTGGTCGGCCTTCGTCTTTGGTTCAATCGCAACAGAGATGACGGGCTCAGGGAAGGTGATGGATTCAAACACAATAGGATGGGCTTCGTCGCAGAGCGTGTTGCCCGTCACCGTGCGCTTGAGACCGACCGCTGCGGCAATCTCTCCGGCAAACACTTCGTCGACATCTTCGCGGTGATTTGCATGGAGCCGGACGATGCGACCAAGCCGCTCTCGCTCGCCGGACGACGTGTTGAGAACGTACGAGCCGGCTTTGAGCGATCCCGAGTACACGCGAAAGAACACGAGCTTACCGACAAAGGGATCGGCGGCGACCTTAAACGCCAGTGCGGAGAACGGCTCGCTGTCCTCCGGTTTGCGGATTTCTTTCTCTTTCGTCTTTGGATTTGTTCCGGTCAGTGGCGGAACCTCAAGCGGCGACGGGAGGAAATCGACAACCGCATCGAGCATAAACTGCACGCCCTTATTCTTGAGCGCGGATCCGCAGAGAATAGGAACGAGTTTGTTCTCTACCGTTGCCGTATGCATAACGCGTTTCAAGTCGGTGACGGGAATATCCTTTCCGTCGAGAAATTGTGCAAGGAGCACTTCGTCATGCTCCACAATGGCTTCAACAAGCTTTGCGCGGTATTCTTCTGCTTTCTCTTTCAGGTCATTGGGAATCTCAGTATCTTCCCATTCCTTGCCCATTTCATCCTTATAAATCCGCGCCTTTCGTTCAAAAAGATCGACGATGCCGCGGAAGTTCTCTTCGATACCGATAGGGAGTTGAATCGGATGAGCGTTTTGCGTCAGACGCTCGTGGATGGAGTTGATATCTTTGTAAAAATCCGCTCCGGTGCGATCGAGCTTGTTAATAAAACAGACGCGTGGAACGTGGTATTTATCCGCCTGGTGCCAGACGGTTTCGGATTGCGGCTCGACGCCTGCCACGCCGTCAAAAACCACAACGCCGCCGTCGAGCACGCGCAAACTTCGTTCTACCTCGACGGTAAAGTCGACGTGCCCAGGTGTGTCGATGATGTTGATTCTGTTGTCTTTCCAGAAGCAGGTTGTTGCTGCGGCGGTAATGGTGATACCACGCTCGCGCTCCTGTTCCATCCAGTCCATTTCCGCTTCACCCTCGTGCACCTCGCCGATTTTGTGCTTCTTCCCTGTGTAATACAATACGCGTTCCGTGACGGTGGTCTTGCCGGCGTCAATGTGGGCAATGATGCCGATATTTCGAGTCTGTTGGAGAGAGTATTCACGCGCCATACACTACGACGTTCGACGATAACGATGTTCAATTTCTTCTTTGAACTTTATGAGTTTTGCAAAAGAGTCCTGAAGCATCCTGCTCGTAGTATCGTATGCATCCGCGTCCAAAGTGGTTGCAGCCAAGAGCTGATCGAATGAAGTTTCTGACTCGGGATCCAGATCAATTCCCAGATACTTCTTGATGCCATCGAGTGCTTCGTCGAAAAGTGTGTCGGCGTGTTCTTGGTATTCCTCGTGATCCGGAAACTCTTTAGCGATTTCACACACGTCATCATAGGCGCGTACGAGACTTCGATATGCGAGCCGGGTGCGTTCTTTTCCCTCGTTGCGAAGTGTTTCGAGACGTTCACCGCTCGCAACCGCGTCCGAGAGAACCCGTTCGGGATCTGTCGCTGAAGGATCGTCAACGGTTTCGGTGACGCCAGAACGGCTCTGCCGCGCTGACTCGGCATACAAAATATCGTTTGCCGCTTTCCATGCATTTTCTTCCGCCTCGTTTCCCCCTGGTGAACTGGCAATTTCCTCAGAAATGCTTTCGCGCAACTTCGCAATCCGTTCGGCTGTCTCTGGGGCAGGTTGTTCGGCGTTCTCGCTTTCTAGCTGACGAAGTAAGGAAATTTTTTCATGTAATGACTCGCTGTCCGGGGCGGGATGGCGCTCGGGGTCCGGCGTCGGCACATCGTGGTTTTCTTTGTTCATCCGTTTACGCAAAGTGAGCAAATGCTCTATTGGCTTCTGCCATGCGCCGCACGTCTTCTTTCTTCTTGAATGCCTCACCGGCCTGGGCAACGGCGTCAAGAAGTTCGGCGGCAAGGCCTTCGGCCATGCTTTTTGACTTTCGGTTCCGTGCGGCATCGATGATCCACCGCATCGCAAGCGTCTCTCGCCGGAATCCTCGAACTTCAACGGGAATCTGGTAATTCGCTCCGCCGATGCGGCGCGATTTGACTTCAACCGTTGGCGCGATAATTTTCATCGCTTCTTCAAAAACCGCAATAGGATCTTTCTGCGTCTTCGCCTTGATAATATCAAAGGCACCATACACGACGCGCTCGGCCGTTCGTTTCTTTCCGCGGCGGAGCACGTGATTCATAAACCGCGACACCGTCGCGTTGTTGAACCGGAGGTCTGGCTGGATATCTCGTTTTGGTGCTGGCTTTCCTCTCATGGGATCAGGATTTCTTTTCTCGTTTGACGCCGTACTGGCTTCGGCTTTGTTTACGACCTTCGACACCCTGCGTGTCATAGACCCCGCGAACGATCGTATAGCGGACACCCGGCAGGTCTTTGACACGGCCGCCGCGAATAAGCACAATCGAGTGCTCTTGCAGATTGTGGCCGACCCCTGGGATGTACGCGGTGACCTCCATCCCGTTAGAAAGGCGAACGCGAGCGATTTTTCGGAGTGCCGAGTTCGGTTTCTTTGGCGTCGTGGTCGTCACTTTCACGCACACCCCGCGCTTAAACGGGCTGCCCTTGGGGAGCTCTGTGCGCTTTCGCTTCAATGGATTCAGCGTCGACTGGAGCGCCGGCGTGGTCGATTTCTTTTTACTTCTGCCACGCGCGTGGCGGACAAGCTGACTGATTGTCGGCATACTGATGATAGGGAAAATGGTCGCAAGCCGCTGCTCGCTGGCCTGCGGAAAATTGGATGCGAAATTACTGTAGCGAAAACGGACTGGGATGTCAAACCCGACGCAGGACTCTCGCATCACCCACTACCTTCTACCCCCCGATAATCCGCGACGCGAGCGCGTTGACCCAGTTGAAGAGCGGCGCGAGAAGACTCCCTCCCGCGATAATAAGCACAAGGAGGAGAAAGGGGCCGTAGCGCTCGAGAGATTGTTTGAATGCTGCATACCGTTCCGGAAGAACATCCAAAAGGACGCGTGATCCATCAAGCGGCGGAATGGGGATGAGATTGAACACCATCAGGACGATGTTGATCTGAATGAGGAAGATGAGAAAAATGACGAGCATGTTCTCCGCCGGCAGATGGAGGAGTGAAACGATGACGCGGAACAGCACGCCAAAAACCACGATCAGCAGAAAGTTGGAGAGCGGCCCTGCGAGGGCAACGAGCGTTGAGCCGTATCGACGCGTTCGGAGGTTGTTCGGGTTGTACGGCGCAGGTCTCCCCCATCCGAACCCAGCAACCACAAGAAGAACGAGGCCGAGCGGATCGATGTGCGCCATCGGATTCAGCGTCAAACGACCAAGACGCTTGCCAGTGTCATCGCCTTGGATATATGCGGAAAGCACATGCGAAAACTCGTGGAACGAAATCCCGATGATGATCGCCGCGATCCACGCGAGAAAGAGCAGCGGATTTTGTGTGAGCAGAGAGATTGGCATGCACTTGCAGAAAAAGGAGAGATGCGCTAGAGTTCGATTGACCCACCCGGGTCATTCTGTTTCTTTAGAGAAGTGATTATGGCTCGATCATGTGAACGGTGCGGCCGCGGATCGCTCAAAAGCGTCTCACGCAGCCACTCGAATATCGCAACGCTTCGGCGGCAACATATCAATCTCCAACGTGCAACAATCGATGGCGAGAAGCTCCGCGTCTGCACGTCGTGTCTTCGAACACTCAACCGGCCCAAAACGTAGTTGGGAGTATACGCGTTTCTCGGCAACCGGACAAGCGTCCGTTTTTTTATTGAAAGAACGTCCAGAGTTCGCACCCTACACCCAAGACGAGAAGTGCGAGCAGGATCGCCGTCGACGGGCGAAGCTGACGTGATGCGGGCTGCCGCACACGGTCGGCAATGACCAGGACAAACGCGCCTTCGCAGCCGAGCAGGAGGGCGCCGGTCAGACCAAGGATATCCAAGAGGTTTCTGAAACCAAGAATGAAGAGGAAAGGGGGAGCGATGATTGTGAGGAGGAGTGCGACGGACGGTCGAAAGTGAAAATCATACTGAAGCGTTTTCTTCAACGTCATCCCGAGCGTCGTGAATGAGGTAAAGGTGGGGATCGCCCCCAGCAAGCCCCCGATCGCGACGACCCACGGAGAAAAGTGCGTCAAAAAACCGGTGAGTGCATCAGGGGTCGTCGCGTGCCCGGCAACGCCGAGAACCATCACCACGAAGAAAAAATACAGCAGCGTTGCCGCACAGAGCCCGACCGTGAGCACGCGCCGAGATCGACTGCGATCTCTTCTCGCTAGTTCAACGGTCTCGGGAATAATTGAGAGTCCCCAGAGTGCGAAGAGGAGGACGCCGTATCCTGTCGCGAGGCGCGACCAATGGAGCTCATGGTAGATTGCCATATCAATCTTCGGGAACGAGATGAAAAAGAAGAGAGTGATAAGGAGGAAGAAAGTGACAACAAGCAGAAGGTCGACCCACGAAACGCCTTTCGTTCCGCGCACGATGAGAGCGCTCGCGAGCAAGAAAAAAACGAGCGACGTCACGCCGATCGGGACGTCACCAAGTGAGCGAAGTGCCAACTGGAGAAAGACGCCACCAGCGACAAGGTAGGCAAGAAGCGCGCCAACAAGACCGAAGGAGGAGATGCCAAGACAGAGACGCTTCCACCGTGCGCCGAGGTGGACGCCGACGTAGCCGGGAATGCGATGTTCTCCTTGCGTGCCAAGAACAACATCGGCAAGTCGCAGATGGATGACCAAGACGAAGAGCGCGAGAAGCACAAGGAGGATGACAAACGGGAACAACCCCATCGCCCCGGCAAGAGATGGCAGGCTAAAAATCCCGACGCCAATGATCGTGCCGAGAAACGTCCCTATGGCAAGGAGCGTGTGCTTCGCCGAGGGTGGTTGCTTAGCGTCCATGGGTCGACCGGAACGTCTGAAGGAGCGCGAGTCCGCCGTAGAGACCTGCGTAATCTCCCAATACCCCACGGACGATTTTCGGTTTGTGCGGGAAGATGCGCAATCGTCGAACAAACTCCTTGCGGATGACCGAGAATGGGAGACGCTTCATGAGCGATCCGCCGAGGACGATGACGTTCGGCGACCAGAACAGCGTGACGTTGACGAGTCCCGTGCCAATATCCGCCGCAACCTGTCGCCAGATTTTTTTCTCATGGAGTGCTTTTGCTTCCCTTTGAAAACGTAACTTGAGCGCAACGCCCGACACGGAACTTTCCCAATCCCCATGGTGCGGGGTTGGATGCTTGTGTGCGGATGAGGGAAGAAAGAGATAGTGCCGGCCCGGCTCGAACCCCACGCTCCGCACATCGATCTTTCCACGAACATACCGGCATCCGCCAACGCCCGTTCCAAATCCAATGTAGGCGACAATCGGAACGTTTTTCAATTTTCCGAACTGTATTTCGCCCAGCCCGGCAAGCGCACTGTCATTCTCGATCCTCGCCGGAACGCCAAAAAGACGTTCAAGGTCGTGCTTGAGTGGCTTGTGCGCCCATCCAGGGAGCTGGGTACAGTAGTCGATTTTCTCATGCCGCAGATCAAGCGTTCCCGGCACGCCACCGGCAACTGCGGTCACGCTTTTCGGCTCAAGAACGGTCGTTGCCATTCTGCGGAACAGCAGAACCAACCGCCGGTACGTCTTTGGCGTCGGGAGGGTCATGACCCGGGAAATGCTCCTCCCATCCGCAGAGACGGCAATGCGGAGATTCGTTCCACCGGCATCGAAAACGAGTTTCA
>JAZDGG010000072.1:0-9004 GCA_043807225.1 bacterium | reverse complement strand
TATGACCGGCACCCACGCAATTTCTCCTTGGGCGATTTTGTCCAAATCTTCCTCCATGCGCGCGGTGAACTGGTAGTCGACGATTTCTGGGAAGTGCTGCACGAGCAGGTCGTTGACGAGAAAGGCGATATCGGTTGGCTTCAACCGTCGCTCCTCCCGCTCCACATATCCGCGGTCGACAACCGTCGAGATCGTCGGTGCATAGGTGCTCGGGCGGCCAATCCCGTATTCCTCCAGCGCTTTGATGAGGCCAGCTTCGGAATATCTGGCGGCGGGTTCGGTAAAGTGCTGCAGGGGAGTGATCGAGACCTGCCGGACGTCGTCTCCCTCCTGAAGAACCGGAAGAAGGTTTTCTTTCACACTGTCCGGGTAGCATTTCAGGAATCCATCAAAGCGGATCACCGATCCCGTCGCGCGGAAAGTGTATTTTGTATCGGAAGAAAGAATATCAACGCTCGTCTGCGTCACTTGTGCTGCAGGCATTTGCGACGCGAGCGCGCGGTTCCAGATGAGCGTGTAGACTTTTAGCTGTCGCGCATCGAGATACGGGGCGAGCGACTGCGGCGTCCGACGCGGATCCGACGGTCGAATCGCTTCGTGCGCTTCTTGTGCGCCCTTCGATTTGGTCTTGTACCGACGGGGAGAGGGGAGTGCGTACTTTGCTCCATATTCCTTTGTGAGCGTTTCGTGCGCTTCGCTCAAAAACTTTTCTGAAAGCGTGAGTGAGTCAGTACGCATGTAGGTGATAAGGCCGACCGATCCTTCGGCGCCAAGCTCGATACCTTCGTACAACTGCTGTGCGAGCACCATCGTCTGACGGGAGGAATACCCGAGCCGGCGGTTCGCATCCTGCTGGAGCGTCGACGTCGTAAACGGCGGGAGCGGCTGTTTTTCCGTTTCACGCTGCGCAATGCCACTGACCGCGTACTGCTGGCCGTCGAGCGCTGTGAGAATGTTCTTCGCATCCTTCTCAGATCCAAGCGCGAATTTGTCGAGCGTCTTTCCGTCGATCTTCTGGAGCTTTGCGCCAAATGGATGCGCGTCTTCCTTTGAAAACTCACCTTCGATCGTCCAATACTCTTGCGGCGTGAATGCCTGAATTTCCCTCTCGCGCTCCACAATAAGGCGGACGGCAACCGATTGCACCCGTCCCGCAGAAAGCCCTTTGACCACTTTCTTCCAGAGAAACGGGGAAAGTTCGTAGCCAACCAAACGGTCGAGAATCCGCCGTGCCTGCTGGGCATCCACGAGATTGAGATTCAGTTCCCGTGGGCTTTTAATCGCTTCCTGAATCGCTTCGTTCGTGATCTCGTGGAACGTAATCCGTTTGATGTGACCGGCCTTTGGCTTGAGGAGCTCGACCAGATGCCACGAAATCGCTTCGCCTTCGCGGTCTTCGTCAGTCGCGAAGTAGATCACATCTGCCTTGTCTGCTGCCTTTTTCAGCGCTGTCACGTGTTTTTGGCTGTCGCGAGGGACGGCGTATTGTGGCGCGAAGTCATGCTCGATATCAACACCCATTTTACTCTTCGGAAGATCGCGCACATGCCCGTAGGACGAGAGAACATGAAACTCCCTCCCGAGGAATCGGGAGATGGTTTTTGCTTTTGTCGGCGATTCGACGATGACGAGATGATGCTCCATGCTTAGCGATTGCGGAGGTAGTGCAGTGGATCAATCTGAACGATCCACCCCTTCATCTGAAGGCAAAGAAGCGTTGCATTGATGACGCTGGTGTTCAGTCTACAGCGATTCTGGATTTGGTCAACCGTCAATGGTTCCCGGCCGATCTGCGCGAGGAGTATCTGTTCGGTTTCGGTCAGTGCTGCGAGCGGTTCGTCCATTTTCGGCGCGGTGAGATGGTAATGCTCAAGAATATCCTGCGCGCACTCGATGAGCATCGCGCCATCGCGGATGAGATGGTTCGTTCCGACCGACGTTTCGCTTGTCACCGGTCCGGGGAGCGCGAAAATATCACGGTTGTAGTCAAGGCCGAGCTTCGCCGTCAAGAGCGCACCCGATTTCTTTGGTGCTTCTGTGACGAGAACTCCACTGGAACACCCGGCGATGATCCGATTGCGGATGGGGAAGTGGTGTTTGAGCGAGGGGGTACCAAGCGGGAACTCCGAAATGACCGCGCCGCCGTGTTCCACCATCCGATGTGCGAGCCCGGCGTGCGTGTGCGGGTAGAGGTCGTCCAGACCGCATGCGAGAACCGCAACCGTCCTTCCGCCTGCCTCGAGTGCAGCGGTGTGCGCCACGCCGTCGATGCCAAGCGCAAGACCAGAGACGATGGTCACGCCAACGCTGGCGAGGTCTTGGACAATCTCGTTCGTCATGTGGCTTCCATACGACGTGAGTCGCCGCGTGCCAACGACCGCGAGCGTTAATGGCGCTTTGAAAAGTTCACCGCGAACATAGATCCCGATTGGCGCATCGGGAATCTCTTTCAGCAGATCAGGAAAGCGGGGATCGGCACAAGGGAGAAAGGTGATACCTGCGTTGTGGTATTTCCGCACTTCCTGTTCCAGATTGATGTCGGATCGCTCCTTGATCAGCACCGATGACCATGCAAACGGAACATCGAGGGAACAAAACTCTTTTCGGTTTGCTCGCCAGAGTGCCTCTGCTGATCCAAAGAGTGACAGAAGTTTTCTGAGCCGCACTGCGCCAAACGAAGGAAGTCGCGTCAGACCGAGTGTATATGCTGATTCATCCAACATACAAAAAATGACAGGCCTTTCCCGTCAGTTGCAGTGTACACTCCCTCTTTCGTGAATGTCAAACGTACGCTTGACTTTTTGCCCATTTTGCGCTATCCTCGATGGTCAGTATTGAATCCAAGGATGGATCTGCGTTCTTTTAACCACAGGAGGTGGCGTGTGAGAGAAGTCGTACTCTACTGGGCTTTCCAGTACGCCTACGTCCCAGTCCTGACCGGCTTGGTGTTTCTTACGGGCCTCCGTCATTGGAAGCACGAAAGTCCAAAGACGATGAGGTACTTGAAGGCGGCCGCGGTTCTCGTGCCTGCTGGCGCGGCCTGGGCGACGCTGCTTGTCTCGGTGAACGAGACAATCCCCAGCCAACCAGTCGGCGTCGGCGAGTTTCTCCCGAGTTTGCTGATGATGATCGTGGGCGCAGCCGCTTTCTACCGCGGCATGCAGCGGATGGATCGGGATCATTCGATCCGCCGATGGATCCACTAAACGTTCAACGCAAGGAGGAAGGGATGCCTCGCCAGAAACGGTGGCCATGCGATGATCCTCGGGAGAGATGTAGGTTCCTTGTCGAGGTTCTCAGCATCCGGCGGCGCGGTGTCGAAGTCCGTGGCTACACGACGATCCCGAAAACGGCATTTTCTGCCGCGCAAGCGAAGCTGTTTGTCCGGATGGATCTCGTCGCTGAATTCGGCACCGACATCTACATCACTTGGGGCGACATCAAGGCAGCGAACTCCGTTCCCCAACCACCAAAAACCAGTCCTGGGATTCTCCAGGGCGAACTGTTCCCGAGCGCTCGCTGACTACAGGCGAGCGCTTTTTCCTTTCCCGTTTGCAAGCGCAGGATCGATTTTTTGATGACGAGCGTCTTCAAGAAGACGGAGTGTGTGCTGAATCTTCTCCATCCACTTTTCCCCAAGCGCCGAGACGGGAATCTTTATTTGGTTTTCCCCGAACTGCCACTCACCATTCTCCTCGATGAGCGCTTTAATCTGCGCGGGGACGAGCGACTCGGCGAAATCAACGATGATTCGCCCTGCAGCGACCTCCTCGGGATTCTGCAAACTCTTTTGCATCGCAATGCGCGTCGCACGAACCGGCTGGCCGAGAATCCGCAGGGTGAGTACGTCGACGAGATTTTGGATTGGCTCCGGAAGAGTTTTTCTGTGGAAGAGCCGCTGGGCGCGAAGCTTCAGACTCTCCGTGGTTGTCTCCAACGCGAGCTTTTGGTAAAACGAGAGCCGTTTTTGCTCGTTCGATTCAAGCTCTCGCGGGATGCGGATGGTCAGCGGCAGGTCAATGAGAATGTCGAGCTGCGGCACGGCAGGTCGCCCGCTCTTCATCTCTTGAATTGTCTCGGCGAGTAACCGTGAGTAGAGCGTCAGCCCGACGGCGGCAACATGACCGTGCTGTTTCTTGCCGAGGATGCTCCCGGTACCGCGAATTTCCAAATCGCGGAGTGCAAGCTGGAATCCACTGCCGAGCTCCCGAGCTTCAAGGAGCGCCTGCAAGCGTTTGCGCGCTTCGGGGGTGAGTTTTTTTGTGTGGTAGAGAAAGTAGGCGTAGGCCTGGTTTCTGCCCCGCCCGATCCGTCCGCGGAGCTGATAGAGCTGCGCGAGGCCGAAGTGCGTCGCATGGTCGACAACCAGCGTGTTGACGTTCGGCAAGTCCAAGCCGTTCTCGATGATCGTCGAACAGACGAGCACGTCGATTTTCTTGTTGTCAAAATCCTCCATGATCTTTGCGAGCTGGTCTTCGGGGAGCTGCCCATGGGCGACGCCAAACCGTGCCTTTGGCAGCAATGTTTGCAGCTCCCGCATCCGTAGGTCAATGGTCTGGACGTTGTTGTACACGAAATAGGCCTGCCCGCCCCGCTCCAGTTCGCGCTCCAGCGCCCGCCGCACCGTCACGTCGTGGTAGGTTTCGATATGCGTTTCGATGGGCTTGCGGCCTTCGGGCGGCGTCTCAATCACCGTAATGTCGCGGATACCCGAGAGTGCGAGGTTGAGCGTCCGCGGGATTGGCGTCGCGGTCAGCGTCAGCACGTGCGCTTGCAACCGGAGGCGCTTCAGTCGTTCTTTGTGGGTGACGCCAAACCGTTGCTCTTCATCGATAATGACCAAACCAAGATTTTTGATTTGCACGTCGGGCTGGAGAAGGCGGTGCGTGCCGATGATGATGTCGATCTGGCCGAGCTTGAGTTTTTCGCACACCTCCTGTTGCTGTCGTGGCGTTCGGAATCGGCTGAGTTCATCCACGACCACGGGGAACTGCTTCAGCCGTTCACGGATTGTATCGTAATGCTGCTGGGTCAGGATGGTCGTTGGTGAGAGAATGGCCACCTGTTTGTGATTCATGACCGCTTTGAACGCCGCACGGATGGCAACCTCCGTTTTCCCGAATCCCACGTCACCGCAGATGAGGCGGTCCATCGGCCGGTGCTGCCGAAAGTCGTGTTCGATATCCTCAATCGCCTTGTGCTGATCCGGTGTCACCTCGTAGGGGAACGCCTCGGCAAGCGCGCGCTCTTCGGGGAACGTCCGGAATTCGGTTCCGCGCGTCGTTTCGCGCTCCGCGTAGAGCTTCAGCAGCTCTTCGGCTGTGGCGCGCGTCTCCTCCTTGATTTTTCTCTTCATCTGGTACCATCCGCTCCCCGAGAGCCGGTGGAGCTTTGGGTGCGCCACGCCGATATATTTCGAGAGTTTGTCAGCAAGCTCGACGGGGACGAAGAGCTTGTCCTCTTCCGCGTAGATGACCACGAAGTACTCCCGCTTCTGGCCGTCGACCTCTTGCTCTTTCGTGCCGGTAAATCGCCCGATACCATGATCGACATGTACCACATAGTCGCCGGGCCGAAGCTCGGCGACGAAAACGATTTCGGCGCGCTCGCTGCGGTGTTTACCGTTTCCGCCGAGATCCTCCTCTTCTCGCCCAAAGAGCTCCCAGTCGGTCAGAACGGCGATTTTGTCCTTTCGCGACTCAAAACCCTGCAAGAGCGAGCGATCACTGTCGTCGATGGTGACGATATTCTTGTGCGCAATGTTCCCGAGGCGTTCCCCGAGTTCAAATGGCGATGTCGTCAGAAGCCACACAGTCCAGGATGTCCGCTCGCGCAGGTACGCAGAGAGCCGAGCGTAATCCCGATGGAAGATCGGTGCCGCCTGAAAATCAAAATGTGCGGATTCATCCGTAAACGGCAGAAAGGTGATGTGGGAAAATGGCTTGAGGGCTTCGAGTGTTTTTTTTGCGTCGGGGTCGACGGCAAGAAGTTCATCGTCTGCTGGCCGAACGATGCGCACGTGTGCCGCGGCGGCGAGAAGGTAGTCGACGAGCGTTGCCCGATTCGCCTTTGGGAGGATCCGCGGCGGCAACGCGACCTCCCGTAGCTCGTCACGATTTCGCTGCGTCTTCCAATTGAAGGTGGTGATTTTCTCGAGCAATTGGTCGAGAATGTCGAGTCGGATCGGATCCGTTGATGCGTGCGGCCACACATCGACGATTCCGCCACGGCGGGCAAATGTTCCGCGCTCCGTCACCTGGGTGGTGAATTCATACCCCGATTCCACGAGCGATTGGCTTGCCGCACCAGGCGCAAGTACCTGCCCCATCGAGTAGCGCAGAACATTCTTTTTGAGCAGCTCCGGCGTCGGGAGAAGCATCTTGACCTCTTCCATCGTGGCGAGGAACCATACCGGCTTCCCCTCAAGTGCGCGAAGGAGCGCAGGAGGGAGCAGCGGCGATCCGTTGCTTTCCGCGGTCAGGACGACGAGTTCGGGCGGGATGGCCACTTCTTCGCGCGCAAACCAAAAGCGGAGAAGCGAAAAGAGTTGATCGCGTTCTTGCGGACTGCGAGCAAGCCAGAGCACCACCTTCTCTTTGAGGGAGGAGGGAGCCAAGGAGAAACTCTGTGTGATGATTGTCGGAAAACCGGCGAGCGCACAGTGTGACTTCTTCACCTGCGCCTCAAGTCGCTTTTGTGCACCATCCGGCGGTCGGACACAAGATACCAAAGCCATACGGTCGGTGGCCGAATACTTTCTGGAGATATTCCTGAGAGACAAACGCCGAGGAGATCGGAGAAACGCCTGAAAACGCCCCCGAAACCTCAGAGCGTGCCTCTAGTATAGCGCACCTCGCGCTTCTTGACAAGCCCACTTTGCTTTGCTAGGTTGCGAGTCCACGCAATTCTGCCCATTTCTCCCCAGTGTGTTACCTGCAAGCGGTGTGCGCCGACGCAACCCCTCCTACGCGGCGGTCGCAACGCAACCTCTATCCGACGGTTTTCCGGCGAATGAAGGTTGAGCTTGTAGGTAGCACAGTGGGGATTTTATTTTTCCCCTCCTGAGAGTTTTTCCCGTGAATAGCATACGGTGTGTCGCAGGGGAGAAATGTCTACCGTCTATTTTTGTTCATCATCCTTTGGAGCAACGACGCGAAGTGCCCCCGGTCGTGAAGCGATGGAGACTTCTCCACTGACCACGGACTCTCCATCAACAAGAAAGGGGAGCACCGGGTTGCTTGTTATCGTAATCTCTCTCCCTCGAAAACAGGTGAGCTGTGCCGGAGGGAGGCGCGAGGGCAGAATGATCCCAGCAAGAAACCACGCAAGGTCTTGAATGTTTTTGTGACTGAAAAGAATGACGTCAAGCAGTCCGTCATCTACGGAAATCACAGGTCCGTACTGCGGCAAGTGGAGACTCTTCAGCCCGACGTTGGCGACCATGACCATTTGCGCGTCAAACGTCTTCTGACTTCCGTCAATCGTGCAGCGAAACCGTGCAGTGTTGATACGCGTGAGATTCGCCAACGCCGTGAGCACATACGCAGGGTACCCGAGAAAGTTTTTGAGTTCCTGCCGGGCGTCAGCGATGATCCGTGATCCGTACCCAAGCGTGATGGCATTGACGAACATCCGGTTGTGGCTCGTAATCATCCCGGCATCAATCGACCGCAATGTCCCGTTGTGGATGCAGCACACCGCATCGCGGAGTTTTTTCCCGATACCCAGTTCGGCGGTCAGAACGTTCCCTGAGCCGGTGGGAAGCAGGGCAATGGGAAGCATCGTTCCGCGCAGCAGGCCGTTGATTACTTCATGTACTGTGCCATCGCCGCCGCAGACGATGCAGAGGTCAAAACCGTCACGCGCCGCATCTTCCGCCCACAGCCGCGCGTCCTGGGGCCCCGACACCGTGCGGATTGTCAGGGATCCGCCGTGCTGTGCAAACGCGGCACGGAGGAGTTCTGCTGCTGATCGTTCACTGCGCCAACGACCGGCGCGAGGATTGATGATCGCGAGTGCGTTGTTCCATTTCATGCGACGCGAGGGGTCACGTTGAGCAGCATGGAGAGCGTTTCGATGAATGTCGCGAGAGCATCATTCGCCTCGCGACGCTGTGCAGCCGTCATCGGGCGAAGAACATACGCTTCTGCGGGGAGCCGGGGGTGCCGGCCGATACCGATGCGAATCCGATGGAATGCCTTCGTTCCGAGCGCGTCAATGATCGACTGCACACCGCGGTGCCCAGCTGCTCGGCTGTCGAACGAATGGCGGATGACGCCAAACGGCAGATCGAGATCGTCGTGGAACACCCAGAGATCCTTTGGTGCCACCTTATAGAATCCCATGATCTTTTTTACACTCACTCCAGACGCATTCATCATCGTTTGTGGTTTGGCGAGGAGGATTCTCTTCGTTCCAATCCGAACGGACGTTGTCTCTGCGGCAAACCGCGGAGAGAGCGCAAATGCCGGCGCGTGAAGAGCACGTGCAGAGCGGTCGAGCGAGCGGAACCCCAGATTATGCGGGGTCCACGTGTAGGAAGTTCCTGGATTGCCTAAACCGAGAAGAAGAATCATCGGCGAAGTTGTTGCTCGACGCGCAGTCGGATTGCCGTTCCTTCAAGGTGGTAGTATGAACGAAGCTCATTGGTCAGAAAACGGGTATACGATGTAACGAGCTGCTGCCGCGGGCCGATGAGCACGCGAAAGGTTGGCGGCTTGCTCGCGATTTGCGTGAGGGAGATCAAGCGCGTCGCGACATTATTCGTGCGGGGAGGCGTTCGTTTCTTGAGCGCATGCTTCATGAAACGCTCAAGACTCCGATCGGTCAACTGCACGCTCCGCGCGGAGGCAATCGTTCGACAGAGCGGGAGAAGGTCTCTGACCCGCTGTCCGGTGGTTGCAGAAACGAACACGAGCGGCGCCCACGAGAGGAACGGAAGTGACCACCGGATTTCTTGCTCGTATTGCTTCATCGTTTCGGTGGTTTTGTTCGGAATGCGATC
>JAZDGG010000071.1:0-14483 GCA_043807225.1 bacterium | reverse complement strand
AAAGCAGTTTCGTTCACTCGTGGGCTCAACCCCCATGCAAGCTCTTAGGAAAAGGTTTGATGAAACATCTGTGCTCGGGTCGGGGTACTGGGATTTGAACCCAGGATCTCTTGCACCCCATGCAAGCGCGATACCGGGCTTCGCTATACCCCGACCCGAGCACAGTCTAGCCAACGGAGTTTATCCCGCTCCCCGCGAAAGCGGGGAACAGCGGGACCATACCCCGACCCGAGCACACAACACGTGCGACTCAATGCTAGCAGATTTCGTGAGCGGGAAAAAGGGATTGACATCTGCACAGCCCGCTCTTGACGCTGATCTTGAGAGGTGTTTGGATGATTGCGTCCTTCGGAGGGGCGGAGATGCCGTACCTTTCACGTTGAAAACGCTTTCCCGCATGCCGACAGGATGGCGTGCACACTAGGAGGCGTGATATGACGACCACGTCAGCAGTACCCGCTGCAATCGGTGAGCGACCTCCCGATACGCTGCAGCAAATGATCGACGACTATCCGACATTTACTGCACCGCGTGCACCCGGATTGCTGCACGCAATTGCCAGATTCGGGGGCGGTCCCGCGGAGTATGCAATCTCAGCAGCATTCCTTGCACGTGTCGGGAGTGAAGAGGAAATCATCGAACCAGATGCGTATCTTCGTGAGTCCGCAATCCGGTTCATGGTGCGGTTCCCGATGGCACGCGTTGATGTGACAGATCCTGCGCACCTTCTGCTTATCGAGACCATGGTTCGTTTCTTCGCTGCACACCCGCACCACTTCTGGCAATGCATGGTACACAAGGGTGACGATTCCCTCGTCCAGCGCTTTCTAACAGACTGCTACCGGTCATTCGTTGGTGGTACCAACATGAACGTGCGACACGAATGGAGCATCGAGGAACAGGAGATGGTGCGCGCCATGGTGAACTGCCGTCTCTCTTTTGTGCTCACAGCAACTCCCTTTGTCATCCCGCTTCTCTATCACCGCGTAGCGCTTGGGGTCGCACAAGCTGAAGCCAGCCGTTTGAGCACCAGGGCGCTCTGGTTCAGAAACTCTCTCCTCGACGGCTCGCTGCCGATCAATGTCGAGACCAGCGACACGCACATCATCGTGGAAAACGCAGGATACGTGATCGATCTCTGTGCTGCCGCCAAATTCGTGGCCAAGAGCACCGATGCCGCTCTCCGGTGGGAGGCCGACGCCCTACTCGAATCGATCTGCAAGTTCCGCTCCAACACGCTCTATGGGAGAGGATAGAGAAGGCATTCCGTTCCCTGGCCGATCTCGCACGAGATCGGCTTTTTCTTTCTATCACGACAGCATCAACAACCCCCATGCCCTTGGATGTACTTCTTGAGAAGAGTTCTTGACGTTTCTGTGCTTCCTCCGTACGATAGCTGGTGATCGCTTTACCTCCCTTGTGGATTCTCGCTGCTCTTTTGTGGAGGTCGAATGCAAAAAGAAACGACCAAGGACGTCGCCGCGTTGCGACGCCGCAAGCGTCTGCGCCATGCTGTTGAGGCACTTTTGGAACGCAACGAACTTCCGATACCTCGCCTCCGGTGGTCACACGGCGTCCTATGGGACGATCAAGGACTTGAGTATGCAGATGCTCAATCAAACACGATCAACAGAGGCACCTGCAACCGTCTGCGAACACAACACCTCCTCGCACACGCCCCGTACCTCTTTCGAGGGCCAGAACCCATCTTTCAGCCCTGTCCGTGGGAACGCGGTGGCCCGTAAATCCCCTTCCGTACGACTCGGGAGGGGTTATTCTTTTGCGGAAAAAAAAGACCCCCGGCGACAAGCGTCGGGGGAGTCGGTCTTTCAACCAACGACTGAAGTTACTGGATGACCACGGTGCGAGTGATCTTCTCGTCGCTGGACTGGAGGCGAACGAAGTACACGCCCGAGGCGAGCTGCTGATGCTCGGCAATGTTCAGCGTATGCCGGCCGGCACCGAGTGTACTCACGTCGGGGCGTGCCACCACCCGCCCGCCGACATCGAAGAGTTCAAGCCGTGCACCCCCTGCCGTTGGCAGAACGAACTCGACTGGGGCTCTGTTTGCCGTTGCCGGACTGGTCACTCGCAGAGAGAGTATCATCGTTCGGTCAGTCGCCGGCACGTCAGATGGGTTCGGCGATGCGAGAGAATACGTGCTCACGTTTCCGTTGAAGTCGACGGCGCAGATCTTGTAGTAGGTGTTGACCGGCGAATTGTCGACATAGCCCGTAGTGCTCTGCTGAACGACCAGATTTTCCGGACCTGGCGTGAAATCGGCCGTCGTACCGCGGAATAGGGAGTAGTAGTCGAAGTCCGCTTCTGGACTTTCCAGCCAGGTCAAGTGGTTAGCACCGCCCCCATAGGTCATGGCGAACGACCCCGGAGGTGCGGGCGAGAGGTTGTCCACGGAGTAGCCCTGGGCCGGAGCCGAGTCATAGAAGACGAACGGATTTGCCGTCACCGCACTAACGAAGAATGTTGAAAGATGCTGGCCGGTGGAGTTCGAGTCGGCCAGCGTGGGAGCAATACAGTTGTACTCATCCTCACCGCGCGCCGGAATGTCAGCGATGAAGTCCCAGTCGCCCGGGGGATACGCGAGCCGCAGTTGGCTTGTCGTTCTACCCGTGGATTTGTCGAGCGACTCAATCTTGCGCCAGATGGTGTAGTGGGTCACTTGAGGCGAGCCGGATGGATCGTCACCGCACGCCGCGGCCCAGTTCAGGCGGACTTGCCTGCCCTGGTCATTGCCCACGTCGACGATCGACGTGATACTCGGCTCGGGGACGATCTCGGTGTAGTAAGTACCCGCTCCGCCTGGCTGGCCGTAATAGCTCGGGTTGATACAAGTACCACCCGCGCCACCCGCGACACTGTAACTACCAGTCAACGACAGCGAGCAATAGAACACCTTGATTCGACCACCGCCACCACCGCCACCGCCTCTTCTGGTGCTGTAGCCAGTGGAGTTGCCACCTCTACCGCCGTTGGCGGAGAGAGCACCGGAGATCACAACGTCTTTTCCGTCAAGGTAGATGCCACCGCCAGCGCCACCGCCTCCGCCGTCGCCCCAGTCCGCGACATCCGAACCCTGGGCGCCGTTCACGGTGATCATTCCGGTGACATTCAGTGTCGGGGCATGAAGAGCAATCTGCGCCCCACCGGGCCCACCGACGCCGAGCGTCTGGTTGGCACCGCCTGAACCCATCTGGATGTCGGGACCATCCGCGGTACCGTATGGAGGTGGCGCGGTTGTGCCCCATCCACTGGCACCACCTTGGCCACCATAGCTTCCACCACTTCCGGGGTAGTTGCCCGCACCAGGTCCAGCACCGGTACCATACCCCGCGCCGTTGCCGTTGATCGTGCCATCGATGTTTGCAACCGGTGCCCACAGATCAAGGTTTCCGGGAATGTTGAGAGTGGCGGTCGGATCGATGCTGATGCCATCGATGTAGACGTGGGTGCCGGCAGTGGGCGTGTAGTTCTCACCCGGTCCCACGATGAGGTTGTAGGCGTCGTCGGTGACGGCCTGCGCGGCCAGTGGGATGACAATCATCGCCATGACCGTAAGGACAACGGAAAGCTTCCTGTGCATGCGTTCCTCCCCGTGTGGGTTGAACCTGAGTCACATGACAAACTGAACTCTTCAGCTGTCAAAGAACCGAAAAGAGCATAGCAACAAGAAAAAATCTGTCAAGCCAAACGAAAACCCACCCGGAGGGCTAGTTGTCTCGTTCCGTGGCAAAAAGAGGGACCGAGTCGTCTGAAGCTTTCGCTAAGACGAAACGGCATGCAGACGCTCCGAGCACGCAAGTGCGTGTGCACTCGCACGCCGCAGCGGCCGATACGCGCCCTCTGTACCCCGCGCCTGCGACACCAGAGTGGCAGGTCTCCGAGGAAACCAGGAACGCATCACGAACTGAGACAAATCTAGTCGCGGATGGATCGCTCACAGTGTAGCAAAGACACCCTTGCGGTCAATGAACGAGTGAGTGACGCTGGTTAGTTATTTGCGGTCATCTTCTTTCAACCCAACACGCGGGCGGTCTGCCGGATGAGCGAGATGACGACCGCGGCGGGGAGGAGACTGTTCGAGGGCTTCCCTTCATCGTCATTCACGACCCAGGGTTGTTGGAGAATCGAGATGTTCTTTGTTGCCGCGTCATACGCATAGTCGTAGGCGGGGGTGATTTCATAGTCATCAACATGCTGCTTGATGACGTCAACCGGAATGGAGTTCCGCAGCAGGATTTTGGGGATACCGTGAAGGCCGAGAAGTGTTTGCATCACTTCGTGGTCAACATTGATCCGCTCGCGAACCGACTCGATGCCTTTGTCGTCCCCAACCTTCGGAACCATCCGCGCGTGGTCGCACCCGGCATTGTCGCAACGGAGAAAGAACTGCTTCTTCTCTTCATCATATCCAACCGTGGAGGTCGCGAGCAGCTTGAGGTTTCTCGGTGTCTGGCAGATTGGGCAAACAACGCGGTATTTCATCCGCTCGTCGATAATGGATTCCGGAATGTCGATGAAGATGAAAAAGTCCGGGTCATCGCGGTATCCCATGAGTGCTCGAACGTAAAGCGAAACCGACACCTGATCGAGGTTCCGCGGGAAGCCATCCAGAAAGATGGCCTTTCTGCCCAGCCGGTCGATTTCCATTTCGACGAGGGCGAGAACTGCTTCAGTCGGCAAAAGAGTTTTTTGATTGTGACCGACAACAATATCCACAACGTCGGCAAACGGGAGGAACCCGCGGTATTTGGATGCACATGTTGCGAGAAACGCCTTCTTCGTCACTGGATCCGTAAGCACTTTGTGCGCCCGCCGGACGACGTCTCCGACAGAAACGTGTGCAAGGCGTTCCGACCCGACGGCTTCCATAAAGAGCTTTGAGTACGTCCCCTTTCCCGAGTTCTTCTTCCCCAGAAAAAAAGCAACAAAGGTATTGTTTTCAAGAAACGTCTTGATCCGCTCGATGTCATCGCCCGCTTTCAAGAGGAAGTACTCTTTACGTTCAACGGGATCTTCGAGCTGAAAAACGCGCGTCGCGTTTTTCACTCGGGTTGTTTCAATCGGGAAAGAAAATACTTCCATGGATATCTCGAAAATCCTCTTCACGCGCTGCTGTCTCGCTGCCGGATCAGGAGTTCAGGATTCGAGTATTTCCTTCACCTTTGCAACGATTTCTGCAGGCGTGTGGTTCGATTTAATGAAGTAGTCGTCGGCACCGAGGTCCTTGCCCTTCTTGACGTCGCCGTCTTGCCCAAGGTTGGTAAGGAGAATCACGGGAATCTTCTTCGTTGTTGCATCTGCTTTCAACTCCTTCAAGACGGTAAATCCGTCAAGTTTTGGCAAGATGATGTCGAGCAGGATAACGTCTGGGCGCATTGATCGTGCTTTTTCGAGCCCCGTCGCTCCGTCAGCAGCGACATCGATGGTTTTCCCCTCCATCGTAAATTTCGTTTGGTACATCGTCGAGATCATCTGATCGTCTTCGATGAGGAGGATGCGGGATGGTTTGTCTGCCATAGGATATTCTTGATGACTTTCCTTCTGAGTATACCCGAGGATGGGCGGCGCTTCAAGCACCATGCGATACCGAGGGGAGACGAAGGGGGATACTGAGTTCCCGTTCCAGCGCCCGTGCAGCGGTGAGCACTCGCTCTTCGGACCACATCGGCCCCATAAGCTGCACGCCAATCGGCAGACCATCCCCCCATCCAGCCGGGATGGAGACACCGGGGATACCAGCAATATCCGCCGGGACGGTAAAAATATCAGAAAGATACATCGTCAGCGGGTCTGCGAAGCGCTCACCAAGCTTGAAGGGAAGCGACGGCGACGTGGGAGTAAGAAGGACGTCAACGGAGCGAAAGACGTCCGAAAAATCTTTTCTGATCAGCGTGCGCACCTTTTGGGCTTTCAGATAGTACGCGTCGTAGTATCCGGCGGAGAGCGCGTAGGTGCCGAGCATGATGCGGCGCTTCGGTTCGTCGCCAAGCCCCTCGTCCCGCGAGCGTCCATAAGTCTCCCGCAGGTCATGGACGCCGGATGCGCGCACGCCGTATCGGATCCCATCATACCGCGCAAGGTTCGAGCTTGCCTCTGCCGGCAGAATGATATAGTACGCAGCGAGCGCAGCGTTGGTGTGCGGGAGACTGACCTCCGAGATAATCGCTCCGTTTTTTTCGAGGAGCGGAATGGCTGCACGGACTATCCGTTCGACGTCCGCATCCATTCCATCGATGAAGTACTCCTTTGGAATCCCGACCCGAAGCCCGCGGATCTCTCCAGCGTGAACGGTTGAGAGATCGACCGGTGGCTGCTCGACGGACGTGGCGTCGGCCGCATCATACCCCGCGATGACGTTCAGAAGAAGCGCCGCATCATCGACGGTTCGTGTCAGCGGCCCGATGCAGTCAAGTGACGAAGCAAGGGCGATGAGGCCGTACCGCGACACGCGGCCATATGTGGGTTTTAGCCCGACGATGTTGCAGAATCCTGCCGGTTGCCGTATCGACCCACCGGTGTCGCTGCCGAGCGCAGCACAACACTCACCGGCGGCAACTGCCGCTGCCGATCCTGAGGACGAACCGCCGGGAACGCGATCGAGATTCCAAGGGTTCTTCGTCGCACCGTAGGAAGAGTTTTCTCCCGAGGCGCCCATGGCGAACTCATCGCAGTTTGTTTTTCCGAGGAGAATCGCGCCGCTTTTGAGCAGCCGCTCAATGACCGTCGCGTGAAATGGTGGTTGGTATCCTCGAAGGATTCGCGATCCTGCCGTCGCCGGCATGCCGCGGACGGTGATCGTGTCCTTGATCAGCATCGGCACGCCGTCGAGCTGGCCTCGTGTTTCACCGCGCAGACGACGCGCGTCGCTCTCCCGCGCCGCCGTGAGCGCGGATTCCTCAGAACGGTAAAGGACGGCATTCAGCGACGGCTCGCATGCGTCCATGCGCCGAAAGAATCTTTTCACGAGATCTTCGCTTGAGACGGATTTTTTCTTCAGCGCCTCCGCCGCCTTCGCGATGGTCAGGGTATCGTACTCCATCGTTATTCCGAAAAAACCGGCGGGACTTTGTAGCCATCGTTCTCGCTCTCGGGCGCTTCAGCGAGAATGTCCTTGCGGACGTGTGGTTCTTGTCGCACCATGGTGTCGGGACGTGAGCGGTTCACGAGATCCGTCACCTGCCGCGTCGGTTCGACGTTCGCCGTCTCGACGCGATTGAGTTTCTCCATGTACTCGAGAATGCTCGAAAGCTGAACGGAAAATTTCTCGACCTCTTCGCGCGTTAAACGCAGTCGCGCAAGCTCGGCGATATGCTCAACATCCTGTGGTTTGATTGCAGCCATACCGCTGCAGTATAGCAAAAGATGGCTTCAGACCGAAACCGCCGCATTGACCGCGGGACGTGGGATCACCCCCTGAGAAGGCGAAGGAATTGCTCTTCGGTGAGGATGTGCACGCCAATCCTCTCGGCTTTGGCGAGTTTCGACCCCGGTGCATCCCCCACGACGAGATAATCGACGTTTTTTGAGACGGAGGAAGAAACATCGCCGCCTTGCTTGCGAATGGAGCTGTGGGCATCGTCTCGCGTCATGGAGGAGAGGGTCCCGGTGACCACAAAGACTTTGCCCGCGAGTTTTTTTGATGTCGTGCGTTCTGCGGGTGTGACGCGGACGCCACATTCAAGCAGACGTTCAATGCGTTTGCGGCTGTCGGGGTGCGTAACAAATGCCGCGATGCTCTGTGCAACAATCGGCCCGACATCCGGGACGTGCTCAAATGCTTCAGCGGATGCCGCGAGAAGACGAGGGAGCGTACCAAAATGATTGGCCAATGCAATGGCCGTCTCTTCGCCCACGTGCCGGATGCCGAGCGCAAAAAGAAAGCGGCTCAGCGGCTGGCGTTTCTTCTCCTGGATTGCGCGAGCAAGCTTTTCTGCCTTTCGCTCCGCAAACAGTTCAAGCGGTTCAAGATCCTTCGGCGTGAGACGAAAGAGGTCTGCCGGTTCTTTGACCAAGCCCTCTGCAGCAAGCTGATCGAGGATCTTCGGCCCCAACCCGTCGATGTCAAACGCCTTTCTGCTCACAAAATGATAGAGCCCCTCAAGATGCTGCGCCGGACATGAGCGGTTTCTGCAGTAGGTCGCAACCTCTCCCGCCGGGTGCACCGCTTTGGCATTGCAGACGGGGCAGGTTGCTGGCATGTGGAATTGGCGTTCCTTTCCGCTGCGCAGATCCGTCACCACGCGCACGATGTCGGGAATGACGTCGCCGGCCTTCTGCAGAATGACCGTATCGCCGATCCGCACATCGAGGCGCTGAATTTCGTCGGCATTGTGCAGCGTTGCGCGTGCGACGGTTGAACCCGCAACCTGCACGGGGCGAAGGACGGCGACCGGCGTGAGTACGCCCGTTCGTCCGACCTGGACCTTAATATCTTCGATGACCGTCGTCGCCTGCTCCGCGGGGAATTTGTAGGCGAGCGCACCGCGAGGTGCTTTGCCCACAACGCCAAGTTTGCGAAAAAGGGAAAGCTCATCAATGTTAATCACCACGCCGTCGATCTGATACTCCATCCTCGGGCGAAGTTTGCCGACACGTTCGTGGAATCGTTCGACGTCCGCGAGTGTGGAACAGCGGCGGCTGAGCATATTGACTGGAAAGCCGAGTGTCTTTGCGTACGCGTGGCTCTCGGTGTGCGTCGTTTGTCCGAAATCGGCAAGAAAGTCGTACGCAAAAAAGTTGAGAGCGCGCTCGCGGGTGACTGTCGGATCGAGCTGCCGCAGACTCCCTGCTGCCGCATTTCGCGGATTCGCAAAGAGTGGTTCCTTTCGTCGTTGTTGAAGGCGATTCAGCCGCTCAAACGCATCCCGCCGCATGTAGACCTCTCCGCGAACCTCAACGTCGCCGCGAGCGCGCGAACGGAGCGCCGCAGGGAGGCGGTCAATATCCAGCACGAGCGGGATGGCCTCAACCGTCCGGAGGTTTTGCGTGATGTCTTCCCCCACCCTCCCGTCACCGCGCGTTGCGCCACGCACGAACAGCCCTTCGCGGTACCGAAGACTCACCGCGAGCCCATCCATTTTCACCTCACAATAGTACGTTCGCCGGCTGCCAGGACCCGCGAGTTTGACGATGCGCTCTTCCCACTCGCGGACTTCTTCAACGCTGAATGCATCATTGAGCGAGAGCATCGGCGTGCGGTGGGCGACTTTCGCAAACTTCGTCAGTGCCTTGCCGCCGACCCGCTGGGTGGGCGAATCTGGCGTGATGAGATCGGGATACTGCGACTCAAGCTCCGCAAGCTCGCGCTTGAGCGAATCCCACGCGGCATCAGAAATCTCCGGCCGGTCAAGAACGTGGTAGAGGTACCGGTGGTGGTTGATGACGGTGCGGAGTTTGTTGATGCGCTCGTGCGCTTCACGCCGATTCATCGTCGTGGCTATTTTGAGACCGGCTCCTCGCTAAAGAGCACAAAACCGAGCAGACCAGAGATCGGCGCGCGCCAGGGAACGGATGCGGTCAGCGCCTGCTGTGACCGCGCAAACGAGCCGACCGACTTGATCTGGATCGTGGTCGGGAGGGAGATCGGATGCCGATCAGCGGACTGGGGGATCGTCCACGGGTATTGATCGCTGTATGCGGTGATCACGACGTTATCCGCCGTGCAGGTATTCGTGTCCCCGGGAACCAGCAGCCGAAAACTGAATCGATACGGCTTGCCCGGCGTGATCTGCGATCCGCCAACATCGGTCAGCTTGATATCCTGGCATCGTTCCGGCGATGAAGGAAGCGGATTGCACGCCGTCGTCACCTTATAGATATGCTGGGTCGCCGGATCGAACGAGACGAAGCCCTGGGGGGTTTTGTCCCACGTGAGCATCGTCGTGTTCATTTCTACGTATGCTGATGCGCTGGTGCAGTGCCACGACCAATTCACCCAGAGGGATTGAATGCTGGTTTGCGCGGGATTGTCGGGATTGAAAATATCGAGATTCACCGTCTCATCCGCGGAGAGCCGCGGAATGATATACCGGTTTTCGAGCTCTGCAGAGCGAGACCATGTTGCCCCAGTCGACAGATCGACACGATTGACACCACTTCCCTCAGCAAGGAGGGTGTTTTTGACCGTATCGAGAGGCAGCGACGTGCGATTCGCTTTGATGATATAAAGGCCATCCTCCAAACCCGACTCTGCCGCATAGACGGCGGTGATGGACTGGTCGAGGTTTTCTGTTTGGCGAAGTTCCGCGATCACGATTGCCGCTGCCGCAAGCGCCGTGGCAGTGACCGCCGCCATGATGATGAGGGCGAGAAGCGAGATGACGCCGCGTGATGAGTGATCGTTGATCATATCAGCGGACGTAATAGCGAGAGACCGCGGTTGTTTGCGCGGAGATGTTCTCTGGCGACACGACATTCGACACTTGCCTTGTTTTGAGCACAATCGTCACGACGGGCTGTTGGTCGTAGTCGTAGGGGCTTGTCCCTGTTGGTGGAATTGGAGACCTCAACCGAAACGGATCGGTGAAAGGATAAACATAAAAATCGCCATTGGTGATCCGCACATCTTCTGATGTGACGATCTGCCAGCTCGATGCGGCATTACATTTTGTCAGCTCCTCTGTCGTGACATCAATATAACAGACTTGAAGCTTTGGAATGCCGTTTGTATCGTTGATCACTTCATACCGAATGCGGTTTCCGTTCGCATCTCGGAGTGCCAAAAGTGCTGTTTTTCCAGTTGTAGACAAAAGATCGGGGAGCGTCGGACTCAGATCGCACGGCGCGTTGCCAAGTGTTGCGGACGAATCGTAGCATTCATAGTCGACGGTGCCGAACCGCACCTCGCGCGTGATGGCTTCGAGGGCAAACCGCAGATCTCCCTGGACTTTCTGCGCCGCGGCAACGCGCTGCGACGACCGGTTGATAATCACAAAGATATTCGTCGCGATGAGCGTCGCAATCGAAAAAATCGCCACGACGACCAGCATCTCGACGATCGTGAACCCTCCCGGTGATGTTTGGATACGTTGACGCATCACGGTTTCCAGTTAAAAAGCTTGTCGTCGATCTCGACGGTATGCGGCCGGCCGTGCTCCAGCCAGCGGACTTGAGAACGGACCTGAATGCCAACCTGGGTATAGCCAGTGAGGGGGGGCATTGTGCATGGATCGCTTCCTACAGCAGACGCTTGGGCGGTATCACCTAGTATTTTTTCAGGGTTCGCGAGCGTCGGTCCTCCCGTCGGCCAACAGATCGGATTGGTATGGAGAAGCCGCCAATAGGAGATCTTGCTCCAACCGCTCCAACTGGCAGGATCAAAATTTTCGATCTGGTCGTAAAAACCCTTGACCGGGTGGTAATACATCTGGGCTGCTGGCGATGACAGGTTGCTGACCTGGTCGAAAAGGAGCGTCCATGTACCGGACGTTGGGAGCTGATATTCCGCGATGCCGGTGTAATCATAGGTATACGAAGCATCCTGGTAATAGAGACCGTTATTCCACGTCATATTGGCAACGCCAGAATCAATCGCGAGCCAGTTGTTGTCGCGAATGTGCCGGGCGACTTCGATCCCCTCTCGCGCGAGATTGACTGCGAGAATTTGTGCCTTGCTCGCGTTCGACAGTGTTGAGGTAGAGATCGTCAGGCCGAGGATCGCCACGACGCACATCACGATAATCCCGATCGCGATGACGAGTTCAACAAGGGTTTGTCCGTTTGGTGAGGGTCGATGCATGCTCTATTGTATCCGCCCGAATCGTTCGCTGATCTGACCAGAAGGGCCGATGATGGTGATCGTCCGGTACTGATTGGTCTGCAGATGCCGGAGCTCGATCTGGATGGTCTTTCCTACCAGGCCGTCGGCAACGGGAATGGGTTTTGGCGGCTGGAACGCGATATCGATCGCATTGTTGGGATCCGAGGAACCCCACGGACTCCACGTCCCGTTCCCAAAGACCCATTGCGTTGCATCAATTTTGATCGCATCGATGACGATATTCGGCCTGAACTGGACGTTCCCTGCGTCGACGGTCTGATCGCATCCAAGACCAGCATCATATTGAAAGTTCGGGTTGTTGGCATCACTCATGATACAACCAGTGCCCTGTGGTATCGCTGTATCGGCAAACAGCGTGTAGGTCTTGGAAGAAATCCAGGGAAGGGAGACGCCGAACCCCCCTGGGGGCACTTTTGTGTTTGCCCCCACAAGGACGGATCGGCCGATCATCGCGAGGTTTTGCACCGTTCGAAGATTCTCTGCAAACGTTTGGCTGCTCACCCGCAGGTCATCCGCGAGACTCCCGCGATGGAAGTTCGCAATCAGCATCGTCGTCAAAATGCCAAACACCGCAATGGAGACGAGAAGTTCGGGCAGCGTATACCCGCGCGGTTGTTGAGAACGAAAGGTATCTCTGTGAGTATCCATAACGGTTGTCAGAATCCGAACCAGGAGAAGAATATTTCTGCGCCCCCTGACGACGCGCCGATCAGCAGCACCAGGTACGTGCTCGCGGTCAGAAATGTGCCAAAGGGAATCTGGCTTTTCCAGCGCTTTCGTCGTTCGATGACCAGGAAGATTCCCACCAGAGCACCGACGATGTAGGCAAGGGCAAGAGCGAGAGCGAGCAGCTGGACGCCGAGTGCCAACCCCATGACGGCTCCGAGTCGGATGTCTCCGGATCCGATCCACTTTCCGCGGGAAAGGACGTACTGCAATGCAAAAAAACCTGCTCCTAGTATACCACCGAGCAGAATGGCGCTGAACCCCCGCCCGAGAAGGAGTGAGACTGCGACCGCGGGAATCAGCGCGGGGATCGTGATTTCATCCGGGAGCAGCGAGGAAAAAAAATCGAGGAGAAAAAGGAGGATGAGAAAAAGCACAAGAACTTCCGCGACGACCATCGTTGCGGTCATCCCAAAAATAGCGAGCGGTGGGAGGAGGAGGAATCCCGTTGCAATCTCGATGATCGGATAACGCCACGAAATTGGCTTTGCGCAGTACCGGCACTTTCCACGAAGGAAGAGAAAACTGATCAGCGGGACAAGATCGAACCAGCCAAGCGCATGCCGACAGTTTGGACAGATGGAGTGACGTGCTGCAATGCGTACACGGCGCGGAAAACGCCAAACGACGGCGTTAAAAAAACTCCCGAGGATGCACCCGAAGAAGAAAATGAGAAGTGGAAGAAAATAGGTCATCGTCTAACCAGATGGTGCACCCCGACCTTCGCCACACACGAAACACTTCAACGGAACGAAATAGCCAAGCGGATTTGGGGTCTGGGGGAAATCTGAACGCCACTGCAGTCTCTTTGATGTTTCCATGCTAATGAGAGTGAATATTTCCCCCAGCAGTTCTTTTGTGTCACTTTTCATACTGCAAAGAAAAGTGACAAGGATCTCGTTTCTTTCTCTTGACTCCCAAGATCCAGAATAATACGGACGATGTTGAGGATTGGAACGGGGGCGAATCACCAGGGAAACATCATTCACTCTTGCTAGCGTATTCCGTTCGGAGACAGCGTATGTTTTCCCGCGGTGATTCCTTCATGCGTCCGCTCGAGGAGAAAGGTTACCTCATATGTACTTTGCGTGGGAACGGCAGTGACACGATACGCCGCCTTCCCAGGATCGCGCAGATCTGCTGCGGAAGTGCCGATTCGAGTGAAGTTACATGTCGAAACGAGGACCTCCAGTGTGCCGCATCCGTCGGTCGCGGCTGCATCGTAGCCGCCAGTTGTTCGAAAAAGCTGCTCAAAATCCGCTTCGAGCATCCGCATATCGGCAAGCCGCCGGAGGTCGTGCGTCTGCGCCCGTTCCTGCATTGAAAGCACCTGGAGCGCGAAGAGCACGGCAATGATCAGTCCAACGGCGACACAAAGCTCCAGCACCGTTGCGCCTTTATGCTCTTGCCATTGTGTCTTTTTTTCTTGTCTGTGTCCGCGACGCATAACGCGTTCATGATACCAAAAGAGCCGGCTTTATGAAACTGCCGACCCTTTTGTCGTTACTCGTATTACGGAAGTGCTGCACAGGCCACGTTCGACATACCTGACGGTTCCGCGCGTATACAACCAAGGGTCAGACCACCAGACGCCCCTCCAAGACAAAACTGAATGCGGTACCACCCGTAACCGACACCGTTATCCGTCTGTGAGGCATATGACTTATATGTGTACGGGTTGTAGTCAACTGCAGTCACAATGCAATTCGATTCCGCTGGCGTTGGCGCAGTCGGAATTGATGCGACGTACGTTGTACCTAGGAGCGTTGACGAGAGCACAACAGCTGAGTTCGACTGGGGGTACCCCGGACTCGTCTGGTCGTTGTAGTAGAGCTCAAGTGCACTCTGCAGTTCGCGAACGTCAGAAATACGCTTCGCATCGCGGGCTTTGGCACGAGCGCGGTTCAACGAGATGAAGGCAATCGTCGAGAGCAACCCGATGATCGCGATGACCACG
>JAZDGG010000070.1:0-3826 GCA_043807225.1 bacterium | reverse complement strand
CAGTTTCTTGTTGAGCGCTTCGTCGAGAATACGTTTGCGGATGCGAATCGATTTTGGCGTCACCTCGACAAGCTCGTCATCACTGATGTACTCCAATGCGTCTTCAAGCCCCATCGTCTTTGGCGTATTAAAATGTTCTGCGGATCCGTCGCCCTTCGAGCGCATATTGGAGAGTTGTTTTGTCTTACACACGTTTACGCGGATATCACCGCTTCGAGTGTTTTGTCCAACGACCTGGCCCTTATACACGGTAACCGCCGGACCGATGAAAAAAATACCACGATCTTGCACGTTGAGCAATCCGTAGAGATTGGTTGTGCCGCTTTCGTGCGCGACGAGTGACCCGCGATCGCGTTCATGCCAGTCACCCGAATCCGGTTTGTACCCCTCGAACGAGGTGTTCATGATGCCAAGCCCGCGCGTGTCGGTCAGAAAGACACTGCGGAAACCAAATAATCCGCGAGTCGGGATGACGAACTCGAGATACGTGATGGCCTCGCGGGTCTGCAGGTCGTGCATCTGTCCGCCACGTGCACCCATGGTCTGGATGACTGTTCCGCTGAGTTGCTCTGGCACCTCGAGAAACACGCGATCAAACGGCACGAGCGTTTTCCCGTCCACGACTTTGATAATCACCTGTGGCTTTGAGACTTGGAGCTCATACCCCTCACGGCGTAACCGCTCGATGAGAATGGCAAGATGGAGTTCTCCGCGACCAGAGACGACCCAGCCGCCGCGCGGCTCGCTCTCCACATGAAGCGCAAGGTCGGTTTCGAGTTCCTTTTCGAGTCGTTCGTTGATTTGGCGTGACGTGCAGAATGTTCCTTCACGGCCGGCAAATGGAGAGTCGTTCACGAGGAACGTCATCTTTACTGTCGGTTCTTCGATATCAAGAAGAGGCAGCGCACGTGGTTCGGCAGGATCGGCAATTGTTTCGCCGATGGTTACATCCGGAATACCTGCAATAGCCACGATATCCCCTGCAAAGGCCTCCTGCGTTTGAATACGGTCAAGACCGCGAAAGGTCATCAACGTCGTAAGACGAAAAGGCGCGTGCAACCCCGCACGGTTGATGTGCACGACAGTCTGGCCAGAACGGATAATGCCGTTGGCGATACGCCCTGTCGCAACGCGCCCGAGAAATGGATCGTTGGTGAGAGTCGTGACGAGTAGTTGCAACGGCCTTGCGGGATCACCGCTCGGTGCAGGTATTTCTTTACAGATTGAAGAAAAAATCGGGTCGATGTCGACCATAGCAGCAAGATCCGACCCTGCGCCGGCTTTCCCTTCTTTTGCTGAAGCATAGACAATGGGGAAATCAAGCGTTCGGTCATTCGCGCCAAGCTCCACAAAGAGATCGAAGGTACGGTTGAGCACCTCGTCGAGGCGCGTATCGGGTTTGTCGATTTTGTTGATGACAACGATAATCCGCAGACCCATTGCGAGCGCTTTCTTGAGCACAAACCGCGTTTGCGGCATTGGCCCCTCTTTTGCGTCAACAAGAAGGAGACAGCCATCGACCATGTTGAGAACGCGTTCCACCTCGCCGCCAAAGTCCGCATGGCCTGGTGTGTCGATGATGTTGATCTTTGTGCCTTTCCAGACGACCGATGCGTTTTTTGAAAAAATCGTGATACCGCGTTCCCGCTCGAGGTCGTTCGAGTCCATGATCAAATCAACGTCGGCGACGTCTTTTTGCAAATGCGTTTTGGATTGCCGCAGCAGCGCATCGACCAGCGTGGTCTTGCCATGGTCCACATGAGCAATAATCGCGACATTTCGGATTTGATTTTCCATACGAACTAATAACTGTCAGCCTGTCCCGTGCTTGTCACGGGATGGGCGATGATGGCTACATTCCGTATTTCCATTGTTACCGCGTAATAAAGAGAGAGCTTTCCCGAACACGAGGTGATTCGGGGTGTCGGCTGTTTATGTCTGATGAAAAAAAGTGTGCGCGTCTGCGCACTAGTTGATGCGAGTGTACCGAAAACACCGATTCTCGTCAAGAGTGTTTTTCAAAAGAAAAGAGCTCCGCAGGGGCGAAGCTCGGTCGAAACGTGAGGGAGAAAACGCCGCAGATCAGTCGTAGATCGAAAACGTTGCGAGTGTTTCCTCAAGATGCATGTTCCCGCTGTGCACGAGAAGCTCCTCGGCACTCCCCTTGTTCATCCAGTGGAGGCGGAGGAGGGGGATGATCACCGCGAGTTCGTCATTCGCCCACGGCAACCCAGAGAAGCCAATATAGTACACCTCCCTCGGCATCTCGATCGGCACACGGAATGCGCCGGGGTACTTGCCGTTTTCGTCATCCCGGGACTGCGCGGCGCTCTCGTGCCCGTGCTCCCGCGTCCTGTCGCACTTCTCTTGGCAGAGGACGAACGCCTTGTCACCAAGGGCCTCCGAGGGTGTGAGAATCCTGATGATGAAGAGAACCTCCCCAGCGGCGTTTTTGACACACAGATACCCACCCGCGTACATCGGATTGCCAAGTTGGTTGACCATCGTCTGCACGACCCGACTCACTTCACGCAGAAAAGGGGTCCAAAACTCTCTCACGACTACCTCCCCGGGTACCGTTGTGAAGGCCGAAATAACGGCCAGTGGGAAGAACGAAACTTCAACCGGGAGGAGTATAGGGGAAAGGCGAGCAAATGTCAAGCCGATGTATCTCATCTTCTGCAGCCGAAAGGAATACCCCAATGCTCCCACCGCGGAGGTGCGTCAAGAGTTAACGCATGCCCGCCTCTTGCTCCATCTTAATAAATACCGTACACTACCCCCTACTGTTGGTAACAACGAGCGAACAGTGCTATTCATGCGTATCTATGCGAGAAATCCTGCGAAACATGTGGCGAAGAAAGATGCGATCCGCGCTGACCATTCTCGGCATTGCCGTGGGTATTTACGCATTCACGGTCATGGGATCAATGGCTGCTCGCTTTAATAAAATGATCGGTGGAGGGAAGAAATTCATCACTGGACAAATTACGCTTGCGCCAAAAGGAACGAGCTTTACGTCCGGTGCACAAGGGGGAATGCTCCCGATCGATCTGCTTGATCGCATCGCCAAGGTGGATGGGGTTGAGAGCGCTGCGCCCGGCATTGAGCTTGCGATGAACGAGCCAGATCCCGACAATCCAACCGGTGGGATGTCTTTTGGCATGCCGCCAACGATTGAAGGGATGGATCTCAATCGGACTGCGCGCAACCGAAACTGGGAAACGCTTGACATGAAGGAAGGCCGGATGCTCGAAAAGGGCGATCCGGATGATGCCATTGTTATCGGCATTTCAATCGCGACCGACAAAAAGGTTGGCGTCGGCGATACGCTCGCGATCCGCGGCCGGGATTTTCACATTATCGGCGTCGTCGATCAAACGCTCACTGGCCCGGATTCCTACGTCTTTATGCCGATCACCCCGGCACGCGAGCTCTTTGTTGCAGCGAACCCTTTTCTGAAATCCCTCAAAGAGCAGGCGGATCAGACCGCAAGCATCACTGATGCCGCGCTGGCAAAACTCCCCGCAGACGTCCGCGCGCAGGTGCTTGAGGCACGAACATTTAAAATGGAAAATGTGAACACGGGCGCAGCCGTGGCGTGGAAGGACGGTTACGATCCTGATATTGTGGCAACGGCAATCAAGAATCAATTCAAGGATGAGGTGATGGTGCTTTCACCAAAGGCGATGGGGGAACAAATCGACAAAGCGTCTGCTATCTTCAACGCACTGATCCTTGGCAGCGCACTTATCGCCCTGGTCGTCGGCGGCTTTTCGATCATCAACACCATGCTCATGTCGATTTCTGAACGCACAAAAGAGAT
>JAZDGG010000069.1:0-14746 GCA_043807225.1 bacterium | reverse complement strand
CTGCAGTTCGCGAACGTCAGAAATACGCTTCGCATCGCGGGCTTTGGCACGAGCGCGGTTCAACGAGATGAAGGCAATCGTCGAGAGCAACCCGATGATCGCGATGACCACGAGAAGCTCGACGAGTGTGAATCCTTTTTGTTTTTTCATATTTTTCACCCCCTGACAAATGAAAAGTTAAAAGTTAAGAGTTATAGAGTTGAGAACTGAGTAGTGGAATCGATTGAGTTTCCTTGAGAGACGCTTATCCACAATTAGCTGTAGTATACCACTTTTTCGGTAAATGTTCAAAGCCACTACACGCTCGTCGATACTTGGTAAATCGGGAGGAGAATCGCCGAAACGAGCACCCCGACGGCGACGCCAAGCACCATGAGAATGAGCGGCTCGATGAGCGTCATCAGGTTTTTGACGTCGTTTTCGACCTCTTGCGAATAGAATCCAGCGAGTTTTGAAAGAATCTGATCGAGACGGCCGGTCTGCTCCCCGACGCTCATCATCTGGCTCAAGATCGCCGGTACGTGTTTGCTCTGTGAAAAAATCGTCGAAATGGGATTTCCGTCCTCGATTTCTTTGATCGTTTTGAGCGTGAGATCCTTATAGACCCGGTTCCCGATGATATCCGCGACGATTTCGAGCGACCGGGTCAGCGGGATGCCGCTCTGGAGCAGCGTTGACAATCCCTGCGCGAACCGCGTGAGGTAAATGCGTTTGTAGATGCTCCCGAAGACGGGTACGCGCAGCCGGAGCATGTCGATGCGGTAATGGCCGCTCTCGGTGCGGTGGTACGCGCGGTACCCGAAGAAGAGCCCAATGAGGATCAAGAGCAGCACCCACCAATCATGCTGAAGAAACGAGCTGAGCCCGATGAGGATCTTCGTTGACAACGGAAGCGGGGCGCCGCTTTCCTCGATGATCGCCGTGAGCTTCGGCACAACAAAGATCATCATCACCACGCCGATGATGGCCATCCCGCTGACGATAAATGCTGGGTAACTCATCGACCCGCGGATTTTTGATCGGAGGTCGTAGTCTTTCTCCTGCTGATCCGCGAGGTAGTTGAGCGTGTCGTCGAGCCGTCCGGTCGTTTCCCCCGAACGAACCATGTGGATGAAGAAGTCGCTGAAGACTTGCGGGTAGCGCGCCAGCGACGAGGAGAGCTTTGCTCCGCCGTCAACCTCATCGGCGATCTCAGAAATGATGATCTTGAACGTGACGTTCTCGGTCTGGTGCGTAAGAATCCGAAGCGCCTGAACGATCGGCACGGTCGCGGAGATCATCACGGCAAGCTCGCGCGCAAAAATCACAACATCGCGGACTTTGACCCGGTTGAGAAACGGGAGGCTCGCCTGAAAGAGCGTCGACTTTCTCCGCTCAGTCAAAGAAAGGATGATGAGCTCTTTCTCTTTGAGGACGTCCGTTGCGACGTTTTCTGTCGGTGCCTCCACCGCACCGATAACGGTGTTGCCCTGCCGATCCTTCGCTTTGTAATCAAAAATCGCCATGAGGTGTTAGCGTTCTGGGAGCGGCCGAAGCATAAGTCGGAGGGTGTTCTGATCAGTTGCGTACTTCATTGCCTCGTCTTGGAGCACTTCGCCGGTCTTGACACGGTCGGCGAGCGAGCGATCAAACGCAACCATCCCCTCTTCCCGCGAGGTTTGGAGGATCGTCTGCACCTGGTAGATCGCTCCGTCGCGGATGACCGATCGGATCGCGGGCGTCACGGTCAGCACCTCCGCGATGACCACGCTTCCGCCGCCGATTCTCGGCAAGAGGCGTTGCACCACGACCCCCTGGAGGCACTCACTCAGTTCAATGCGGATTTGCTCTTGCCGCTCCGTGGGAAAGCTGCTGAGAATCTTCTCAATGGTCTGCACGGCGGTCTCCATGTCCATACAAGTCAAGACGAGCCGCCCCGTTGCCGCGATCCTCAGCGCCTGTTCGATCACCTCGGGCGTTTCGAGTTCCGAAATCACCACGACGTTGGCGTCCTCCTGGTAGATATTCTTCAAGGCGGCCGCGAACGATGGCGCGTCACGGCCAACTTCACGCTGCTCAATGACGCTCTTCGTGTTCACGTAAACATACTCGATCGGATTTTCGATCGAGACGATGTGCTCAGCGCGTTCCTGATTGATCGTGTTCACGAGCGCCGTCAGCGTTGCAGAACGACCGGAACCATACGAGCCGGAGACAATCACCAATCCTTTCTTGCATCGGGCGAACGATTCGACGACAGCCGGCAAACCGAGTTCGGCGACCGACCGGATCTCGGGCGGAATGAAACGGAGCGATGCCGATGGATATCCTCGCTGATAAAAGACGTTCACTTTGAACCGCGCTTTGTTCCCAAAATCAAACGTGAACAGCACGCCGCGATCTTTCGCAAGCGTCGCGCGCTGTTCGTCGCTCATGAGCTGCTCGAGAACGGACTCCATAAACTCGGGAGTGACCGTCTCTTCGTCGGTGAGGGTAACCAGCTTTCCGTCGACCCGGAGCACGGGGGGCATTCCGACCGTGAGATGCAAATCCGACGCCTTGTATTCAGCAACGCGGGTGAGAATGCGCTCAACGTTCATCTGTTGACCAAGTGCCATGGGAGAATCAAGAAAATGATCGAAGGGTCGCCGTTCGTTCGATGGTGTGCTTTATTTTTTCTATGACTTCAGACGGCATGAAATGTGCCTTGATGAGATAGTCGCTCGCCCCCAAGGCCATGCCTCGTTCGACGTCCTTTTTTTGCCCGAGATTGGTGAGCAGGATGACGGGAATCGATCGCGTCGTTGGATCGCGCTTGAGCTCTTCAAGGACGAGAAAGCCATCCATTTTTGGGAGGACGATGTCGAGGAGAATGAGATCCGGGATTTCGCGTTTTGCAATCGCAAGGCCCTGTTCACCCTCGTTCGCGACGAGTGTCAGAAAACGTTCCATTTCAAGCTTGGCAACGTACATCCCGACGAGGAACGTATCGTCCTCGATGAGAAGCACCCGCGAAAGTTTTTCTTGTGTTTCTGCCATATTATTCTCTCGTGACGGACAAGACCTCTTCGATGGTCGTCAGGCCGCGGAGCGCTTTCAGCGTCCCATCTTGCTTCATGGTGTACATCTGCTGCTTGCTCGCCGCCTGGTGAATTTTTGCAATCATATCTCCCCCTTCGACAATGATCTTTTGAATCTCCGGTGTGATTTCGAACACCTCGATGATCGCAATGCGCCCCTTATACCCGGAGTTCTCGCAGCGGACGCACCCGCGGCCGCGGTAGAAGGTGAGCTTCTTTTTCATGTCCATCCCTTTTGGCTTCACGTCAGCGGGGAGTTCCTCAATTCCCGCGCGCACTTCCGCATCCAGTTTCTCTGGGAGTGTGAGTTCGGTTCTGCAGTGCTGGCAGACGCGCCGGACAAGCCGCTGCGCCATCACGACGTTCAGCGACGCGGCGAGAAGGAACGGCTCGATGCCCATATCAACCAGCCGCGGTACCGCGCCAAAGGAATCGTTGGTGTGCAGCGTCGAGAGCATCAGGTGCCCGGTGAGCGCGGCGTGAATGGCGAGTTCCGCCGTCTCGCGGTCGCGGATTTCCCCAACCATGATGATGTCGGGATCCTGCCGGAGGATGGAACGAAGACCGCCCGCAAAAGTGAATCCCGCCTCTGCATTGATCTGTGATTGATTAATGCCCTTCAGATAGTACTCAATCGGATCTTCCAGCGTGACGATGTTTACCTGCTCGCTGTTCAGAATCGACAGCATCGCGTAGAGCGTTGTGGATTTCCCAGATCCCGTGGGACCGGTCATGAGGATCATCCCGTGCGGGCGCTTGATGGCATCAGAGATCGCGACAAGGTTTCTGCCCTCAAAACCGAGCTGATCGAGACCGAGCGTCCCGCCGGCGGTATCCAGAATACGCATCACGACCTTTTCTTGATTGAAGAGCGGGAGCGTTGAGACACGGTAGTCGATGTCTCGATTCTCAATCGTCATACGAAAGCGGCCGTCTTGCGGCACCCGCGTCTCATCGATTTTCAAATTTGACAACACCTTAATGCGTGCAATGATCGAGGAGTGAATATACTTCGGGAGGACAATTGAGGTATGCAGAACGCCGTCGACGCGATACCGCACCCGCGTTTCGCTCCCCACGGGTTCGATGTGCACGTCGGAGGCACGCCCCTCCACCGCATGCCGCAGGATCACCGACACCATCTTTGAGACAGGGGCGCGGCGCACCACTTCCTCGACATCCTCTCCCTCGTTCGCAATCTGCTTTCCCGCTTCGAGCTTCACCTCGGCTTCTGCACTCTTCAACGCTTCTTCTACCTCCAACGACAGACTTTCATACTGCCGCAGAATGTACTTTAAGCCGGAGATGGAAACCATGTAATACTTCATCCGAAAGCGGTTTTTTCGGGCGATGAATTCGATGGCTTCGAGCGCCTTAAAGTCGGTTGGGTCAACCATGGCAATGCTCACCTCATTCTGTACCTGGTTAAAGGCGACCATGCGATAATTCTGCGCAAGTTCCTGCGAGATGATATTCAGGATATCGCCGCGGACGATCCTCCCGAAGAGATCGATATAGGGTACGTTGAGAATTTTCGCCCTGATCTGTACGAGATCCTCTTCACGAACAAGGCGTTTTTCTTCGATATACGCAAGCAGCGGCCGGTTGTGCGTCTCGGCCTCATCTCGCAGCTCGTCGAGTTTTTGCTGCGTAAGGATGTTGTTGCTGACCAGCGCGTTCAGTATCTCGTCGTCTTGGACTTGCGACGCCTGTCCAACGGGCACCGGTTCTGACGCGGCAACAACCACTCCCGACTGCTGCTGATTCTGATTCTCGGGTACATCCGGCATGGTGTTTTTTAGAATGGTGCGAAGGGGTTTGCTCGGCCTGTTTTCCCCGGCTGGACGGGAATGTCGCCGTACTGTTTCAGCTCCTGGAATCGGGTATCATCAAACAGCTTCTGGAGCGACGGCAAGAGAGATTGCTGGACGGCTTGGAGGTCGCGGAGGTTGCTCTGGAGACGCTGCATTGTCGGATCCTGCCCGGAGCTGATAATCCCCGCATTGTTCATGCCAAAGAGGTAGTACAACCCGCCAGCGACAAACACCGCAAGAAACCCCACGAGGAGCATCATTTTTTTTCGACTCATTCGACGTTTGACGAGGGCCATACGGAGTAGGAATTATTGAAGATAATAGGTCACGGCATTGATCTGATAAGACTCTGTCCCGGTTGGCGTGTAGGAAACCTGCTGAATGTCGAACAGACGAACGCTCGATTCGACGTTCGCAAGAAAGCGCTTGAGATCATCGTACCCTGTCCCGCCCGCAACAGAGAAGCTGACGTTCATTTTTCGAAGTGAGAGGGTTTTTTGTTTGGGAAGAATGACCGACTCGGGAGCAGTTGACGTCTTGTTGGAGTTTTTGTTGGCAGTTGCGGTTTCTGATTCTTCGGTACTAACGGCTGGGATCGTTGGCGTCGTGGCCGCGGCACCAATGTCGGTAAACCCAGCATTCTGCAGCGTCAACCCAGCGGCCTGTGCAATGGCCTCAACTTGGACGAAAAGATCGGGAATCCCTTGCTTATCGGGGAGAATCTGACGAAGTTTCTTTACATCAGCGAGATTGAGCTGATCGTATCGCTGCTTCAGATCTTGCGTTGCCGCGAGAATCTCCTTCTTGATCGTCAGTTGATCCTTGGTTTGTTGTAGGTCAAAGATGCCCGTCTGGCGCACCTGAGAAATTTTCGGATTGAGAAAGAGGAAAAAGCCGATGGCAAGAATAAAGAGCACAACCCCTGTCGCTACCAAACGGAATCGCGTGAGAAGCAGGTGACTGAATCGGCGTGTATATTTTTTCAGTGGGGCGGTCATGTGATTCTTACTCGTTAAGCGTGTAGGTCGGTCCTCCGGTTGAATCGCGGTAGAAGACGTTCGGCATGAGCGTGATGGTCGCGCTAAAATTGACTCCTTGGCCTTCGCCTTCCTTCCCCTGAGCCGATTCTCCGGCGGTGATACTCACGGATTTCACAAAGTCCGTTGCCGCTTCGAACGCGAGGAGTTGCTGAGCGAGGGAGCGATAATCCTTGCCGCTCAGCGTCAGGGTAAGGTGACCGCTCTGATCTGCGCTCGCCGAGCGGACGCTCACGGTCTGCAGCGTATATTTTTCTAACCCCGAAAAGAATTTCGTCCAATAGATGTGGGTGTCGAGGAGCGAGAGCGCTTGCTCAGTCACCGAGTGGAACTGTTCTGCATCACGTTTTTGCACGGTGAGCTTTTGAATCTGGCGGTCGACAATGGCCATCTCTTGCTTCTGTGCTTCCGTTTCCATCACGATCCTGCTGTTGTAAATTGAGAGGCCGATGTAGGCAAGACCGACGACTAACATGGACATCGCTGCGATGAATGCGAGCGCAATAGCCCTGTTCTGTCTGCTGACGCTCGACATCATCTCCTCGGGAACCAAGTTGACGCCGAGGAAGGTGCTCGCGTCTTCTGGGGAAGGTTCCTGCTTTTTTTCTTGCGGAGCGCCTTGTGGAGGGGTTGCGCTTTGCTGCCCTTGCGGAGCAGTTTTCGGTGGAGTTGCCGCCGGTTGAGGGGGGAGATTGACCGTACCGGAAAAACTTCCGCCCTGGAGGTTTGGTGACGGGATGCGCGGCGGACTCGCGGGACGCTCACGTTCCCGCGGCTGCGCCGAAGGTTGCTGCGGCGCGAGCGGAGGAGCAAAAACGTCTTCAAGCCCGGATTCGTTCTGCGCGTTCGGCGCGTAGTGCTCTTCCATCCTCTTTTTCTTTTGCGGCGGCTCCTGAGCGGGCTCGGGTTTCTCCCGCTGCTCATGGAGGATGCGGACTGTTCCGGGTTTTTCTTCAGCTTTCTGCCGTCGCCCGGTAAAGAGTTCTTTGAGGAACGACCAAAACCCCGACCCGGGTTTTTCTGTCGTTTCGACGTGGGTTTCTTTTGATGGATTCGTCAGTTCGACGACGATCCGTGATTTCTCTTTTTCTTTTTCCTCCTGATCTTTTCGCTCATCCCCAAACCCTCGATCGTGGAGGAGGTTGATGTCGGTCATGGTATTCGTAGAGGGAGATTCTCCGTCATGAATTTATACGATGTTACGCATCGCAAGGCCGATGGCAACCGAGAAGCGCGGGCCGATTTCTTGCAGAGCGGACTTGAGTTCCATCGGGAAGATCACGCGCGCCCACGGATCGCCGATGAACACTTTCAGGTTGAGCGTCCGTGAAAGATACTCGGGAAGCTGCGGGAGAAACGCCGACCCGCCTGAGAGAATAACCTTCTCGACTTCGCGCGTCCCCTGCCCTTGGTAGAGATTGAGACAGTACCGCGTTTCGTTGACGATCGAACCCATGATGAACTCGATTGTGTGTGGAATTTGCTGGTTCGCCTGATCAGCTGCCATGCCAAAGTCTCGCTTGAACTGCTCCGCGCGGTCGTGGTCGACCGAGAGACTGTTCATGATCGATTTGGTGATCGTCTCCCCACCGACATCGATGCTGCGATTGAGGATCGGGATGCCGCGGACGATCACGCTGATGTCCGTCGCAATCGCGCCGATGTCGATGATCATCACCGGCGACGGATCATTGCCAATGAGCGACCGCTCCAGCGCAAACGATTCCGTTTCAAGACTCACGAGCTGGAGATCTGCGGCTTTCGCAATGTCGAGGTAGCGTCTGACGAGCGTTTTCGGCGCGGCCGTCAGGAGCACTTTCACATCCTTCGGTTTCTTCGCCGGGGTATCCACCTGACCGGAGGGAGAGGACGACACTGTTTGCGGTTGCGGTCTCACGGCCGGTTCTTTGATCGCCCGCCAGTCGAGGATCATGTCTTCGAGCGGCATCGGAACGAACTTTTTCGCCTCCCACCGGACAGCAGAGAGCAAATCTTTTTCTGACATCGGCGGGAGACTGATGATGGAAGAAAAGACTGCGAAGCTCGGGAGCGCTGCAACGGCTTTGTCGGAGGTCGTGTGGGCCTGCTCAAAAATTTTTCTGAGGATGGCCACAATTCGCGACTGGCTCTGCGGGGAATCGTTCTTGATCAAATCCGCGGATTCTTCAACGAATCCGTAGGTGACGAGTTTCGGCCGGCCGGCTTCGTTTCGGAGTTCAACCACTTTGATGCTCGACGTCCCGATGTCGATGCCGAGATAGTCTTGTTTCTTTGCGAAGAATGCCATTGATGAGAATTTCTGTTTTTCCTCGGTTTTACCTTCTTCTGCTTTGCTTCTTGGCTCTTTCTCGCCAAACCGTCTGACGCCAGTTAGACGATCACGCCGTCTGCTTCCCCTTTTCCTGTTATCAATATAGCACAAAATCGTCCTTGAGTCAAACGATGTGTGACACGATTCTGGAGGTGATTTTCGGTTTTTACGGCGTCACTTCCCTGATGACCGGCAGCACCGCGGTGAGATCCTGCAGACCCGGCGGGGAATTTGCGATCATCTTGCCGTCGTAGACAATCTGCTCCGATCCTTTTTGTGTGGCAACGGTTCGCTCAAAATTGAAGCACTTTGCCATGATGAGCCCGTGGATGATGAGCGGCAGCGTGCTTGATTGGCCGGTGGAAACAACACCACCCCCGACGACCGTGCTTTGAGGATTACCACACAGTGCATCATGTCCGACGCCCGACTTCGATCCGATCACAAGGAATGCGCCGACGATGTTGGGGTCTGTTGAAGAGCCAACCGCACCAACAGACGGGGCAATGGTGAGGTTCCCAAGAACAATCCACGCGACCGAGGGAAGGTTGATGATCTTCCCGAATGTTTGGTTGGTATCATACGCGACATTTGCGTTGATGGTGAGATCACCGTCGATAATAATCGTCCCTGCGCCGTTTTGATCTCCGAACCCGGGTTTGAAGAGTACCGCACTATTGATCACCGCCTTGTTATTGCTTGCAGCATCGGGTTTGTAGTAATAGATCTTCCCATCAAGTTTCCCTGCGAGTGTCGTATTCAAATATGGAGCGATGTCACCGCCATTGGCGTTGGGGGGAATGGCAGAAGAAATATCCACCGTTGTCCCATACCGGTTTGTTCCCGCCGTGGTTAGTGTCGGCACATCAATGCGGCCGAGCACGTTGATGTACTGGTTCCCCTGCGTGGGGAGTTTGATGTTCGATGGATACTGCGGCTGGAGGTAGCCGGCTTGGCTCGTGAAGGCAATCGTCCCGTTCGCCTGGATGAGGTACGTGGCGTTGTACGTTCCCGGCGGGGACGGGAGCGGGGTCGTAGAAACGATTGATCGCCCACTTGCATCCTTTGTATTCACGAAGATGTCCCCGTACCGCGTTGCGAGCCACGCTTGGAGCAACGCAACGCCCCCCAGTGACGGATTGAACTGCATCCATCCGAACCCCCACGACGGGTCGCTCCCCGCCCATGCATACCCGACAAGCTTCCCTTGCTGGCTGTCATACGAGAGTCCGTATGCACTGCACATTTCGCAACTACTGCAATCTCCTGTGGCGGTGCATCCATAACAACTGTTGCAGGCGTAGTTCTTCCAAAGGGTTTTTGGATCGCCGCTTGCTAACTGTGTTTTTTCACAGATGTTGCATTTATCCTTTTCGGGGCTGCAGTCGCTGCACTCATGAAAACTCATCCCGGTATATGGCGGTGGTATCGTCGGGCCACGGAGGTGCACCCACCCCGTTTCATCCGCAGGGGGTGTTGGAGCCGCATCGGTAAGAAATCGCGCCCAGCCGGCGACCTGCGAGGGGTAACGCCCAGAAGAGATGCTTGAGTACACCGAGGAATTTTCTGTTCTCGTTCCCCAATTCTCCGCATCTCCCGTCGGTGGCGCCCCGAGATCAACACACGCCCCGCCCGGGCAGTCGCCCGCAACGGTACAAAACAGGCCGGCCTTGGTTCCTCCGCTGCAGTAGCGCCGGTCAAAGCTCATCCAGCCGCTGGAATACGCCCCTCCTTCCGGATTCCCCATCCACCCGCTGTCTCGCAACGTCGCCGTACCGGTGCCGGTTTCAGACGACGCAGCAACACGAACGCTGTATCCCGACGTTTGTGGGCAGACCAGATTCTGGTTGGAACAAGAAAATGACGTCCACCCGAGCGCGTCATTGCCGCACGCGCCGCCGCCGAGACAGTCAGTATCGAGTGAGCAGGGGGCACCCGGGTTTGTGCCGTTCACGCAGATGCCGGTTGAAGCGCCCAGCCAGGTATACCCCGTGAGGACGATATCGGAGAGTGCGTAGTACTTGCCGCTGGTAAGCGGCGTTGAGACGGAATTGGTCACGTCGGTCACTTTCACACGAAAGTGTTTTGGCCCCGTCGTCGCGGGCACTGCGAATTGAGATCGCAGCCCGCTGTACGTCGTTGCCAGCGCGGGAAATCCCGCAACGGCAAACTGCGCCGACATACCCGAAGGAGCAAATGTTGGTGTCGTTCCGTCCCATACCGGTTCCCACTCAATTTTATACGTCGCACCCGCTTGCCCGGTTTTGATCTCAACCTCAAAAGTCAGGTTGCTGCCCGTAAAAAGCACCGCGTTTGGCGTTGGGTTCAGGATTTCAATTGTCGGTGCGGGCACCGGCGGCGCTGGCGGCGGCGACTTTGCGGCTGCCGCGTGCGTGAAGAAAAGAAAGGCCATCGCTGCCAAAACGAGGGCGGTGGTGATCGTCTGAATGCAGTTTCTCGCGGTTTGTTTCATCGAAGGCCTTCGGCGATGCCTATCGACTGTATCAAAGCGCCGTACAAAATATTGAATACGCATTTGCGCTCCCAGCGGTAAGAGAAAAACCAACCATGAAGGTCCCCTCGGGGCATTGACAGCTACGCTCCGCATCGCCTTCCGCATGACCGCACGTCTGTGCAACGGTCACGGCCGTTCCGTTGCCGTTTTGTTGCGTACCCCATTTATTCCCAAGCGTTCCGAAATCTCCGTTTGAATAGATCGCGTAATTCACGTCATCCCCTCCAGGATCTGGATTTGATCCATACACGCCGGCGTTAATTGTTGAGGTGAACCCAGTTGCAGGGACATACCCAAGTACACCAGCGCGGATACTCCCCCAGCTTGCTGCTTGACTTTCTCCCCATACGCCGATTGATCGATTGCTTCCACCGGTTGCGTTTCTTCCAAAACCCATAATGCCGTAGCTTCCGCGTGAAGCGGTTGTCGTTGTGCCGCCGACACCGATGATTCCAACGCCGGTTCCGGTCGTCGCAGTATTTTCGGCTTTGAGCGTTGCGATACTGTTTTGGTCCGGCTGTATCGCTGCCACCTGCGGTGCTCCACTGAAATATCCCGAAATCACAGCGGCATTATTTGAGGTAAAATACCCCGTATACCCAGATGAGCCGGTATTTGTAAAATATCCGGCATACCCGCCAATGGTATCAAAATGGCCGGCAGTCCCATTCGCAGGCACGCTAAAATATCCCGCGACAGATCCTGCTTGACCTTGTTCCGCATATATCGCCGAGAACCCCGAGTTCGCATATGCGGCAATCGCATCTCCTGTGCTTCCATTACCCAGGCGATTGTTGTTCACGACGAGCTTTCCGGCTGGAGTCGTATTGTTGATACCAACATTTCCCCCTGACAAAATGGAAAGTCGTTCAGAAAGGTTGCCGGGTAGGTAGGTATCGGTATTCTGGGTGAAGAATCCCAAGCGGGGGTTGAGGTACGCCGGGCTGGCACCCGTGTTGATGTTCCTGATTGCCGAGCTGTACCAAGGAGTTGTTCCACTGTTCTTGTTCGCCAGTATCAGTCCTGTGTACGCTCCCGCTGCTGCCGGATCCGTACCGCTCTGCAGCGCCAGTACGTCTTGCGGGGTTGGGTCATACACATGCAGCTTGGCAAGCGGATCTGTTGCGCCGACGCTGACTTTTCCTGTATTTCGGATGACCATGCGGTATGCCAAGGCATTGGTATCGTAAACACCCAGGGAACCAGCGCCCGCGCCCGAGCCGGCCAGGGCGGAATACAGCCCCCAGGTGTTGCCGTTCGTCCCGGTGTTTTTGATATTGACCGCAACGTTATCAACCGACCCGGTGACGGTAACGCCTTTTTGCGTTGACGACGTTATGACATCGATCGCCCCGCCAAAGTACGAACCGCCATTCACGTTGAGCTTGCTCCCGCTGGTCTGCGTGAGTGTGTTGATGCCGACAAAGCCGCTTGGTTGGGAGACGTAGAGTGTCGCATTTGTGACGCCGTAATCCGTACCACCCACGTAGGTCGGCCCCGCATAGAAACTGCTGATGATGCCGCGCGAGAGCAGATGGAACTGACCCGGCTGCGGGCAGTTCGCTGCAGCGGCATTTTCAAGACAGTTTGTCTGCCCGAGGTAGGTGCCGGCGCTTTGGTTCCAGACGACTTGGTCTGCGGCAGCGACGACGCCACCACTCACATCCGCCCAGGTGAGCGTGCCAGAGGCGTCGGTCACCTTGAGGTATTTATTTGCAGCGGGCTGGGCTGACGGCCAAACGTAGTTCACGTTGTTGATCTTCGCGAGATTGCCGATAATCGATACCGCCCCATTGAAGTACGAACCGCCTTCAACGTTGAGCTTGTTCGTGCCACTCTGCGACAGTGTGTTGATACCGACATACCCGCTCGGCCCAGAGGCGTAGAGCGTTGCGTTTGTAACGGTATAATTACTTCCATTCAAATAGGTCGGCCCGGCGTAGAAGCTGCTCACGATGCCTCGCGAGAGGAGGTGGAACTGACCCGGCTGCGGGCAGGGTCGGTTCGGTCCTTGTTCATCGGTGCAGTTCGCCTGTCCGAGGTAGGTGCCGGCGCTTTGGTTCCAGACGACTTGGTCGATGTTCGTGACGGGACTCGTTGGCCATTGGTTCTTGCAAACCGCAGCGCCGGTGCCAAAAAGGCAGAGATTTGTCGCTTTGCTGCCGTAGCCAAGATCCACTTCTGCTGCCGGTGTTTTTCTGATGACCACGACCGGCTCCCCGGTCGCGTTGCCCGCAAAGAACCCTAACCCGCCGCCGGTTGCGTCAGCGCCAAAGATATACCTGCTGGTAATGTCATATCCTTGAATAGATCCGACGTTCCCGTTGATCAAGTTCTGGCGAGTCAGCGGTACGGGGGAAGGGAGGTTGAGCACCTGACCCACGTCCAGCGTGTTCCCGACAGTCCCGTTCCCGGTGATGAAGAAATCCGCTGGTTGCTGTTGCCCTGCAAAGTGGGAACCAGTCGCCGTGTTGAAGATCAGGTTGCTCCATCCGTTGATAAAGTCCCGTGCGATACCGAGATTTGCGTTCGCGTTCACGGTACCGGACACATCGAGCGTATAGGCCGGTGAAGTATTGGCGATACCAACGCTGCCTGTGCTACTGATAGTGACTTTCGCGGCACCGCCGACTGCAAACTTTATGTCTTTTGCAGGTGTCGTGTTGATTTGGAAAGCGGAATCGGATAGGGAGATTTCGGCGTTATAGTTTGACGTTGCCGTATTTTGAAAGACGATATTGTTCGTCGTTGCGCTCCCCGATGACCCGATCACTCTGACGTTGCCGCCGCCATCCTGGTACATCCTCGAGTTCCCCACCGTCGTAGCGTCGGTGAAGACCGGGAGGTAGTTTGCCGCGCCGCTGCCGCCGATTCCTCCTGGCCCGCCGGCGGACAAATCATCCTGCTCGCAGCTCGCAGCGGTCACAATGCCGCCGTTGATGGTGACGGACGTGAGGACGTCATTGTCGTTTCCTGCAGCTCCGCAGACGGTCGACGACATCCCCGGGGTGCCGTTTTGAGAGTATTTGCTGGAGGTATTGATGTCCCCGTTCACGTCCAGTTTGTACGCGGCATTGGGCGTAATCGTGTTAATGCCGACCGTTTGGTTATTACCGCTGACAAAGAGTTTGGCGTTTGTCACCGTGTAATTCCTCCCGCCTGCGTCTTGGTAGGTCGGCCCGGCAATAAAGTTGTCCACGATGCCGCGCGAGAGGAGGTGAAATTGGCCCGGCTGCGGACAGTTTGCTGCAGCGCCGTTTTCAGTGCAGTTCGCCTGCCCGAGATAGGTGCTATTGGTTCCCTGGTTCCAGACGACCTGGTCGGCCGCGGTGACAATCCCGCCGCCTCCGGTTGGCCACGAAGAGATGCAATTCGTTGTAATCGATCCAAAGCAATATTGCGATGCGGCCATTGGGCCGGAGAGCGTAAGACTCGTGGTCCAGTTCGGGCTTGAACCGGTCTTTGAGAACATCGCGCCATCCGCTTGCGTCACGCCGCTCGGGCGGAGAATGATCTGGTCGGTTGAGGAAATATCCGTGCCGCCGGCACCGACGAGCATTTGCTTCCCCGACGTGGTTTTGAACGCAATCACGCCGTCATTCACAACGAGCCGCATTGCATTCCCTTCGGTGTCATTCTCGTGAGCACTCGCCGTCGGGATGGAAAAGACGCCGAGCTTGGCTTGTGCGGTTGGGATGCCAAGGAGCGTCGAGAGTGGACGCGCATCGGAGAGGAGCGGATGCTCGACCGGCGTGGTGAACGAAGAACGGGCGATGGTGCCGTTTGGTACACGTTCAGCGGGGATGTCTCCATTTGTATTCCTGCCAGGCGATATCGTTTTCTCAAAGATTGGTGAACCACCGCTGCCACTGTCGGTCGTCGTCGCGGTGAACGCTGTTGATTTATTCAGCGATTCGTTCGGCGGCGCATTCCGGTCAACCGCCGTCACTTGGTAGGTATACGAAGTCGCTGCAGGGAGCCCGGTATCGGTGTAGGTCGTTCCGGTGACC
>JAZDGG010000068.1:0-5854 GCA_043807225.1 bacterium | reverse complement strand
AGGCGATTTCATCGTTCAAGGCCAAACAATTGGCTATTCTGGCGGTACGCCGGGTACACCAGGAGCTGGGAGTTTAACTACGGGGCCCCACCTTCATTTGGAGGTGAGATTGAACGGAATACCGGTAAATCCACTAGAGTACTTGCCGTAGACGCTTAGCAAGGGTATATCCGGCGTCGTATAAGTTATATTGTACGACCCTAGAATACCAACAAAAACAGCCGTGTGGTTCTCCCCCCTCCGACAGGCAAGGGGCTATTGAAGAATCACTCGCTCGCCAAATCGAAGGTCGATGTACTGAAGAGTCTGCTCATTGATGCTCCGTTCCCGAAGAACGCGAACCAGTCGATCAACTTGTTCCTGCGCAGCAGCATCGGTGCGAAAAAAGATCGACCAACCGCTTTCTGTCTTCACGCGAAGGTCTCTCTCCTGCAGCACCAGCGTCGGGATGTCACAGATATCTTCTTGACTATTCGTATTAAGGTTGGAGGACGAGCTATTCGCGTTGGTAGGGGGAACGACGTTCTTGGAATTCACGTTCTTCTCGTTTGTATCGTCCGAGGTATTCGTTGCCTGGGCGGCATTGGTGAGTGACTCGGGAGTCCCCTCTTCTTGCGGCGTCGACAAGAGCGTACAGTCCACGGGAGGAAGGTAAAAATACTCGATGTGGATTTTTGTCTTCTCCTCGAGCAACTGTCGAAAGACAAAAACGTTCTTGATCAGCTCCGCACCAAGCGTATGCGTCCCCACCGTCAGCGTTCTGGTGTTTTGGTCGAGGATGGTGGGAAAAGAAGGGTCAACATGCTCGTTCGCCCGCACGTCCTTCGTGATCGTCCCTGTTCGGTCAAGAAGGTACCGGCCGCCGCCATTTTCTAGAATGAGGTTTGGAATGCGCTCCTTCACGATGATGTTGATGCGACCCGCGAGCGACTTCTGCACGGTCACTGCCTCAATCGCCTGCTGCTTTCCGAGCGTCGTGAGCAGCCGGTGCTTGAGCGAAGGGGTAGAAACGGCAAAGTATGTTGATCGCGGGAGGATGCCAAGTATTTTTGACTCGAGGTATTGGCGGACAACCGTAGTGATTTCGGAAGATCGAATATACGCATTCCCCTCCTCCGTCACGTAGCGTATCGAAAAAAACGTACTGAAGAACATGCCATACACACAAAAGCCGATAACGAGAACCACGATGATTCCCCAGAAGCGACGATGGGTTTTTCTCACTTCACGCAGATTCTTTTTGGGGAAAAGCGGGTTTTCTCTGCCTGGCGGTGCATCAGAAAAAATATCCCGCCGACGCCAGAGGACATGTTCGGTGCTCATAGGTTTCTAGAAAGAAGTTGCGAGAGTCATCCGGTTCATGAGTGCACAACGTTACCACCCTGTGCTTCAGAGAAAAGGGCAAACTCGCAGAATGGCTGAAGGACGTCGGGGACATGAACGTCGCCAGTAGCGGTTTGGTAATTTTCCATGATTGCCATCAAGATCCGCCCCATGGCAAATGCCGTCCCATTCACCGTATGGACGTACGCAGTCCCCTTCCCCGTCCGATAGCGGATATTCAGCCGCCGAGATTGAAAGTCCGTGCAGGTGGAGGTGGAGTGCGTCTCTCGGTACCGCTGCTGGCCAGGAAACCATGCTTCGATGTCGTACTTTCGGGCTGCGGGGTCACCGAGATCCGCAGTGCACATTTTGATGACGCGATACGGGATGTTGAGACCGCGCATGAGCTCCTCTTCGAGAGAGAGAAAAAGCTCGTGTTCCGCATCGGATGCATCCGCCGTGGTAAAACTGAACATCTCTGCTTTCGAAAATTGGTGAACACGGAAAAATCCCTTCGTATCCTTTCCGTACCCGCCGGCTTCGCGGCGGAAGCTGGGCGAATACGCGATGTAGCGCTTGGGGAGCTCGGCGGCCGCAAGCACCTCCTCCTGCAACATCGGTCCTATAGACTGCTCCGCCGTCCCGACAAGGTAGAGATCATCCTTTGGAAGATGGTAGGTCTCTACCTCCCCCCCGTGCTGAAGGTATCCCATCCCTTCCATGGATTTTCGGTTGATCAGCACCGGCGGGAGAATCGGCACGAAATGCTTCGGGAGGAGTCGAGAAAAAAGGTAGCGGAGCAAGGCCAGTTCCAGATGAACGAGTGCACCCTGAAAGTACACGAAATGCGACCCGGAGGTTTTTGTCGCTCTCGGCAGATCAGCCACCTGGAGTTTTTCTGCTATCTCATGTGCCTGGAGAGCAGAAAAAGGAAAGTGGGGGGGATCCCCGACCGTCCTGAGCACCTCATTCTCCTTTTCGCTGGCTCCGGCCTTGACGTCAGGGCGCGGAAAGTTCGGCAGGGTCAAAAGCTCGTGCTCCAATGCGGCCGCCAACACTGAACACTCTTTTTCCTTCTTCGTCAGTTTTTCATCAAGACGTTTGAGCTCGCGGAGGAGCACCATCCTTTCTTTCTCGTGCAACTGCGGTATCTGCCTGCTCTTTGCATTTTTTTCCCCTCGCGCCTCCTCGACCTCCTGATGAACTTTTCGATAGCGCTCATCGAGCGCAACGGCTTTGTTGACCGAACATTCCGGCCGCTTTGTCTGCAGAAGCCGCTCCGCCTCTTTTGGATTCTCCCGAAGAACGTGGAGATCGATCATGGCAAACCCTTCGTTTTTTTATGCTCGATTGACCCAACGATCCTCAGCGTGACCAGCACCAGGATACCTGTCGAAACGCCGAGGAGGTACTGTCCGGCGCCAATGGCAAGCCCGATGCACGCGACGACGAAGATTGTCGCCGCGGTAGTGATGCCATGCGGCTCTCCACGCTGTCGGAACATCACACCGGCGCCGATAAACCCAATGCCGGTCAGCACCTGCCCGGTGAAGTGTGAAGGATCAAACGCTTGGTTGCTGGCCTGGAGCGCAAGGGCGATCATCATGACCAGCGTTGCGCCAAGGCCGACGAGGATGTTCGTCCGTATTCCGGCAGGGCGGTGCGCGACATGCCGCTCAAATCCGATGAGGCCACAGACCAGCGTTGCGAGGAGTAATCGGAGGATATTTTCTGGAAAGTCCATAGAGACAGTGTTTATGTATTTTCATTGTTCTCTGTGCGCACCGGGGGGAAGAGCACGGTCTCGCGGACGTGTTTATCAACAAGAAACGCAAACAGGCGTTCCGACATGCCGAATCCCGCCGCGGGCGGCATGCCATACTCCATCGCTTCGAGATAGTCGTCATCAATCCGCTGCGCTTCATCATCGCCCGCCGCGCGCAGCTCCATCTGCTCCCGGAAGCGCTTTCGTTGGTCGACGGGGTCGTTGAGCTCAGAGAATCCTTTCCCAAGTTCCGTACCCCACGCCATGATTTGAAACCGCTGAACGCGCTGCGGGTCATTCGGGAGCCGTTTCGCCAAGGGCTCGATATCCACGGGAGGATCAACGAGAAATCCCGGCTCTTGAAGCGTCGGCCGCACGAGCATTTTGAAGAGGAGATCGATATATCTTCCTCGCCCCTCCTTCCCGGTGAGAACGCACTTCAGCGCTTTCGCCTTTGTTCGCAGCTCCTCGAGTGTTGCAGTGTGGAGATCCAGACTGGTGTGTTCCTGAAAAACCGTGAAGTAATCATACCGCTTCCACGGCAAAGAGAAATCGATGGCCCGGCCTCGAGCGTCCACGGTGTGCGTTCCATGCAGCTGTTGGACGACTTCCAAAAAGAGCTTTGTGGTCATCTTCATGAGATCGCGGTAGTCAGCATATGCCCAATAGAACTCACACTGCGTGTAATCTTGAAGATGTTCCGCGGAGATTCCCTCGTTGCGAAAAATCCGCCCGATTTCAAAGACCTTCTCAAAACCACCGACGAGAAGCCGCTTCAGCGGGAGTTCGAGCGAGATGCGCAAAAAACGTTCTTCCTCAAGGGCAGTGTAGGTCGTGCTGAAAGGTTTCGCGTCCGCGCCTCCCGGTATGCTTTCCAGCACGGGCGTCTCGACTTCAAGAAATCCCTCACGGACGAGAAATGCCCGAATGGTTTGCCAAAACACCGCTTTCTGACGGAAGAGCATTCGCGTTTTCTCATTGAGGAGAAGGTCGAGATAGCGTTTGCGCAGCAGCGTTTCGCGGTCTTTCAACCCGAAGTACGTCTCTGGTATCGGGCGCAGCGCTTTTGCGACGATCGCGGCGCGTGACGCGCTGAGCGTCAGTTCGCCCTTTTTTGTGCGAAAAAATGTTCCGGAGAAGGTAAAGAAGTCGCCGATATCCATATTCTTTGTCCATCGTTCGTACTCCCCTTCTCCCAGCTCGTCCTTCTTCAGTAAAATCTGCATTTCTCCTTCCTCATCAGTCATGGTGAGAAAGGTAGAACCGCCGTGCGACCGGATGCTGCGTATTCTCCCCACAACAGAGATCGTCGTTCGTTTTTCACTCTCACGATCAATCTCGTGCCGGAGATCGCTAAGCGACGCCGTCCGTGGAGCACGCGCTGGGTAGACCTCAATACCGGCGTCTTCGAGTGATGATCGCTTCTTCTGCCGTGCGGCAATTTGTTCGTCGATCCTCTTCATGCGTTTTCGAAAGCAAGTATAGCATTTTTTCGCCTCTCCTCACAATCAAAGAACCTCGCACTTTGAGGACCAAGCGAGTGTGCACCGCATGGGTTGGTCAGTCGAAGCAGATTGACGTCGCGACAACGAAAAAACTGGCTATTTTACCTTCTTGATTGTGTACAGAATGGTGCCACGGGGCGTGGTAATTTCCACGCTTTCTCCAACGGACCTCCCGATAAATGCTTTCCCCAACGGAGATTCATTTGAAATGCGACCGTGTGACGGATCGGCTTCGCTTGATCCGACGATGAGATATTCACCGGTCTGGCCGTCATACTCAAAGAGAATGGTGGAGCCTACGCGCACGATGTCGCCGCCATGCGTTTCTTCAATGACTTCTGCATTCCGGTGCACATTCTCGAGTTCGAGAATCCGCCCCTCGATAAATGCCTGTTCATTTTTTGCTTCGACGTACTCAGCGTTCTCTGAAAGGTCACCCAGCTCTTTTGCTTGCTGTATACGATCGGCGATCTCTCGTCTTTTGACGTTCTTCAGAAACGACAACTCTTCGTCAATTTTCTGCAATCCTTCTCGTGTGATGTACATGGTTCGAAAGCTCTAAAGAAACATCGATACGCGTAATTCCACACATGCTCAACTCAACCCCGACGTGCTCGAAATGGGAGCATCGTGATCGACCCCGCCTCCCTGCGTTTGCTACAAATAGGGAGCATGCGGAATATTCAGAAACCTGTCAAGCTGCTTTTCCACAGTGCCTACTCGCGCGTTTGTTGAGAAAAGTACCAGTTCAGAACGTTCTCTGCGACTGGAAGCGCAGCGGCATGGCCTTGTCCCGCACCTTCGACGATCACTGCAAGGGCAATTTGGGGATTCTCATACGGTGCGAACGCGGTAAACCAGGCATGGGTTGCATTTCCGTCTTCAAACTGCGCCGTTCCGGTCTTTGCGCCGCTCGTCACTGGAAGGGCCTGCATTGCACCCGCGCTTCCGGAAAGGACCGCTTCGCGCATTCCCTGCCGGACCGTCTCTATGGATGAACGGTCTGCGGGGTGATCATTGAGAACCTTCGCGCTGATGGGATTCTTCTTGCCATCCGGGGTTACGCTGGCCGTGACCAATCGCGGCTGATACACAACCCCTCCGTTGGCGATTGCCGCCGTTGCATTTGCCATTTGCAGCGGGGTGACCAGAAGATCGCCCTGGCCGATCGACAGATGATACGTGTCGCCGATGTACCATGGCTCTCTCTTGACCCGCTGTTTCCATTCTGGCGTCGGCAAGAGTCCAGGGGTTTCACCGT
>JAZDGG010000067.1:0-61997 GCA_043807225.1 bacterium | reverse complement strand
TGAAAAAATCAACAAGCACTTTGCACAAGCGGAAACGCTTCTCTCGGATGCACTGACCGTCAGGAAGTTGATTGATCGACATGCGGATTTTTGGTCAGGGCACTACCCGTCAAAGTGGAAGTTTGCACTCGATAACCTTCTTCTCACGAAGGATAGAAAGGCGGCGTTTATTGATAACGTGAACATTGGGTCGCGGTTCCTCTGTTATGATCTTGGCTGGATCATTTGGCCGATGTGGCTTCACATGAGTGACGCGGCGTTTCTCCAGCCAGTTGGCTCTCACATCGACTATCTCGTTTCAGTGTGTACCCAACTCCAGGCAGCACAGCCATCGACGCTTTCTCTGCGCGACTCGTTGGAGGAGGCGTTTTGGCTCACTGTCTTTGAGCGTTGCATCGGCGCGCTTTTTGACGTAGTCAATCAGACCAAGCATCTCGCGTCATCCGGCCTCGCGGAACAAAATGCGCGACGCGAGCACCATCAACAATTTCTCCTCGCGCTGCTGAATGAGGTCGTCGTTCGTCTTTCATAAAGATTTACCAGCACGAGCTATAAGAAAAAACCGCCCGGTGCTCTCGGAACATCAAGCGGCAGAACAACTCTGGGGATCTGGCGGTCAGGCCGCTCCCTCGTATACCATCATCGAGAAGCGAACATAACCGTTTCGCTCCTTTTTCGTCTTCGGCGTTGGGCCAACGAACTCGGCGGAGAAAACCCCGCCCGCGCTGCAGCTCGTCGGGTACCAACGATTGCGTCTCCGAGGACGGGCGACGGTGATGTCGCCGGGGATCGTCCGACCATCCGCGACGCTCGCGAGGAACGGAAACGTTCGAGTGAACACGTCGCCGCTGGGCTCTTGCAGCTCCAGCGCAATGGCACCGCCGAATTGGCTTTCGAGGACAGTCAGTGCGACCCGCGTGGCCATCAACTCGGCTTCACCCAAGTGCAGCATCGTTCCTCCCTTTTGTCCATGCGAAAGAGCCGCTGAACCGATAGAAATCATCTGCATCCTACAACTTTTTCTTCTACTGTCAAGTCACGGTTTTGGGGAGTTTACGTGACCCATGAAACCGCGCTACAATGCTTGCGACATGGAAATTCTCGCCATCATTCTCGGAGGGATCGCTGCCATCGTTGGCATAGTGTTGCTGGTGGTCTTTGTCGGCAGGTTCCGGAATGTGGCAGATCAGCTTCAGCAGCTCCAAGAGACGCAAAAAGGCGATCAGAGCATGGTGATGCTCAACCAAAACCTCCAGGGTATCCAGACCCGCATCGATGCGACGACCAAGACCATGCAGCAGACGCTGCAGACGCAGTTCGGCCAGAGCACCAAGATCATCCAGGATGTGACGGAGCGGCTGACGAAACTCGACGAGACGAACCGACAGGTCGTCAACTTTGCCGACCAGCTCCAAAGTCTCCAAGACATTCTCAAGAATCCAAAGCAACGGGGGGTGCTTGGCGAGTATTATCTCGAAACGGTGCTCAAAAACGTCCTTCCGCCCGACGCGTTCCAGATGCAGTATAAATTTTCCGATGGCGAGATTGTCGATGCCATCGTTCGCGTCAAAGAAAAAATCATCCCGATTGATTCCAAGTTTTCTCTCGAGAACTACAACCGCATTGCGGAGGAGCGCGACGAAACTGAACGCGGACGTCTTGAAAAAACGTTTTTGAACGACCTCAAGATGCGCATTCAAGAAACGGCAAAGTACATTCGGCCGGAAGAAAAGACGGTCGACTTTGCGTTCATGTTCATCCCGCATGAGGCGATTTACTATGACCTCATCGTCAACAAAATCGGCGCGCTCCACGGCGATACCGAGAACCTCATCCAGCGCGCGGCAAGCAAGTACCACGTCATCATTGTTTCTCCCACCTCATTCCTAGCGTATCTCCAGACCGTGCTCCAGGGGCTGCGCGCGCTCCAGATTGAGGAGTCCGCAAAAGAGATCCGCAAGAACGTCGAACAGCTCGCAAAACACTTCCAAAGCTACGAAACCTATCTCCAAAAACTCGGCAACCAGCTCGGAACGACCGTCAATACCTACAACGCCGCCTACAAGGAGTTTGGGAAGATCGACAAGGATGTGATGAAGATTTCTGGGGTGTCAGGCGAGGTCGAGCCGCTGGTGCTCGAGAAGCCGGATATCAACGAATAATCAACCATGGGATTCGAACGACCAGATGCAATTCTGGAGAAAATTGACCGGGAACAGTCATCAGGCAATGAGCTGTTTGATCAGAAGATTATTAATCAATGGGAATCCGTTCGACCCTCAATTGATGATTTTTCCGATCTATATGATGAACAAACGCGTGAAGCCGATGAGCGTACTCTCCGAGAACGAAAGAGAGAATTTCACGCTCGTGGCCGAGATGCAATGCGACTGGAGTATATGATGCTTGACGGCATCTATTCTCGCAATTGGTTTGGCCCAGATACCGAAGTAACTCCGGTGAGTGAGTATGACGATCTGTTCAATGGTGTTGATATTATCGTCCGGTTCAACCAACCAGACGGTGAACCGCTGTTTCTTGGCATTGATGTAACGACCGGAGAACAATTTGATGAAAAAGAGACGCGGGAACGCATCCAAAGAAAGGTGGGACGGATCGCCGATGGACTTGAGAAGGGTTGGAAAACCGGCGTGAAGTATTACGCTGGTGATAGTGAAGAGCCACGTGGAAAAATCGTCATGCCCCGAGTGGTGATTGGAACTGACAGCGAAAATATTGAACGGCTCTTTCAGGATTTTGTTGCCGCGCTCGGATCTCGCGCAGGCGGAGAGGCAATTGACGCACACCCGCTGCAGTTTGGCATGATGCATCAAATTGAAAAGCAACTTGCGGTGTATACAGAACGGGCGCTTCGCGCATATCTTCACTTCCGGACGCGAACCATAACCCAACATCCAGAGCTACGGGGTATTGAACCTTTGCTGCACTCTCTCAATGCCATCCCGCTTTCTCAGGAACTTCTTTCAACCGAATGGGCAAAGCTCGTTGAGACATTAGATGATCTTCGGCCAGTGATGACTGAAGGAGGAGATGATCTTGGGAAAACGGTGTTTCAGCATATTGACGCGATCCAGGAGTTGCAAAGAATTGAAAAAGAAAAACACCCCCAAAACGTCAAAGCGCTGGGGGCGCGGGAGGGGACAGAGGATCTCTTGGAAAACGGAACAAAGGAGTTGCTGCTTGCGGCGTAAACCTACGACTTCTTCTGGCGAACTGGCGTTCGCTTGATGCTCTCTGGTACGCCGTCGATGAATCGAACGGTGCGGCCTTTTGGCGTGGTCACCAGATACGTCCGGGTGGGCGGCTGCGCACGCTTGCGCACACGCTTCTTCCGCCGCCCGCTGGTGCTTCGCTTCATGGTGTCTTCTCCTTTGCGAAGGTGGCGGTGAGAAAGGATCATTGATGACAACCGATGACGGCTGCAAACCTAACAAAACCACAACATCCTGTCAAGTCTCGCTCTCCATCGTTGATCGCGGCAAGAAAACTCCTCCACTCGGGCGTGGAGGAGGAAGGGTTAGAACTGAACGACGTCAGATGGGTTGGTGGGAGCAGGCAGAGTCCACCAGAACAGCGCGGTTGCCCACGAGAACCCCCCACCGAACACGACGGTCATGACGAGCGGATGATCCTTGAGCTTCCCGTCACGCCACGCTTCAAAGAGCAGGGTCGGGACGGAGGCGGAAGTGGTGTTGCCGACTCGTTCGATGTTCTTCGGCGCAATACCGAGGAATCCTTTGTCGGCAACCTTTTCGACCACCGGCCCGGTGATCTCGGAGTTTGCCTGATGAACAAAGAGTGCATCGAGGTCGGAGAAGTCAAGACCCGCCTTGCGCACGGCTTGCTCGATAATGCCAATGCGCGATCCAAAACCAGTCAACAGGCGCACAGCATTCTTTTTCACGTACGGGCCGGCCATCCGCATGAGGTGGAGGAAAGCGACCGGATCGTCAAAGATGCGCGCATCCTCGATCGGATGACGTGACCCGCCGTATTCGGTGACGATGAGGTCGGCGAGCGATCCATCGAGACCGCCACGAAAACCCCGACGGCCGAAAAAGTCGTCTCCGGAATCCAGCCGAGCAAGTGCGACCGCACCGCCGCCATCCGCGAGAATCGGGTAGAGCGAGTGTGTCTTCGTGCTCGTTCGCGACATGACGTCCGCCCCGATGACGAGAATGCGTTCCGCCATGCCCGATCGAATAAGTGCGTACCCCATCATCAGCGCTTTTCCCCAGCTTGAGCACGCACACGTGAGGTCAAAGCCGTCGATCTCGAGAGCTCCCTCATCATCATTCGCCGGAATACCGAGCTTCTCTTGTACAATGGCGGCCGTTGGCGGGGTCGTAGGGAAGTCTGGCGTGACCGTTGCGACGATGACGAACTGGACGTCCTTCGGCTCCCAGCCCGCCATGCGCAGCGCCATCTGACCCGCTGTCGCAGCCAGATCGCTTGTGGCAAATTCAGGATCGAGGAACCGTCGCGTGTGGATACCGGTGTGGCTGACGATCCACGCGCTGTCTGACTCGAACTGTCCCCATCGCGATCGATGAAGCTTCTGGATGTCCAGCGGCAGCACTTCCCACTTCGCCGGTGTGAGAATCTTTCCCTCATTGACCAGCCGTTCTCGCCGAGTAAGAAGTTCCTCGGCAATCATGTCATTCGTGACGATTCTCCCAGGGATATTCGTCCCCGGGATCGCAACGCCAATGCCGACAATACGCGCTCCGAACACGGCTTCTCCCTCCTTCGCAACCATTCCGGTGAATGTTCTGCATCCGTTTGTCGAAAGAACTCCTGACGAAAACCTAGGCCAAGAAACATATTTTGTCAATAGAATTGTGCATACGGTGAAAAATTTCTTCTCAGTCTCATCATGGTATACTTGTCTCAACATGGCTTGCCGAAAACCACGAACTCCCGCGAGAAAGAAAGCGTCGCCGAAAAAATGGTTGGCGTTTGGGTACCCGCTGAATCCTGCACAACGAAAGGCGGTGACACATGGCGAGGGTCCGCTCTTGATTGTCGCTGGCGCAGGGACGGGGAAGACGACCGTGATCGCGGAACGCATCGCGTGGCTCATCCGCGAAGGGAAGGCAAAGCCGGAAGAAATCCTTGCACTCACGTTCACCGACAAGGCAGCGGGAGAGATGGAAGAGCGCGTCGACCGACTGCTTCCATATGGCTACGTCGATATCGCCGTTTCCACCTTCCACGCGTTTGGCGAACGTATCCTCCGCGACTTTGGCCTGGAGATCGGACTCTCAACGGATTTCAAGCTTCTTTCTGCGGCAGACCAGTGGCTCCTTCTGAGAAGGAACCTCGACCGTTTCTCACTTTCTTACTACAAACCGCTGGGGAACCCGACGCGCTTTCTCCATGCGCTGCTTGAGCATTTCTCTCGCGCAAAAGACGAAAACATCATACCAGACGACTATCGCACGTTGGCGAAGAAAGCGCTCATCCATGCGAAGAAGGGAGGGGACGACGAACGAAGCGAGGCCGCGCGGCTCACGGAGGTTGCTGGTGCCTATGCGACCTATGAAGCGCTCCTTCGGGAATCTGGCCACATCGACTTTGGCGACTGTATCGTGCAAACACTCCGGCTGTTTCGCGAGCGGCCGAAGATCCTCGCGGATCTCCAAAAGCGGTATCGGTACTTGCTCGTCGATGAGTTTCAAGATACGAACTATGCCCAGTATGAGCTTGTCAAACTTCTCGCAGGTGCAGCACAGAATGTGACAACCGTTGGTGACGACGACCAGTCGATCTATAAATTCCGCGGTGCAGCGGTCTCGAACATTCTCGAATTCAAAAAGGATTTTCCAAAGAGTGACGAAGTTGTCCTCACCGAAAACTACCGTTCACGGCAGAACATCCTTGATCTCGCGTATCGGTTCATCCAGCAGAACAATCCCCACCGGCTCGAAGCACGCCTCGGCGCAACGGATGTTGGCCCAAAAGGCAAACCACTGACGCATCCCTTGAGCAAAAAACTCCACGCCGGCGTCCGGGGGAAGGGGATCATCCTCTACGACCGGTTCTCAACGGATGATGCAGAGGCAACCTGGGTCGTGGAACGCATCCTCGAATTGAAAAACGCTGATCCCGAAAGTACGTGGAACGATTTTGCAATCCTCCTTCGCGCGAACAGTCAAGCGGATTTGTTTCTTCGGCGCTGCGAACGTGCGGGCATTCCGTTCCACTTTCTCGCGGCACGTGGGCTCTACCAGCGGCCGGAAGTGCTTGATCTCATCGCCTTCCTCAAAATGCTGGATAACTACCATGAAAGCCCGGCGTTCTTTCGCGTACTCTCCATGGAGGTCTTTCACATCTCGCACCGAGACATCACCCTCCTCCTCCGCTTCGCGCAGCAAAAGCACCTCTCGCTCTACCTTGCCGCCGAGCAGGCAGACGCCATTGCGGGAATCACTGCAGAGGGACGAAGACATCTTCTTGCCCTCCTGACACTCGTCCACGAGCATGCCGAGTTTGCGCACACGAAGACCGCCGGCGAAGTGCTCTATGGATTCCTTCGGGCGACGAAGTATCTTGACCGCTTTGATCGCGACCGCGATAGCGCGCGCATCCTGAACATTGCCAAGTTCTACCGGCGCATCCGCGAGTTTGAAGAAACGAACGACGATACAAGCGTCCGCGCATTCATTGAAGAGACGAATCTGGTTGTCGAAATCGGCGAAGATCCATCACCCGCCGTCACGGATGAAGGGCCTGAGGCGGTCAGGCTGATGACCGTCCACGGCGCAAAGGGGCTGGAGTTTTCGTACGTCTTTCTTCCGCAACTCGTTGACCAGCGGTTTCCCTCGGTCGAACGGCGGGAGGCCATCGCACTCCCCGATGCGCTCATCCGCGAAATCGTCTTTGCGGGTGACGCGCATCTTGAGGAGGAACGGCGGCTGCTCTATGTCGGCATCACGCGCGCGAAGAAGGGAGTTTTTCTATCGTCGGCAGAAGATTACGGCGGAGCGCGAAAGAAAAAACCATCACGATTTCTCTCTGAACTTGGATTCGTTGACGCAGCGATCTCCCCTTCAGCAAAACCGAAACAGCTTGGGCTTGACCTTTCCCATGCTCCACATGCACAACGGCGTCTTTCTGCGGCGACCTATGAGCTTCCTTCACGGTTTAGCTACACGCAACTTGCTGCCTTTCGCGCGTGCCCGAAGCAGTACTGGTATGCGCACATCCTCAAGATTCCGGTCACCGGCAATCCGAATTTCTCCTTTGGCAAATCCATCCATGCCACGCTCCGAGACTTTTTCCGTCGCCTCCAGGAGTCCGTCATGCCAAGCGAGAAGGAGCTGCTCCAACTCTATGAGAAGAACTGGATAGGGGATTGGTATGCATCGGATGCCGATGAGCAGAAACGAAAGGAAGCGGGACGCGTCGCACTCACAACGCACTATCGGAAGATCAGCTCGCGCAAGATTGCTTCGCCTCTCGCGATTGAAAAGGAATTCAATCTCAAACTCGGCTCATGCACCCTCCGCGGCTTTATTGATCGCATTGATGCAGTTCCGGGATCGGGGAAGGATGTGATCATCATCGACTACAAAACCGGCTCCGTGCCCAAAAAGAAAGCGGAGGAGGATCTTGATCAGCTTATGCTCTATGCGATGGCTGCCAAGGACGTTCTCGGATTACGCCCGCAGAAACTCGTCTACCTCTACATCGAACACGACACAGAAATATCCTTTACGGTGAGCGAGCAAACGATGGCAGCAACAAAAAAGCGTATTCTTGAAAGGATTGCCGCAATCAAAACGAGCACATTTCGCGCAACGCCAGGATGGCAGTGCCGGTACTGCGATTTTCGGGAGATATGCGAAGATCGCGAAGTATGATCCGCCTTTTCGAGCATCATCAGAAAGCGTATCTCGCCCTTGCACTGCTCCTCTCCTTCGCGGGTTTTGGATTCGCGTGGATGCTGTTGCGGAATCCAGGTCTTCCCGCGTCCCAAAGCCACGGAGTCACGGCACTGACCCTTGTCGCGCTTCTCGCTGCCTATCTCTTCTTCATCGTCCGTCGTCGGTCAACGACGACTATTCCTCCGCTGACTACGGTGCTCCTCGGAACGGTCCTTCTCTCGATCCCTCTGGTGCTCTTTTCGCCGCTCGGATCGACGGATCTGTATGCGAACGCGTACTACGGACGGCTCATCACCGTTCACCATTTCAATCCGTACACCATCTCCTCTGCCACGACAATCCACGATGTCTATTTCACCCACACACTCGCGACAGCGCCGTTTCAATCCACGTATGGTCCTGCGTGGCTGACTTTCACGGCGCTCGTCACGTCGGTAACTGGTGAGCACATCGCATTGACGCTCACAGTGTTCCGTCTGCTCAATCTCGCGGCGCTTCTCGCGATCACCGCTTTGCTCTGGTCGCTCCCCGCGCGGAATAACCTCTTTCGTTGGGCAGTCCTCTGTGTCGCGTGGAATCCGCTTGTGCTGTTCGAGGCGATCCAGAACGGCCACAACGACGTCATGATGCTGCTCTGTGTCGTCGCAGCGCTGGTTGCCTACGAAAAACGCCGCGCCGCATATGTTCTCCCACTGCTCCTCCTTGGTGGCCTCATCAAATTCGTTCCGTGGATCCTTCTGCCGCTCGCCTGCGTCGCAATCTGGAGACGTCCTACTGCAGTTGTGCAAAGAGCCAAAACACTCCTTCTCTCGTCAGCCATAAGCGTTGCGCTTCTCGCCGCCGCGTTTCTCCCGTACTGGAGTGGTTGGCACACATTCCGCGAGCTCTTTCTTCTCGGAAAGTTCTTTGCACTTCCACCCTACCATCCGATTCAATGGCTGAGCATGCTCTTCCACGCGTTTGGCGCGACAACATCCCTTGCACACGGGAATGCACACGTGGTCGGAATCGCGCTCGTTGTTCTCGGCGCGATTGTCCTCTTCGTTCGTTTGCAGAAAGGCACGCTCATACTCTCCACGGCGGCATTCATCCTCCTCACACTCTTTCTCTTTTTCGGCATCGTCTACATCCAGCCGTGGTATTTTCTCTGGCTTCTTCTCCTTATTCCGCTTCTCCCGGAACGCCAGCGAGTTTGGGCACTCGTGCTGGCAACGTCGATTCCTCTCGTCACGTACCCATTTTTTCTCAATTCCTGAGGAAAAACACGCTTTTCAGCGCGTCGAATCCATCACTTTTCCTCCAATTTTTCGGTTGTTCAGACCCTGAGAAAATGGTACAATATGCACGGAAATCGACCCGCATTTTCGTTGCCGCCAGATATTCATCATGAAACGCTACCTTCTTCTCGCAGCATTCGGCACGCTCGTCTGCTGGACGGCATGGGTGCTCGTCCTTTTCAACATCGACCCGTTCCTTTCCGGTTTCATCGGGCTAGCAAGTTTTTACTTCTCGCTCTTTCTCGCGCTCCTTGGATCATTTTCCTTGCTCGGTTTTCTCTTTCGAAGAACCTTTTCTCGCGATACAATTGCGTATCACCACATCGGCGTATCCATTCGCCAGGCGCTCTTTCTCTCCCTCGTCCTTGTTGGAACGCTCCTCCTGCGCGGAACGAAGCTCTACACCTGGTGGAATGTGGCGTTCCTGCTTGCGGGATTCACGATTCTTGAATGGTTTTTTCTCACGCGCGAATCAACATGACGTTTATGACGTTTGAGCAACAACTGACACAACTTTTGCACGACGCCGAACAGGCGCTCTCCTCGTCCCATGACCCTGCGGCGTTGGAGCGCGAAGAAAAGCGCTTTCTCGGGAGAAAGGGGAGCATCACGCTTCTCCTCCAACAGCTCGCGCAGTCACCCGAAGCCGATCGTCCGCGGCTTGGCCACATGGTGAATACTAGCAAGCAAAAACTGATGACACTCCTTCGCGAACGCCGGGAGGCACTCACGTCCTCACCAACAGAGACCGCTTTTGATCCGACACTTCCTGGTTTGCCAGTTCGTCATGGGCATCGACACCCACTGACCATGACCATCCGAAGGATCGTCGAGATCTTTCGCACGATGGGCTTTGAGGTCATCGAAGGGCCCGAGGTTGAATCCGAGCGGTATAACTTCGATCTGCTCAATATTCCGCCGCACCATCCCGCCCGCGATCTGCAGGACACCTTTTATGTCGCTGGCGGAACGCAGCGCGTTTTGCGCACCCACACGTCCCCGGTCCAGCTTCGCGCGATGGAGACGCGACGCCCACCCGTCCGCCTGATTGTGCCAGGAAGGGTCTATCGCAACGAAGCAACGGATGCGTCGCACGAATCTGCATTGTTCCAGTGCGAAGGATTGGTGATCGATCAGGGAGTGCGACTCACGGACCTCTTCGGGACGATTGACGCTTTTCTGAAACACTTTTTCAGCGCCGACGTCGTCACGCGCGCTCAGGCAAGTTATTTCCCCTTTGTTGAGCCCGGAGCGGAAATTACCATGCGCTGCCACCTGTGCGGCGGCAAAGGATGTTCCGTGTGCAAGCAGTCCGGGTGGTTGGAGCTCATGGGATGCGGCATGGTGCATCCAACCGTGCTGAAGAATATGCGGGTGGACCCAAAAAAATACTCCGGATTCGCTTTCGGCATGGGTGTTGACCGGCTCATGATGCTGAAGTATCGGATCGGCGATATTCGTATGTCGTACACCGGCGACCTGCGTTTTCTGAGACAATTTTCATGAAACTGCCCCTTTCTTGGCTCAAAGAATTTGTTTCCGTGTCACTCACTCCTGAGCAGCTCGCCGAGAGGATGACGGTTGCTGGGATCAATGTTGAACGCGTGCTTCGGCGTTCCGTTCCGCCTCATGTCGTTGTCGGCAGAGTGCTTGAAGTCACTCCGCACCCGAACGCTGATCGTCTCCGCTGTGCGCTCGTTGACCTCGGGAAGGGGAGACAGGAGCGTATCGTCTGTGGCGCGCCGAATCTCAGCATGGGCCAGCGCGTCGCGGTTGCGCTCCCGGGGACAACGCTCCCGAACGGTGTGACGATCCGCGCGGCATCAATCCGCGGCGTTCCCTCGGCGGGGATGATCTGCGCGGCGGATGAGCTTGGTCTCGGAGACGACCATACGGGTATTCTCGTCCTCGACCAGCGCGCCGTGGTTGGTACTCCAGCGGCATCCGCGCTCGGCGCCGATGAAACCGTTTTTGATATTGAAATCACGCCGAATCGTTCCGACTGTCTTTCTGTCCTCGGTTGCGCACGCGAAGTCGCCGCGCTCACCGGCCGTGTCGTCCGCGAACCGGGCGCTGAACGGCGCGATCATTCCACGCTTCCGCCGCGAACGCTCTCCATTCGCATTGCCGACCGCAGCGACTGCCCGCTTTATTCGGCGCGGATCATCGAGGGTGTTGCCGCAGACCAACCATCTCCTCGCTGGATGCAGGATCGGCTTTTCGCTTGCGGCATCCGGCCGGTGAGCGCAATCATCGACGTGACGAACTACGTCATGCTGGAGCTTGGCCAACCCCTCCACGCATTCGACGCAGCGGCGGTGCCGAAAGGGAAAATCATCGTCCGACGCGCGAAGAACGGGGAGCAGATCCTTGCGCTTGACGGAAAAACCTATGCGCTTAATGACCAGCAGATCGTCATCGCGTCGACGGAACGTCCGATTGCCATTGCCGGACTCATGGGTGGTGAAGCGAGCGGCATCCATGAGAACACGAAAACCGTCATTCTCGAATCCGCCGTCTTTCATCCCGGCCGCATCCGCTCCGCACGAAAGACCCTCGGTCTCGCATCAGAAAGCTCCTACCGTTTTGAGCGTTCGGTCAATCCGCACTCCACCCTGCTTGCCCTTGACCGTGCAGCAACGTTGATGGCAAAGATCGCAGGCGGGATGGTGCGGAAAGGGAGGAGCGTGCGTGGCGCCCTCCCGCGCGTGCGCAAACCCATTGCACTCTCCCTCGCTCGGGCAAACGCAGTGCTGAATCTTTCCCTGACCGCACAAGAGGTCAAGCGTCTGCTCGCGCGGGAGGGCGCAACCGTTCGTGGAACCGCAAAACGTTTTTCCGTTCACTCACCAGACTACCGGCAGGATCTTGTGATTGAGGAGGATCTGATTGAGGAACTTGGCCGGCTGGTCGGCTATCCAAAACTGCCTCTTTCGGCGCTCTCGGGAGCGCTTCGGCCGGTCGATGTTCCTCCAATCTGGCAGCTCCGGGACGACCTTGTTGACGCGCTTGCTTCGCTTGGCGGCTTTGAGCTTCTCTCCTATCCGTTCTACGACCGCAAACTTGCGGAGCAGATCGGCTTGCCGCTCGCGCAGCACGTCCGGGTAAAAAATCCGCTGAGCTGCGACCAAGAACTGCTTCGGCTCTCCCTCCTCCCCATGCTGCTCAAGAAGGCCTCGGTGGCCGCGCGAGATGAGGATGTGGTATTCTTGTTCGAGGCCGGTCGGACGTTTTTTGAGGACGGCAAGCCGCTCCCAGACGAACGGGAACGCTGTGCGCTCGTTGTCGTCCAACCGGAGCCGTACCGGGCGTTGAAGGGGTACCTTCTCGCCGTGCTTGAGATGCTCGGGATGGCGCGAGGGGGCACGCAGTGGGAAAAAGCCGATTTGCTCTATGGCCAGGGAGAAACGTTTGCCGCGAGTGGTCAGAAAGTCGGACGCTGTGCGCAACTCTCCCCAGCCCTGCGTTCCGCCTTTAAGTTTCGCACGGATGTCGCCGTCGCAGAACTCGACCTTGTTCCGCTTCTGTCGGTGCGTTCTCCCGTTCTGTATACGCGCACCTCTCCTTTTCCTGCGGTGCGGCGGGACATTGCTTTCTGGATTCCCCAGTCAGTCACCTACGACAAGGTTGAAGAAATCTGCGCGCGGATCGATCGGCTATTGGTTGCCACAGAACTCTTTGATGTCTATAAGAAAGAGCATCGGCGCAGTATCGCGCTCCACCTGACGTTTCAATCACCAGAAAGAACGCTGACCTCTGCGGACGTCGATCGGATTCTGATCAAGCTTACCTCCGCGCTCACCACGCACCTTCACGCGGACATTCGCACCACACACCATGTTTGAAATCCACCGAATTCATGCGCTCACCCTTGCTCGAATGATGACGCTGATCATCAGTATTCTCCACGTACTCATTGGTTTGGGTATCGTGCTGATTTACGGGAGCGTGCACTCGATTCTCGGTAATCTTTTTCCGAACAGCATCGATGCGTTTTCATTCTTTCTTGTCTGGGTCGGAGGGCTCATCGCGCTCATCCCACTCACGTTTCTCATCGGTCTGCTGACGGGCGCGCTGTACAATCTCTTCGCACGCTGGTGGGGAGGGATACGTATCGACCTTGCCCGAAATGAACCCGAGAAAGGCAACGCACGCAGAAAGAATCATCACTCTCCAGATCATGCCAACGAAACGTAAATCAACAAAAAAACTTGGGCGGGGCCCCACCGCAGCGTCACAGCAAGCAGGAACAGCTGCGGGGAGCGAATATACCGCAAAGCAGATTACCGTCCTCGAAGGCCTTGCGCCGGTGCGCAAGCGCCCTGGGATGTACATCGGCAACACGGCCAGTGAGGGGCTGCACCACCTGCTGTGGGAGGTTGTCAATAATGCCGTCGATGAAGCGATGGCTGGGTACTGTACTGAGGTGACTGTCCAGCTGCTTGCTGACGGCATGGCGCGCGTCATTGACAATGGACGCGGCATCCCGGTTGACGTGCACAAGACGACAAAAAAGTCGGCACTCGAGACGGTGATGACCACGCTCCATGCAGGCGGAAAATTTGGCGACAGCGGAAGCTATAAAGTCTCGGGGGGGCTCCACGGCGTCGGCCTCTCCGTCGTTAACGCGCTTTCGGAATACGTGCGAGCGGAGGTGCGACGCGACGGAAAACTCTGGGCGCAGGAGCACGCCCGGGGCGTCCCCAAGCACAAGGTGCGGGCGGTTGGGAAAGCTGAAGGAACGGGAACCTCGATTACGTTCCGGCCGGATAGAGAGGTTTTTACCGAAACGCAGTTCAATCGCGATGCGGTGCTCGACTACCTTCGCCAGCAAGCGTACCTGACGAAAGGCGTCCGCATTCTCGTCGAGGACCTCCGCGGCGAATTGCCCTGGCGATACGGCTTCTATTTTGAAGGCGGGGTCATCTCCTACGTCCGGCATCTGGATCGGGCAAAGACGCCAAAGCACGACACCATCTTTTACACTGAGAAAGAGGTCAGCGGCGTCAAAGTGGAAATGGCGCTGCAGTACACCGATGATTACACCGAAACGCTGTTTGCGTTTGCGAATAACATTCTCAACCTCGAAGGGGGGATGCACGTCGTCGGTTTTCGCGCCGCACTCACGCGAACACTGAATGCCTACGCGCGGAAAAAGGAATATCTGAAAGAGAAGGAGGATAACCTCAACGGCGACGATGTCCGCGAAGGGCTCACGGCCATCATCTCGGTCAAGGTGAAAAACCCGCAATTTGAGGGGCAAACGAAAGCAAAACTCGGCAACGCGGAGGTGCGACCGATTGTCGATCAAATCTTTGCAGATACTTTCACCGCGTTCCTCGAAGAGCATCCAAAGGACGCCGAGGGCATCCTGGGGAAGTGCATTCTCGCCTCGCGAGCGCGCCAGGCGGCTCGTGCTGCCCGTGAATCCGTGCTCCGGAAGGGCGCGCTCGAAGGATTCACCCTCCCAGGGAAGCTTGCAGACTGTTCAACGAGCGATCCCTCCAATGCGGAACTCTTCATCGTTGAAGGTGACTCCGCAGGCGGGTCAGCGAAACAGGGAAGGAACAGAGTTTTTCAAGCCATCCTTCCGCTTCGAGGAAAGATTCTCAATGTTGAAAAAGCCCGCCTCGATAAAATGCTCGCGAACAACGAAATTAAATCGCTGGTCATCGCACTGGGAACGAACATCGGCGAGATGTTCGAGCAGGGGAAGCTTCGCTATCACCGCATTATCATCATGACAGATGCAGACGTTGACGGTGCGCACATCCGCACGCTCTTGCTCACGCTCTTCTACCGTCATTTTCCCACGGTGATTCAAGGGGGATATCTCTATATCGCCCAACCGCCGCTCTACCGCATCGAACGTGGAAAGGATATCCGCTACGTGTATTCCGACGACGAGCTCCAGACGCAGCTCAAAGGAATGGCCGTCAAACCCACAACCGGAAAAACCAAGCTGGTGGCAGCATCCGCTGCTGTCTCCAAACCCCACGACGCCCCAGCGGGCAACGCGGAGGGAGGAATACCGCCGGAAGCGCCTTCGGGTGCAGCTGACCGCGGGTCAGCAATCATCCAGCGCTATAAGGGTCTGGGGGAGATGAATCCGGAGCAGCTGTGGGAAACGACGATGAACCCAGAAACCCGTGTGATGCGCCGCGTGACCATTGAGGATGCGGAACGGGCCGACGAAATGTTCACTATTCTTATGGGTGCAGATGTTGTCCCGAGGAAGCGATTTATCGAAACCCATGCCAAGTCCGTCCAAAACCTTGACATCTAACCGCACGATCTCCCGCACATCGGTCGTGAAGGCCACGCAGAAGCGTCCTCGTCCCCAGCGACAGAAGGCGATCATGCGTCCATTGAAGAGTGTGAGGCGGATCGAGGACACACGTCCAGCGTATTGGAATCGGCTGCGCGCCAGAGTTGACAGATGGTACGCTTCATTTCCGCTTCCCCGCATCAATCCCGATCTCGTTTCCCTTGTCGCCATTTTCGTCGCCTTTCTCTTTGTCGTTGCGGTCAGTATCCAGCTGCTGTTCGTCGCATGGATCTTTCTCGTGATCCATCTTTTTCTTGACGGACTCGACGGTGCGATTGCACGGAAGTATCTCTATCGAAAAACGCGGATTCAGCAGCAGCACGGGCAACTTGTCGATATCATCGCTGACCGAGCATCTGAGGGGGTCCTCTTTGTCATCCCGCCCTTCTTCCTCCCATGGTTTCCGCTCTTTCTCCTTAACACTGTTCTTGCGATCGTGGCCGTCCGCCAGCAGCGGATGCTGATCGTACCGCTTCGGTTGCTCTTCTTCATTGTCTTTACGATTCAGCTGCTCTTGTGATGGAAGCACTGTGGACCTTTGTGCTCCGATGCGCGTGGTACCTTCTCCCGATGGGGTTTGCGAATATCGCGCCGGTGCTGGTCCGCCACCACTTTTCCGCGCTCGCTATTCCGGTTGATCGCCTTCTTGGGAATCGGGGGATTTTTGGCACACATAAAACCGTCCGGGGGATTCTCGCAGCCGTTGTCTTCGGGATCATCGGTTTTTGGTGGCAGCAGCTGGTATCGGCGACTCCATGGGCGGCACCACTCGGCTTCTTCCACTATCCGGATATGGCGGTCTGGTTTGGGGTTCTTGCGGGTTTCGGCGCGATCATCGGGGATCTCTTTCGAAGCGCGGTCAAACGGCGCGTCGGGATTCGTCCCGGTGGGCGTTTTGTCCCATTTGACCAGCTGGACTACGTCGTCGGCGGAATCCTGTTCACCCTCCCGCTGTTCCAGCCGACATGGTCGATCATCCTTGGGACTCTTGGAGTTGGCTTTTGCCTTCATGTCACCGTCAGCGCAATCGGGTATGCCCTCGGCATGAAGCGGGATCAGCTGTAATCAGGGCGGCTTGCGTGTTTTTTTCGGGTGGTGTATTCTCAAAAGCGGAGCATTTCTCCCCGATCCGGGGAGTTTTCAGAATCGATCATGGCGAATAAACTGGTCACGTATCTCAAGGAATCCCGCGACGAACTCCGACGCGTGGTTTGGCCAACCCGCCAAGAGACCATCCGCAACACCCTGCTGGTCATCGGCGTTTCGCTCGGTGTCGCGCTCTTTCTCGGATTGATTGATTTTCTCCTCAACGCTATTCTTCAACGAGTCATCTCCTAAATTCCCATGCCAAAACAAACCGCTCAACGTGGCCGTCGCTGGTATGTCCTCCACACGTATTCCGGGTATGAAGAAAACGTTGCTCGCAACTTGCGGCAGCGTATCGAATCCATGGATATGGAGGAGAAAATCTTCAACGTCCTTATTCCAACCGAAAAGAAGATCCGGATTAAAGACGGCAAGCGCAAAGTGGTGACCGAAAAGATCTTCCCGGGGTACGTCCTTGTCGAAATGATCGTGACGGACGACTCCTGGTACGTCGTCCGCAACACCCCAAATGTCACCGGCTTTGTCGGCTCAGGAACCACCCCGACGCCGATTTCTGAAACAGAGGTCAAGGAACTCCAGAAGCGCATGGGGGTCGAAGAGCCGAAGTATAAGATCGACGTCCAAGTTGGGTCGCCGGTGCGCATCGTCGATGGCCCGTTCAAGGAGTTCGAAGGGAAGGTCGCAGAGATTGATGAAGCGCGCGGGAAGTGCAAAGTCCTCGTCTCGATGTTCGGTCGCGAAACGCCGGTGGAACTCGACTTTCTTCAGATTAAAAAGATCTAACGATGGCAAAAAAGGTTAAAACGATCGTCAAGATTCAGCTCCCTGCCGGCGCAGCGACGCCTGCGCCGCCCGTCGGAACCGCGCTTGGGCCGCATGGGGTCAATATCCAGGAGTTCTGTCAGCAGTTCAACGCGCGAACCCAAGAAATGCGCGGGAACGTCATCCCGGCGGAGATCACCCTTTTTGAAGATCGTTCATTTTCGTTCGTCCTCAAGACCCCGCCGGCGGCGGAGCTGCTCAAGAAAGCCGCGGGCATTGAGAAAGGATCCGGAAAGCCCCTGACGGACAAGGTTGGGAAGGTCACGAAAGCGCAGATCCGTGAGATCGCGGAAAAGAAGCTGCCGGATCTGAATGCCAACGATATCGACGCCGCAATGCGCATTATCGAAGGAACAGCGCGGAATATGGGTATTACCATTCAAGAATAAACATCATGGGACCTGAATTTTTCTTTCCTGCACTCTTTATCATTCTTGCCATCTCCTTCGTGGCGTTGGTCGCGCTTGGTGTTGCGGCGATGCATGATGCGCGTCAGACGAGCGTCGGGCGGACAACCATTGTCCGCCGGGGGTATATCTACCTCGTCTCGTTTGTCACCCTGCTGTTCATCGGTGCGGCGCTCGTTTCTCTGCTTGATCTCGGGATGCGTGCCTGGGTGTTCCGTTCCGCGGACCCGTTTATGGGCTACTTTGCCTCGCCACCCCCGTCGCTGTATCTGGAGCCCATGAAGACGACAGAGGCGCCCGTCGGTCCAGAGACGCTGTCGTGCGCGAATGGGTGTACACTGACGGATCAGCAGAAGTCGAATATTGGCAGCTGGCGGCAGAACTACCAGCAGTGGCAGGAGACCAGCGGCACCACGGTGAAGCGCGCACAAGCGATTATTACGCCGCTCTCCTTCCTCATCGTCGCACTGGTAGTCTTTTTGTTCCATTGGCGTCTGGTGGTACGCGATCGAAAGACGCTCGAAGAGGGGAACAACCTCACGCGCTCAACGCACTTTACCGCGATGGGATTTGTCTGGCTTTTGACGAGCGTGATTGCAGCGGGATTCCTCGTCAATACACTGCTGCGCATGGCCATCCCCGGCGCGGAAACCGGAATGGGAAAATCCGCAACTGTGCCGATCGAAGTATCGAGTCAAGAGCGCAAGGGCGTTGAAAGTATTGTGACCTGTGGATCTGCGTGTGGCCTGAGTAGCGAGACCATCTCGCTCGCAGCGTCATGGAAAGGCGACTACGATCTTTGGCAAACGAGAAATTCCGCCTCCTCGTCGTCGCGGACGCGTCAGAACGCGCTTTCTTTTGAACTCTCCTTTCTTATTATCGCGATGCCGCTCTTCTGGTACCACATGCGCACGGCGTGGCGAGAAAAGAAACAACATAACGGATAACCCCTCCCCGAATCCCTCCCCATATGACAAAAGGAAAACGGTACGAAAAAGCACGAGCGCTCATTGACCTGGCGCGCGAATACTCCATCGATGAAGCGATCAAGATCGTCAAAGAAAGCTCGACCGTCAAGTTTGACGCAACCGTCGAAATGCACATCCGCCTGGGAATCGATACAAAGAAAGCGGAGCAGATCGTTCGCTCATCGGTGGTTCTCCCGTACCGCTCCGGCAAGAAGCGTCGAATCGCCGTCTTTGTCGGACCGGAGAAGGAACGTGAAGCGCGCGAAGCAGGAGCGGATGTTGTCGGGGGGATCGATTCGGTGAAGAAAATCCAGCAAACCGGAAAGGTGGATTTTGATCTTGCGGTCACGACGCCGGACTTTATGAAGAACCTCGCCTCGATTGCCCGCATTCTCGGCCCGAAGGGGCTGATGCCGAACCCAAAGAGTGAAACGATCACGACGAACCTTCGCGCGACGCTTGCCGAGCTCCACAAGGGAAAGATGACGTTCCGTTCTGACGTCCAAGGGAACGTGCACAGCGCCGTCGGGAAGGTCTCGTTACCGGAGAACGAACTTCAGGCAAACTGCGAAGCGTTTCTTGATGCCGTGAAAAAAGCTCGCCCGCAGGATCTCAAAGGAACCTACCTTCGTTCACTGACGCTGACGTCGTCTATGGGGCCGGGGATTCGGGTGAAGATGTAGCCACCGGAGTCCGTTCTTGGTGGCGGTAGAAGAAGCGTTTGAGTGCCTCTGCTGCGACAAGATACACGAGAACAATCATCCCGATGCCCAGGAGCGCAGTGCCAGAAAGGGCTCCGAACGAGAAGATCTTTCCGAGCGGGGTCTGAGGCAGCATCCACGCCGCAATCACGACGAGGAGCGTATTCGCAAGGAGTAACCGGCTCGGCCAGCTTTGTCTGAACGGCACTTTTTTCGTTCGGATAATGTAGATGACGAATACCTGGGTGGCGAGCGATTCGATAAACCAGCCGCTTTGAAAGTGCGCATCCGCGAGGTGGAGGATGGCAAAGAGGAATGCGAAGGTGAGAAAATCGAACACCGAGCTCAACGGGCCGAAGAGCAGCATGTATCGTTTGACGAACCCCATATTCCACCGGGGTGGCCGGCGAATCTCATCGTCATCGACCGCATCAGTCGTCAGCGACAACTGGGAAGCATCGTAGAGAAAGTTGTTGAGCAGAATTTGCGCAGGGAGCATCGGGAGGAAGGGGAGGAACGCCGATGCCGCGGTCATTGAGACCATATTCCCAAAATTCGAGCTCAAACCCATGAGAATGTACTTCATGGTATTGTGGAAAGTTTTCCGTCCCTCGACGACACCCTCACGGAGCACGTCGAGACTTTTTTCCATCAAAATAATATCTGCAGTCTCTTTTGCAACATCGACCGCATTGTTGACCGAGATTCCCACGTCTGCCGATCGCAACGCTGGGGTATCGTTCACGCCGTCGCCCAAGTAGCCGACCGTGCGACCATCTTTTTTCAAAAGCAGGATAATCCGTTCCTTTTGATCGGGGGTCAGTCGGGCGAAAATGGTGGTTGTCCGCGCTCTTCGTTGCAGATCGTCATTGTTCATCTTGGCAATCTCCGTGCCGATCAGCATGCCGCGAACCGGAATGTCGATGTCCCGACAGATCTTCTGTGTCAGGAGGTCGCTATCGCCGGTCAAAATTTTCATTTCCACGCCAAGCGTTTCCAGATTATCGATGGCGACTCGAACCCCTTCTTTCGGCGGATCAAGAAATGCCAGAAAGCCAAGGAAGTGCATGTTCGATTCCCCTTCAATGGTTACTGGCGCGGAGCCGGAGAACTGTTTGACGGCGATGGCGAGTACGCGAAAACCTTCTGCGCTCAGTTGCTCGAACCGCTGCTGAAGCATGCGAGACTTTTCGGGCGTCAGCGCCGCCGAGGTGTCGTCGTGGTTATACGTTGCCGAGATCGCAAGAATGTTTTCCGGTGCCCCCTTGGTAAGCAACTGAATACGACCCTCTTGCTCGAGCGCAATCGAATCTCGTCGGCGCGTATAATCAAATGGAAACTCTGCAATTTTGGTGAAGTGGGAAACATCGAACGCACGCGCCTCGTTGATGGCGAGATCCAGAGGACTCTTGAGCGCCGTGTGGAAGGTGGTATTGAGAAACGCAGCGCGCGCGACCGTTTCGGAATCGTTTCCCTCCGCGTCAATGCAGCGGAGCAGGGTAATGTGATCACGCGTGAGCGTACCCGTCTTGTCCGTGCAGAAGATCTCCATTCCTCCGATGCTTTCGATCGAGGAAAGATTTTTCACGATCACGGATTTTTTTGCCATTCGCTGCGACCCGCGGCTCAAAGAAATCGACATGATCACGGGGAGGAGCTCTGGGGTGAGCCCGACCGCAATAGCGATCGCAAAAAGGAAGGAGTTCATCAGACCTTTCCCGAGGAGGGTGTTGACGAGAAAAACAATGACGACCAGGACGGAAGTGACGCGCGCCGTGAAATAACTGAACTGCTTGATCCCACGCTCGAATTCCGTTTCGGGTGCAAGCTCCGAAAGTGAGGCGGCGATGTTCCCGTACGAGGTCGCACTGCCGGTTTTTTCCGCCACGACCGTTGCATCACCAGTCACAACACCCGAGCCAAGAAAGACCTGATCCCCGCCGTGCTTTTCGACTGGGAATGACTCTCCGGTTAAGGCGGATTCGTTCGCATAGAAATCGTTCGCCTGCAGCACACGGCCGTCGGCGGGGATAATGCACCCCGCGGAGAGCAGAAGCAGGTCGCCCGGCACGACCACTTCCATTGGTACTTCCTGTTCCTTCCTGTCTCGTTTGACGGTGACGATCGTCTGCACACTGTTCAGCAATTTTTCTATCGTTCGTTCCGATCGGTAGGTATTGAGAAAGTCCATGATTGCCGAAAGTGTCACCATCGCAAAGATGATGGTCGCGTTCGTCCGCTGGCCGAGAAAGAAAGAAAGGATGGAAACACTCATGAGAATGAGTAGCAGAGGACTCTTGAACTTCTTGACGAAGACGAGAATCGGCTGGTGTTTTTTTCTCTTCGCGAGTATGTTCTTTCCGTATTTCAACAGCCGCCGCCGTGCTTCGGCAGAAGAGAGTCCATCCTCTTCGTTTTTCTGTTTTTCCTCCGCGTGGACCATACAGTGGTAGTGTATCCGGCAACGCTGGTTTCGACAACCACACATCTTTGAACGAAAAGAGTATCAAGCAAAGCCCGTCTTACTCGACACCTTTTAACAAAGGGTTAACGAGTACGATGTACTAACCCGTTCCTGAGTCCCATGCCGTCCTCGTCCCCCTTTTTCTTTTGCCCGAACGCTGGTACTCTAGAAGCATTCATGTCGCAGACATACGAAACCATCATCGGGCTTGAAATCCACGTGCAGCTCAAAACGAAAAGCAAGCTGTTTTGCGGCTGTGACAATACGGGCGAGGAGCAGCCGATCAACACGACCATTTGTCCCGTCTGCACAGGTCAGCCAGGCGTCTTGCCAGTCCCAAATCAACAGGCGATTGACTGGGCGGTGATGGCGGCCATGGCACTCGACTGCCGCATTCCGGAGTTCTCAAAGTTTGATCGCAAGAGTTATTTCTACCCCGACTTGCCGAAGGGATACCAAATCTCCCAATTCGACGAGCCAATCGGCGTCGACGGCCGCCTGACGATTCAGCTTGGCGAGCACACGCACCGCGTCGGGATTACCCGGCTCCACCTCGAAGAGGATGCGGCAAAGCTCCTGCATCCCGAAGGGAAAGACTACAGCATCGTTGATTTCAATCGCGCAGGAACGCCGCTTGCCGAAATCGTCACCGAACCGGATATCCGCTCGCCGGAGGAGGCGCGGGTCTTTCTTCAGGAACTGCGTTTGCTCACGCGCCACCTCGGTATTTCCGACGCAGACATGGAGAAAGGCCATTTGCGCTGCGATGCCAACATCTCCCTTCGTCCAGCCGGGGAGGTGACGCTTTCCCCGAAAACCGAAATCAAGAATCTCAACTCCTTCCGCTCGGTCGAGCACGCGCTGGCGTACGAAGAAAAGCGCCAAAAAGAACTCTGGGATGCAGGAACACCCGAGTCTGCGCAGTCGACCCGCGGGTGGGATGAACGGGGTGGTGAGACGGTTCTGCAGCGAACGAAGGAAGAATCTTCCGACTATCGATACTTTCCAGAACCAGATCTTCCGCCACTCAATTTTACCAATGAATACCTCCGCGATATCCGCGCGCGGATCCCTGAACTGCCGTTTGAGCGACGTCGCCGCTTTGCCGAACAGTACGGATGCCGCTCGGCCGACGGTGAGGTCTTTGTCCATGACCGGGCGCTCGGAGACTATAGTGAAGAGGTTTTCTCCGAATTGAAAGCGTGGGCACTTGCAAAGGGAGTACCGTGGGATTCCGACGGGAAGAGTCTTACCCAACAGGCAGTGAATTGGCTCATCAATCGGTTTCAGACAATTCTGGTTGCGGAAAAGTTGACGATCGCGGAATCAAGGATTACTCCAGAAAACTTTGCGGAATTCATCACGATTATCGACGGAGGGAACGTGACGAATCAGGCCGCACAGAAACTTCTCGAAGAGATGCAACGGACGGGTGGCGATCCTTCCGATCTCATCGAGCAGCTTGGTCTCCAGCAGATTGACGATGCCGACGCACTGCGGAGGATCGTTCTCAAGGTCATTGACGAGAATCCCAAGGTGGTTCAGGATTACCGCAACGGCAAGGAGATTGCCCTCAAGTTCCTCGTCGGCCGTGTCATGGCAGAAACACGAGGGAAAGGAAACCCGCAGCTCATTCACACGCTGCTCGTTGAGCAGCTCACAGCAGGGAGGTAAGGACGCAAGGAGGCAACAATGCGGCACTCTGGTCGTCGCGTGGCCCTGTTTGTCTCTGAAAAAACACGCGACCTGGATCGGCATTTTTCGCTGTTCCATTGCTTCGCGCAGGGGTGGGAGATCGCCGTGGTCATCAGCGACACCCCCATTGCGGAGTCGTTTCTTCGCGCGGCAGACGAAGGCATTCCGACGGTGTACGTTGATCACGCCCTTCCGCGTGTCGAGGCGTGGCTTGTGGACATCTGCGACTTTTACGACGTCAATTTCATCCTCGTGACTCCTGAGCACCGTCACGGAGTTCATGAGCACCTCTGCCAGTTCGTCCAGCACTGGGTGTACTATCTGGATGCGCCGACGCCCAGAACGGTTGTGCGCGGACCGGCCGCGGTCGCAGCGGGCTCCTTCTCTTGAGAAGGAGCTTTTTCGTCCGCCCTCGTACTGCCCATCGATTCCCACAAGAAAAAAGAACCCCGAAGGGTTCAAGAGAGCAAGTGCTGACGGAACATTGTGTCCCGACCGTCGATGGTCAGCGTCGCAAAGCCAGGATCGCCCTTGCCGAACTGTACACCCCAAACGGAAGGGACAAACCACGTTGCGAACGAGTGCGAGGGGAGTGTTGCGATTCCCCGATCCGCCTCTTTCTGGACGTGGAAGTCTGCGAACATCACGGCGCGCAAGCGATCCTGAAAGTGCAGAATCGTTAGGTCGGCGAAGATCGATGACAATCGGTGGGAAAGAAGGATAACACTGTCCGGACGACTTTCTGACAGTGTCGCATCGAGAAATTGGGTTTGCTGGTCAAGGAGACTGGCGAGGCCCTGAAGGTCGATCGATTCGTTGATGCGCCTTCGCCACCGGATGAGGTCGCAATCAATCCAAATGATCCTGAATCCTTCGATATCCCGCACCCCCCAGAGCGGACCGAAGAGCTGCTGCCAGTTGGCGATGGCTCCCATGTCCATACCCCCGCCGATGTCGCGATGGATGACGCGGAATCTCAGGTGTGGCCGACGCAATGCGATGCGCGGAAGATAGTCCTCTCCCTCCCAATATCCCAGCATATGCTCGGATGGGACGTGAATTGCAGGAAAGCGGCGTGCGACCCCTTCCAGGCGGCACAGAAAATCCTGCGCAACCAATCTTCCCGGCTCTCCAAAAATGCCGCGTTCACGAATCCCATGGCACTGGTCACCGAGCGTAAAGAGTTGGTCTGCTTGCTGCACTCGCGGGTCGCTGCGAAACCGATCAAGACACGCAAGCGACGTTCTCCGCATCTTCCGAATTGCCCACTGGATGAGCGAAAGCGGTACCCATGACCGCTGTGCAAGATATGGAGTGTGCTGCAAACGCGCTTCAATGGCTGAAAGCTCCTCAGGGTTGTTCATGAGGTGCGAATCTGCGCAGGCGGCGATCTGGCGCACGTAGTGCCTCCTTGTTCAAGCATTTTCAAAGGAACACAAAACCACGAAGGACTCTAGCGCACGACGAGCGCTTTGTCAACTCCGGCTAGAGCGTGCTCTTCTCTCTGGGCGGGTGTGCATCCCGCAGGACACTCATGACGATCGTCCGTTTCTCGATTGGGCCGAACTTGGAGGTCTTGGGGAAACGCGGATCATCCGCGAACACCTCGTCGGCAAGCTGCTGAATCGTTGCGCCCGGCCGCTCCGCTCGTATCGAATGCACTCGCTGAATAATGTCATGAAGAATTTTCAGCATGGTATCAACGCGTTCCTGCAGCGCCTCCTCCGTGCGGATGGGTTCGCCGTGCGTGGGGATGAACAGCACGGGTTTGAGATCTTTGATGCGCTCGAGACTTGTGATGGCGTCGTAGATATTCGCTTCGGGCATATAGAGGGAGGCAATGTCGTCGCGCCCAAAATGGGTATTCGGGATGAGGTCACCGCCGACGAGAATCCTGTCTTCAGGTATCCAAAACGAGACTTCACCTGGAGTGTGCCCCGGCGTTTCAACAACCTCGACCGTATATCCATCACAGTGCATGGGATCTTCAGGAAAGCGCTGGTATCGCCTCCCGCCCTCCTTGATTGGGAGATCGTCCGTCTCTCCCTTTGTGTCGGTGACGCGGTGGGTACGCTCGCCCTCTTTTTTCATACCACGAAGGCGAGGGCCATACGCCGCCTTCATCACCAAAGGGTACAGGCGCTCTGCGAGGATGTTTGGAAAAAGTTTTGGCGCATCTCCGCGTTCCGCAAGCACGTTTTCTGCCTCAAGAAGCTTTTGCGGTGACCGGATGCTCCAAAAACCTTTCGGGTGGACGTAGACAGGCACCTCTTCATCCACGATTTCAGGAAGGTTCCCGATGTGATCCGGGTGCGAGTGGGTAAGGAGGATGCCGTTGACCTTTGCTCCGAGCGTCTGTTCGAGCACACGCAGATCACGATTTTTCTCTTTCGAGTGCCATGACACACCCGGGTCAGTCACCAACAGCTGGTCCCCGCGACGAAAAACTACGGTCACTGGATTGACGGATTTTTCTTTGCGGAGCAGCCACATGCCCTCACGAATCTGTTCGACGGTTTCACGTCCTTCCAGCGTTTCCGCAAGCCCCATGCGAACTTGGCGTTCTTGTCGGAGCTGTTCAAGATACATCTGCTCATCCGCATGAAGCGTCTCCGCATCAGTCATTCGCCCTTCGTACGCGTGAAGGAGGATGTCCAACTCCCCGTCACGAAGTGAAGCAGGGGATGGCCGCGTCTCTGTTTCCGTCACCGATGTTTCCGGCGTCTCCTCATCTTTGGAAGTTTGTCCATTCTCTTGAGTCGGAATGGGGAAAAGCGGTCGTTCTTGTTCGTGCAGGTTTTCTGGATTGGTCATGTCATTCTTCTCAATTGTCTGTGCTTGACACGTTCGTGTCTTCATGATACCTTCTTCGCGTCGCAAAAGCGAGTATCTTCACTGCGAAGAGATGAGTGTCCTTTACACATTCGGAGGAATCATGTGGGGATGGACTGCTCAATGGCCGGTGCTTATCCCGATCGCGACCTTCGGGTTGCTCACCTGGGGAATGCGCTGGTGCCTTCTGAACTGCGTGGTCTCGGGTGAACCCGAGGCCTACTTTCATTGGGGGATCGGGCACGGTATGCTCTGCGCGGTTTGCTATATCCCGCTGGCCGTGAGTATCTGGGGTGCCGGCAGGTTGATGGTCGTGAAGCCGTCCCCGAACGCGACGGGTATCGTCTGCAGCGTAACCTTTTTTCTCTCCCTCGGCACCTGGATGTGGCTGTACCACAAGGCCGATCTGGCGAATGACGCGCTCATTGAAGCGAGCCGCAAGGCTGCCCGCGCGGTCTGAAATTGCCCCTCTCGTCCTTTCTGAAACGCTCTCGATTGCTCGGGAGCGTTCTTCGTATGCTTTTGTCTCAGACGCTGGCCGTGATACACTGCAAAAAGATGAAAAGAAAAACAAAGCCACAAGCAGCATTTGAGGCGCAAGCGTTTGCGCTGCTTCAGCGAAACACGCAAACCATTCGAAGGTCGGGGAGGGAGTATCGTTTTAGCATCCCATCGATTGGAACGTATCCATTCCAGTGGTTTTGGGATTCCTGTTTTCATGCAATCGCGTGGAGCCATACAGATCCCGCCCGAGCCCAGGACGAGCTGCGCGCGCTGTGTGCGGGACAGGAGCAAAGCGGCTTTCTCCCGCACATGATTTACTGGGATCAAAAGAGCATCCACCGGAGTCCGTTGCTGGCTCATTGGCAGGAATCACGGGGATGGTTCACATTTCTCCCGGGCGTGGCGAAACCAAAAACATCCGCACTCATCCAACCACCGGTTCTTGCGCAAGCGGTCGAGCGAGTTTTTATGGCACAACGGGAAAAAGCGTTTCTGCGCGAGATGCTGCCGCATCTCGATCGGTATTATGCGTGGCTTCTGGCCAAGCGTGACCCGGACCGCGATCACCTCATCAGCATTGTGTCGCAGTATGAATCCGGCCTTGATGCGAGCCCGGCCTACGACGAGCTGATCGCACCTCGTCTCCATTTTAGCCTGCCGGAGTACCTCGTGCGTTCCCGTGCAGTGCCTTTTTTGAATAAATTGCTGTATGGCAACCACAACGCGCTTACCGTTCGCTTTGGCCGCTTTCATGTCGAAGACGTGCTCGTCAACTCCATCCTCGGATTGAATCTTCACGTTCTCGCATTACTTCATGACGTCCTTGGAGAAACGCAGGCAGGGACGGGGTGGCGAACGGCGTCAAAAGAGGTTTTTGCGGCCATCATCAAAAAAATGTGGGATCCACAGCGACGCGCCTTTTTCAATCTCAACGGACGTGGCGAGCGCCGGTCAACCATTCTGACCATTGCATCGCTGTTTCCGTTGCTCTGCCCGTGGCTGCCAAAAACGTACGTTTGCGCGCTTGTGGAGCACCTGAAGAATCCGAAAGAATTCTGGCTGACGTATCCCGTCCCGTCTGTTGCCGCAACCGAACCGACCTTCTCGCCTGAGAGCCGACTGCCGAACGCGCCGCGGCCGTCGCACTGGCGGGGGTCCACATGGATGAATACGAATTGGTTTCTCGTTCACGCGCTTCGACAGCACGGGTACCACGAAGAAGCCGACCATATCGCGAAGAGGAGCAGAGAGCTTGTGGCATTGAGCGGATTCCGCGAATATTACAATCCCATCACGGGCGCGGGGATTGCCGCAAAAGAATTTGGCTGGTCGACGCTCGTGGTTGATCTCTAGCCCTGCGCGACGTTGGCCAAAAACGTCTGGAGAAGTTTCACCGCCGCCGATGCATCCGAAATCCACTGGATTGATTGGTCCCGCTTGAACCAGGTCATCTGGCGTTTTGCGTATTGCCGCGTTGCGATCTTGATGTGCTCCACCGCGGCGCCCAAACGCATTTCTCCACGAAGATGGGCGCCGAGCTGTCGGTACCCGAGGCCAGAGAGCGCTGGTGCGTCCCAGCCGTATCTCCGTCCAAGCGCGCGAACTTCGTCGAGTAATCCGTGTGTCATCATCGCGTCGACGCGGGTGTTGATCCGGCCAATGAGTTCCTCGCGCGGAACGTCCATGCCGATCCTGAGTACGCGATAGGGGAACGGCCACTTCTTTTTTTGCGCGATAAAACTCTTACCGGTTTGTTCTGCAACTTCCAGCGCACGGATGACGCGGCGTTTATTCTTGAGGTCGATGACGGCGGCGGATTCGGGGTCAATTTCTTCTAATCTTTTAACGAAAAGATTCATCGATGTATGTTCCAGTTTCTTGCGGTGGGTCGCGTCCGAACACCCGTGCGGAATCTCCCAATTCTCCACAACGGCGTCGATGTAAAGTCCCGTCCCGCCGACGAGAAAGGGGAGTCCAGCTTCGCGCGAGAGTACGTCCACGACCAGTCGCTGGTAGTCTGCGACGGTGAATGGTTCGTCCGGACTTACCACGTCAATGAGAAAGTGCGGAATGCGCCTGCGCTCGGTCACCGACGGCTTCGCAGTCCCGATATCCATCCCACGGTATACCTGCCGAGAATCAGCGGAAATGATGAATCCCGAATACTGCTCGGCAAGGGTCAATGCCAGCGATGATTTCCCAGAAGCCGTTGGGCCGCAGATGACGATGAGAGGGGGGTGGCGTGTTGTTGCCATCTGTCCATTGTATCACGGGCCGTTACTGAATGGGTCTCTTTATTCTGACGTCAGAAATATAAAGATTCTTTCCAAAACGCCTTCTAGATTATCGTCAATCTCACTATTCCAGAATCGAAGAACGCGGAAACCCTTCTGAAGGAGATATTTTTCTCGTTTTTCGTCCATATCTTTTTTTCGAGGATGGGTATGGTAACTGCCGTCAAGTTCGATTACCAGTCGCTTTTCATAGCAACAAAAGTCAACGATGTATGGGGTGACGCGCACTTGGCGCTTCATTCGAAACCTAAAGAATCGTCGTGCGCGGAGTCGCTGCCACAGTTTGTATTCCCACGGGGTTTGATTTTTTCGAAGTGCACGAGCTTTTTTCACCGCCTCACCCCGCCCTCTCCTCCTCGAGGAGGAGAGGGGGTGGGGGAGAGGAGGGCTATTCGTACGGACCATCTATAGAAAAAGACGGGTAGCATCCCGTCCGATCCATCTTAGCAGAGCAAAGTATTTCTTGAAAGAGCCATTCCGCTACGCTCGAACGATATTATGTGTTCACCAGTTCCACCACCACGTGCCACGGAGTGGCATCGGTGATGCGGACGTCGACAAAATTCCCCATCCGGTCACTGCCGCGGAAGTTTGCCTTGCGTCCGTTCTTCAGCCGACCGATATTGATGCCCTTGCGGTATTCCTCGACGAGCATCCGGTCCGTCGTGCCGATGCGTGCGGTGTTGTGTCGTAAGGCAGTCCGGGCAAGCACATCGTTGAGGACGTTGAAGCGTCGCTCCTTTTCCTCCTTGGGCACATCATCCCGCATTCGTGACGCTGCCGTTCCCTGCCGTGTCGAATAGGGCGAGATGAAGGCCATGTCGTATTCTGCCTCTTCCATAAGCTCCGTGGTTGCCGCAAAATCCTCCAGCATCTCCCCACAGAAGCCGACGATGATATCCGTCGTGACGTAGGCGTCGGGCATTGCGCGGCGAACAGCGGCAAGACGCTCACGATAGTGCTCGATGGTATACAGACGATTCATGCGCCGCAGCGTTTCATTGCTGCCCGCTTGCGCCGGGAGGTGGATGGCATGCGTCAGTTTGTTGTATGCCGCAACGGTTTCGACCAGCTCATCGCTCATATCGTACGGATGGCTGGTCATGAACCGTACCCAAAAGTCGCCCGAGATGTCGTTGATCGCACGAAGGAGTGCGGGAAAACCCATTGCCGAGTGCACCGGTCGTTTGTGGACTTCCAGTTCTCCGAGAGCGTTTTTTCGGTACTTGAGGACTTGCCGATTCGGCAAATTCAGCGAGACGCCCTCGAAATCAAGTCCATACGAGTTCACGTTTTGGCCGAGCAGGGTTACTTCCTTGTATCCATGATCGACAAGATGGCGGATTTCATCGAGAATGCTCTCTGGCGACCGCGAAATTTCCCCGCCACGCGTGTAGGGTACCGCGCAATACGTGCAGAACTTGTTGCACCCCGACGAGATTGGGACAAAGGCGCGAAAAGAAGAATTGTATGACGGGGGAATGTCACAATACTCATTGGTCGCAGGGTTGGCGTCCATGACTCCTGAACCGAAATGCTCCGAAAGCAGCGAAGGCATTCTCCCGAGGTTGTTGATTGGGAACATGATATCAAAGATTTTTGCCATCGTTGGTTTGTCGTGATCCAGCACACAACCGGAAAGCATCGTGACGGTGCCCCTTTCTTGTTTCATCCGTTTCCATTTGTTCGCCTGGCCGTAGATCCGGTCAATCGGCGCCTGGCGAACGGAACACGCCACGACGCCAAGAAGATCGGCTTCCTGCTCCCGATCCGTTTTTTCAAAACCGAGCCGCTCCAAAAGCGATGCCATCCGCTCGGCATCCGAAACGTTCATCTGGCAGCCATAGACGTGGAGGAAATAGGTTTTTCGTTTCTTTGTGTGCATGGCTCGGCCGATCGATCGTGGGTACAGTGTAGTGATCTTGACGTTCTTTCGCAAGAAGAAACCCTCCTCAAGCGCTTGCTCTGAGGAGGGTAGGGTGGTTTAGCCCTCGCTCTCGATGTCCTTTTGACCCTCGTCACTTCCTGTCGTGTCAACCCCTGCATCGATCGATCCCTCCTTTTGCATGCGGGTCATCTGTTGTGCACGTTGCTGGATTGCGAGAAAAGAACGTTCAAGCGTCATCTCTGCCGTTGCGATTGCGGCCTCCGTCGAGGCCCAAGGGTATCCGCGGCGTTCGGATGCCTCTGGCGCATCAAAGCACGGTGGATTCAGGTCGCGGGAGAGCGCGCTCATTGCGGTCAGGTCGCCATTCAGTTGCTGCCAAAGTTCGCTCACCACAATCCCGTTCGCAGCGAGCCTGTCTCGCAAGCGCCTGCGAAACTCTGCTGCCGGTGGTGCTCGCATCGGACACCTCCTTGTGGACAGATTCTCGGAAGACCAAGGAACACTTACCAAGCAACGTAAGCCCATTTTTTGTTGCTGTCAACCCCGTTCCTTGCGATGAGTACGAAGAAAAATGACTTGCATGGAGTGGAGCCAGGCCGGGCAATTATTTCCAGCATCACCTTGGTGTTCAGGAAAGCAGCATCATGCGTGCCGCGATGCAAACATCTTTGTGTCAGGGATTACCTCAGATGAAGCTTGTTCCGGAGTTGCGCAAACGAAAGCAGGTGGTGCCCATAGCGTTCCCAAGGGATTTTGAGAATGATGTACACGACAAGAACCGTAATCATCAGTGAAAGGATGTTCAGGAGAAAATCCTTCGTGTTTGCCGTGCCAAGCGATGGGCTGATGTGCGTATAGGTACCGAAAAGTGCGATGGAGGTGGTAATCACGATCTTTCCGAGGATGAATGGTGGCATGGCACGCAGCGGATTGTAGCGGATCATGCCGAGCGGGATCATGAATGGTCCGTCGGGGATCGGTGTTGCTGCAACAATAAACAGGATGAGGAACATCATTCCCGGCCGCTCGTCCGCAAGCTGTCGGATTGCCGCCGTTTTCTTCTCAACAGCTTCCTTGCCGAGCCGATAGCCAATATACCCAACGGTGTACGACGTCACCTCTCCCAGTGCTGCGCCGATTCCGGAGGTAATGCCGAGAATCCACGGATTGAGCCCGGCAGCAGCGACGATGAGGATAATCGCCGTGTAGGGAATGGGGATGATGACGCTCGCATTCGCGAGCATGGAGGCAAGAATGGCACCAAGGTAGCCATGGCGGAGACTCATATCCCGTACCCACGTCCATCCTTGGTTGACCGTTGCAGCGAACGATGGTGACGAAAGGATCACGGCGCCATACACGATCACGGCGCCAAGACCGATGATGAGAAACCACTCTGCGCTGCGAAGTCTACGTGACACGGAATGCGCGTTTGACGATGTCGACTCCCACCCGTTCGAAAAACCGTTTCTTTGTGACCAGACGTACCGATGTTGTGCCTCGCACTCGCACGGCCAGCTTTGCTGATACTGCTTCCTTGTCGCCGAAAACGACCACGTACGGCACGCGCAGACGTGACGCGGTGCGGATTTTGTACCCGACGGTTTCGTTCGCCTCATCAACGTACGCACGAATACCCGCGAGGTGGAATTCCTTGGCGAGCTTGATTGCCCCGATGCGATGGCGAGTTGCAACGGGGAGGATCTGTACATGGACCGGCGAAAGCCACAGCGGAAGGTTCCCTCCGGTGTGCTCAAGGAGGATGGCGATGAAACGCTCGAGCGAGCCGGCCATGGCCTTGTGGATCATCACCGGGCGTGCCTCCTTTCCGCCCTTGTCAATATAGGTGAGATGAAACCGCTCGGGCATAATGTAGTCCAGTTGGATCGTCGCAAGTTGCCACTCATTCCCGATGGCGGTTGTGCACATGAGGTCCATCTTCGGGCCGTAAAACGCTGCTTCGCCTTCTGCGCGCGTATGGGGGATCGCATGCCGTTTGAGGAACGACCCCATCGTCGTCTCGGCTTTCTCCCACACCTCATCAGCCCCGAGATAGTCCTTTTTTGACTTCGGGTCTCGCAAGGAGAGGCGGATCCAGTACTCCAGTTGGTACGCCCGCATGAGCTTTTTGATCATGCCGAAGATGTTGGCCATTTCCTTCTCTATCTGGTCTTCTCTACAGAAACAATGGCTGTCGTCCTGGCTGAAGTATCGTACGCGCGTTAAGCCGCCGATCTCGCCGGGCTTTTCATCCCGATACAGATTCGCAAAGTCGGCATAACGGAGCGGGAGGTCGCGGTAGCTGCGCAATTTTGCCGCGTAGATCTGCGTATGCTGTGGGCAGTTCATGGGCTTGAGATAGAATTCCTCCTCGCCGTAGTTCGAGAGCACCTTGAACATCGAGCTGCGGAACTTTTCGTAATGTCCAGAAATCTTAAACAACTCCGCCTTGTTCATGTTCGGCGTGTAGACTTCTTCATAGCCGGCGGCAAGCTGGAGTTCCAGCGAGAACTGACGGATGGCGTTTCGAACGATCGTGCCCCGCGGAGTGAAGATCGGCAGTCCGCTGCCAACGTTCTGCGAGAAGAAGAAGAGGTCGAGCTCCTGGCCGAGCTTGCGGTGGTCGCGCTTGGCCGCTTCTGCGATGACGGCGAGCCGGTCCTCCAGCTCCTTTTTCGTGGGGAACGCCATGCCGTAGATGCGGGTGAGCATGGCGTTCTTCTCGTCCCCGCGCCAGTAGGCACCGGCGATTTTTGTCAGCTGAAACGCGTCTGGTTTGACGTTCCGCATGTCGTCCACGTGGCCGCCGCGGCAGAGATCGACAAATCCGCCGGAGCGATAGAACGTGATCTTCTCTCCGCTCTTTGCGCAATCGTCGATGAGTTCGCGCTTGAACGGATTTCCAGCAACCTCGCGGCGAGCTTCTTCTGGCGTCGATTCCGACCGTTCAAACGTCGACCAGGTCGGGAGGATCTCACGCATCTTTTTCTCGATCTTCGGCAGATCGGCCTCGGTGATCGGCTGGCGGAAGGCGAAGTCGTAATAAAACCCATCCTCGATGACCGGGCCGATCGTCGGTTGCGCATCGGGCCAGAGCTCCATGACCGCTGCAGCAAGCAGGTGCGCAAGCGAATGGCGAAGATGCTGAAGTTGTTCGTCGGTCTTCATAGAAAAACCTCAATCATAAGAGATGATTGGGACCCTTCGACTGCGCTCAGGGCGGTTCCACCCAATTTTCCTCCTCCGCATGAGGGCGTGGAGGACGCTCGTTTCGTCGGCTTGGTCCTTTCGGAATCCTCGCGGATACCGGCGTGGTCGACCGGTCGATCACCGTTTCTAGTTATCAGAGTAAGGAAAAAGAAGAAAAAGGTCAAGAAAAAACCACCGGGGAAGGCACGAGCCGGGCAGCGATCGTCAGGAGAATCACGTCCCAGAACAGGAGCGTGGTGATGAGGATCTCTCTCTGTTCCACACCAAGCCTCCTTCGCCGAATGAGCGATCCGCGGAATATCCAGTCATTCCGTTCCGCATGGGTCAAGCGCTACTAGTTCACCGGCTCTTTGAGCAGGATCTTGATGTGGTCGGGCAAACGTGGTGCGCGCAAGACCCAGAATGGAGAGAAGCGCACCGAAACTTCCTGAACTTCGTCAAACTGATTGAAATGATCGTCGATTTCCTGTCGATCCATGCCGGTGAGCGCCTGTGGCGAGAAGATCGGGCTTGTCGATCGCAGTATGGTCTCCGCGACGACCTGCGTTTTGATCGTCGCGGTTTTTTGTTCTGGGTCGGCGCGAACAACGGAGAAAGCCGGCTGGGCAGTTTGAACGCGCAGTAGGCGATGATGCTCCGCAACGCGCTTTGCCGCGTCAGTCGTAACCAAAGTGGCCAATGCCGTCTCGTCGACTGCGACGCCGACAGCGGAGCCCTTCAGCACATAGTCGAAGGTGCTGACCGTATCACCCAGTTTTGCCGAGGAGCGTTCTTGGGTGATGTTGGGCAGAATGGCGGCGACGTGTAAGCGTGCTGATGAAGCATCCATCGCAAGTTTGGCATCAAGCATCGTTTGTGCCGCTTGCCGAAAATCTTCAAGTGCCGCCGTTCGGGCTGCCGTGAGGTCCTGTTGCGAGACGCTGGCTTGTTGCACCGTGCCGCCGGTGAACGCTTCCGTACTCTCGGCGTAGATTTGTGACTTGAGTCCCTCCCAGAGAGCGACGATGATGAATGTGCCTGGAGGAACCTCGCCGCTTGTGCCCGGCTCGTCCGCGAGGATGGTCGTTTCAACGCTCCCCCCCGCGGGGATGTCGACGCGTTCCGTTGTCCGAAAGAGCACGCCGTTCTGAGAGAGCAATCGTGTGCCTGCTTGGAGGGGCTGCGTTTTTGTCCATTGATTGATAAAGGTCACCCGGCCGCCGGCGCGCGCGGGGACATCCTCTTTCTGTGAAAGATCCGAGACCGTCTTCGTCCGTTCAAGGTCCATTGTGATAACCGTCCCTGCGAGATCCACGGTGGTTGCATTGGTCACAGCGGACGATGCGGGGCCGACAGTAAGCTCGATAGTGATCGTTTGCTTCTCAATCTTTGGGGTGACGGTGATCACGGTTCGGGAGAACGAGAAGTAGAGGACAACGATGAGCACGAGCAGCGTCGCACCGACAAACGCCAGTACCTGTCGCTGGAAAGCCCTTGCGGACACTTTTTTTCGCCGTTTCGTCATGTTGTAGCCCGTGTCACAGAAATTGCCTGTGTCCCAAGAACCAGCTCAACGGCCCGAACGAGATCGGGGGAGTGCGCGACGCGAAAGTGCGTTGCAATAGTCCGCGGGCGATTCCCTTGGACGGTGAGGTGAACGCGCGTTTCCCCCGGGAAGCGGGCGAGCACTTCCTTCAGCTCGCCGAAGAGCTGCGTGTCGGTCTGCGCAGGAACGGTGATCGTGATGTGCACCTGCGGGGCTGCAGCTGGTTGCCGAGGAACAAACTGCGGCGGGAGCGCTTCTGGATCAAATGCCCACGCCTCGTTGACCAGAACCTTGATCGTTCCATCTTTATCAGACAGTCGCCCTTCAAGAAGGAGAATCTGGTCAATTTGCCATACGGCCGGTTTTTGTTTGAGGACGCTCGGAAAAACCACTGCCTCGAGGGATCCGGTGAAGTCCTCGATCTTGACAAAGATCATCGGCTCGCCGCCGCGGGTGAGAATTTTTTTCATATCCGTTACCAGACCGCCGAGCTTCACCATGGCGCCATTCGCCATCTTTCGGCTCTCGATGATCGAGTGGGTGATGGTCGAGAGGATGTCGCGATGCGGGGCGAGCGGGTGTGACGAGAGATACAATCCGAGAAGTTCCCGTTCCCAGGAGAGTTTCTGTTCATCCGTGACCGGATCGGACGGACGGAGTTTTAACGTTGGCGCGTGGTCCGCAGGAAGCATGCCAAAGAGGTTGGTCTGGCCGTTTGCTGCTGCCTTCTCGGTTTGTCGCGCGAATTGCAGAAGCGTTTCGATATTCGACAGCATTTGATTTCGTTCGGCGAATCCGTCCAATGCCCCTGCTTTCACCAGGCACTCCAGACTCTTTCGATTAAGGTCTTTCGTTCCGATGCGACCAAGAAAATCCTCAATTCCCTGGTACGGTCCGTTCGCCTTCCGTTCGCGAAGAATCGCTTCGGCAACATGGTCGCCGACGTTTTTAATCGCTGAAAGCCCAAAACGTATTCGGCTTGACGGATGCCCCTCTTCGTCGACCACGACCGTGAAGGAGTCAAAACTCTCGTTGACGTCAGGCGGAAGCACTTCGATGCCCATCTGCCGACACTCGTCAACCTCAATGGCGATACGGTCGGTATTGTGCTGGTCAGACGTCAGTAGCGATGCCATGAACTCCGCGGGGTAATTTGCTTTGAAATACGCCGTTTGATAGGCGATCAGGCCATAACAGGCGGCGTGCGCGCGATTGAAACCATAGCGGGCAAAGGGCTCAATGAACGCAAAGATCTGTTCTGCGGTTTTTCGCTCGATGTCGTTCTTCACGCATCCCTCGATGAATTTCTGCCGCTGCTCTTGCAGAAGAGAGGCAATTTTCTTCCCGACGGCCTTTCGGAGCACGTCTGCTTCGGACATGGTAAAACCCGCAAGATCGCGCGCCATCTGCAGCACCTGTTCTTGGTACACCGCGACGCCATACGTTTTGTCGAGGATGGGTTGGAGTTTTGGATGGAGGTACCGAGCTTTTCTCCTGCCGTGCTTTCCATCGATGAACTGCGGGATGAGCTCCATAGGCCCCGGCCGGTAGAGCGCGACCATCGCAATGATATCCTCAAGGGCGTTCGGGCGAAGCTCTTTCAGGTAGCGCCGCATCCCGCTGGATTCAAGCTGAAAGACGCCGATCGTCTGTCCGCGCTGAAGCAGCGTGAACGTCTCTGCATCATCGAGCGGGATCGCGTCGAGATTGACGATCATCCCTCGCGTTTTTTCAACGATGTCAATTGCCTTTTGGAGGATGGTCAGATTCGAGAGGCCGAGGAAGTCGATTTTCAGCAGGCCGAGATCTTCGATGGGGTGAAGGGAGTACTGGGTGATGATGCTGGAATCATCCTGTCCCGCGCGCTGCAGCGGGATGAGCTCCTGCAGGGGATCCTTGGTGATGACAACACCGCACGCGTGGCGCGAAGCATGGCGTGCGACGCCTTCGAGCTTCTTTGCGCTCTCAAGAAGTCGCCGACCGTCCGGGTCGTTCTCAAAGATCTCCCGCAACTCCGGAACCATCGCGAGCGCTTTTGAGAGATCCGTGAACATCGGAATGAGTTTGGCGACGCGATCGCAGTAGGAATACGGGAGGCCGAGGACCCGGCCGACATCCCGCACCGCCGCGCGCGCGGCCATTGTCCCGAACGTGATGATTTGCGCAACAGGATCGCGTCCGTATTTCTGTTCTGCGTATCGGATGACTTCGTCGCGACGAATGTCGGCAAAATCGATGTCAATGTCCGGCATCGAAATGCGATCAGGGTTCAAAAACCGTTCGAAGAGCAACTCGTAGCGAAGCGGGTCGACGTTTGTGATGTTCGTCAGGAATGCGACGATTGATCCTGCTGCCGAACCGCGTCCTGGACCGACAACGATCCCCTGGTCTTTTGCCCAGTTGGTGAAATCCTGCACGATGAGAAAGTAGGAGCCGAAACCCGTTTTTTCAATCACACGCAACTCATAGTTCAAGCGTTCCAGAACATCTGTGCGCTTGCGGGCGTCGGCGCCATACCGGCGTTCGAGGCCTCTCTCACAGAGTTTTCGCAGGTATTGGTCGGCCGTCAGACCGTGCGGGGTGGGGAAGTGAGGTAGCTGGACGTGGCCGAGTTCGAGGGTGAGTTTGCACCGTTCGGCGATCTTGAGCGTATTCTCAATTGCCTCGGGAGTGTCCGCGAAGGCGTCCCGCATCTCCTGCGGCGGAATGAGAGAAAAATTTTCCCCAATATACGACATGCGGTTCGCTTCATCCACTCGCCGTTTCATTTGGATGCACATGAGGATATCTTGGGCGTCCGCATCTTCTTTTCGCAGGTAGTGGCAGTCATTCGTTGCGACGAGAGGGATGTGCAGGTCGCGAGAGAACTCCTTCAGCGTAGTATTTACCTGCGCTTGTTCGAGGATGGTCGGACGGTTCTGTATCTCTAAAAAATAATCCTCCCCGAGTAGGTCGTGGTACTGCCGAACGGCGGCACGCGCTGCGTCAGTCTTGCCTGCCCGAAGGAGACTGGGGACGTGACCATTGAGGCAGCCGGAGAGGACGATGAGCCCTTCGTGGTGGCGCGCAAGCGCATCAAAATCAATCCGTGGTTTGTAGTAGTACCCCTGCAGATGGCCGATCGTGATGAGACGAACCAGATTTTGATACCCTCGTTCGTTCTTTGCGAGAAGGATGAGATGGTACGGTCGGTCGTCGGTTCCCGTTCCCCGGTCGGTCAGCTTGTTCCGCGCGCAGTACGCCTCGACGCCAATGATCGGTTGCACGCCTGCCTCCCGCGCTTTTTGGTAGAACTCAATCACTCCGTAGAGCACCCCGTGGTCTGTAAGGGCGACTGCGGGCATGCCGAGTTCGCGGGTACGAAGAACTAGCTCATCGATCTTCGGGAGCCCGTCGAGAAGACTAAAATGTGAGTGGGTGTGGAGGTGGACGAAGCTCATCGGGTGACCCATCAGTGGGTTCTATACTGCTTGAGTATATCAGCACTTGACATATTTCAGAAATCGGCGTGCAGTTGCTCGCCCCCCGCACTCCGCGAAAACGGGAGCCGAAAAAAGCTCCCTTGATGGAAAGTTCCCGAATACCAGAAACAAGCGGCGTGGGGACGCGTGGAGGTGCGAGTCGCAATTATTTTTTTCTTCCGCGACGCGGCTCGCTGTCTCTTCCCTCATTATCGTCCTCCCGATCTGCCCGCTTTTCTCGCCGGCGGGTGTAGAGGTCGCCAATCTTTCTGACGGCAGCTACGATGAGCCCAAGATGCGAAGAAGACTGGTGAATCGTTTCACGGATGGAATCGAGAATCTCGTGAAGTTTCTGAACGCCATCCGAAACTTCCTTCATCACCCCATGCGCCTGCCGGATGATGGAGACGATGTAGTACAGAACCCACGCGCAGAAAAACGTGAGCACGACGATCGCGAGCGCGAGAATGAGGAAGAGGATTTCCTTTGTTGTATCAACAGTCATGGTCGTGAGAAAAACTGGCTTGAGTATACCACGCTCGGGCGTCAGCAGCAAAAACCGCGAAATATGCTACACTATCTTCAAAGGATCACCTCTATGGACGACAAGGAACTCCGTCTCAGCTCTTGGCTTGTTTCTTCCCGGCCCACCCTCCGAACGGTCGGGCGTGTCGCCTTTCTTCTTGCAGATTTTTTGCTCGTACTCGTCGCCATCGTCCTCGGCGTACAGTATGCGCTCTCGGCAAAGGCAGAAGAGCGCCTTATCACTTCGCTTGCGGAGAATCGTGTTCAGTATGCAAGCGTCGATCCACGGCTTCAGCCCGCGCCATTGGTCGTCACGAAGACTGCGATTCTTGGCGGGCAGAATCAGGCATACGATCTCGTTGCTGTCGCGCACAATCCCTCGACGCGATGGGCAGTGGAATCGGTCGACTATGCATTCGTGCTTGACCGCAAGGTCCTCGCGCACGGCAGCGCGAGTTTTTTCCCGGACGAAGAACGGTATCTTGCGCAGTTCAAAGTTCTTCTCGCCAGCGTGAGTCCACAAGCGGATCTCTCGGTGACGTTTTCAAACATTCGCTGGAAACGGATTCGTGCTGTGTCCGATCTCCCCGCGATCACACTGACCGTCGCACAACCCGCCTACCACCTCCTCTCCTCGGTTCCCAGCAGTCCGCTGAGCCAAGTGACGGGAACGGTGACGAACTCAGCGGTTTTTGCACTCCCATCGGTTGAAGTGACCGCGCTCCTCATGAATGCGGGGACGATCATTGGTGTTGGCCAGCTGGTGCTTTCGGATGTTCTTCCATCCGAGGAACGTCCGATTGATCTGCGGCTGTACCAGGTGTTGAACGTTGATGCGGTACTGCTCGAAGCGACGGTGAATCTTTCGGACTATTCCTCGGCAACTTGATGCGGTTCCACCCCTTCCGCTGGCGGACAATTGATGGTTTTCCCCATCCTCCATTATCTCATCCCACCAGGAATCGATTGCAAAGCTGCAGTGGCTTGACGCTGCTCTTCGTTCATGAGAGAAGGAGGGTATGAAAAATGTTCTCACATACGCGCGTTCGCTTGACTGGGTGCTTGTTGGCATCGTCCTGATTCTGCTTGCATACGGCCTGGTCATCCTCTACAGTCTCACGCTCAACGTCTCATCCCAGAATGTGGCGGCGTTTTGGAATCAACTGTGGTATGTAGGGATTGGGATCGTCGTCTTTTTTCTTGCGAGCTTTCTTGATTACCGCTACCTGCGCAGCTATGCGTGGGTGCTGTTCGGTGTGGGGATCCTCCTTCTGATCGCCCTGCGAATCTTCGGAACGGAAATCCGCGGCATCCGTAGCTGGTTTGTACTCGGCGGGGTGACGTTCCAGCCGGTGGAGATCATCAAGATCATTCTCGTCATTTTTCTTGTTCGGTATTTTACCGACCACGGGAATGAGCTCTATCGGATTCGTCATCTTCTTGTGAGCGGCGCCGCGACAGGGATCTTCCTCCTCTTGATCATTCTGCAGCCGGATCTTGGATCGGCGCTCATCCTTCTCGGAACATTTCTCGCACTTGTGCTTCTCGTGAACATCCGGCGTTCTCACCTGCTCGTCCTCTTTGTTCTTCTTGCGATCGTTGCGGTCGTGAGTTGGTTGTTTTTGCTGCAGGGGTATCAGCGGGATCGCATTCTCACTGTTCTCGATCCGAGCCGCGATCCTCTTGGTCGCGGGTACAATGCAAAACAGGCACTCGTTGCCATCGGTTCCGGGAGATTCTTCGGGCGGGGACTCGGCCTTGGCTCGCAGAGCCAGCTCAATTTTCTCCCCGAGCAAAAGACCGACTTTATCTTTGCTGTGATTGCCGAGGAGCTTGGTCTTGTGGGCGCATCGGCACTCCTCGGGCTCTATGCCTGGCTCCTCTTTCGCATCTATCGAATCGCCTCGCAGTGTTCGAACGATTTCGGTGCGTACCTGGTCTTTGGGATCGGGCTCGTCATTTTTATCCAGATGCTGATGAATGTGGGGATGAACCTCGGTCTTCTGCCGGTCGCTGGGGTCCCGCTCCCGTTCGTGAGTGCCGGCGGAAGCTCGCTGATTGCCATGCTCTTCGCAATGGGCGTTGTCCAAAGCGTTGCCCTGCGCAGCAGGCAGTTTTCTTTTCAACAACGTTGAATTTTCCCGACCTCGGGGACGTTATCCATGTGATGCACGTTTCCCACGGCCCGCGTCATTTTTCTTGACAGCAATCCCACGCCATTCACGATACCGTGAATGGTGTGGGACTCCAGACTCCCAATCCCCGCTTGGCAATGTTTTTCTCCAGATCCAATGATGAACATTGGCCTTCGCCGACTGAAACTTCGCTCAGCAGGAAGAAAGTCGAGGTTGTACCATTTGATTTGACCCCATTTATTTGCAACTGCTAACAAGAACAACGACGTGCAAATATTGGGGTTGACCAAGGGAGCCGACGCGTGCTATACTTTGAGGTACAGTTATCACTTTTGCCACTATGCAGCAACGCAACCCCTTTCCGCTCTTCCCCTCGGCCTCAGAAAGCCTTCGGCTGGTTAGCTATTGCCCAATGTGCAGCACGCACTACAACCCGCTGACGGCAGAGATTCTTGAGGAGCGGGAGGATGCGCACCTCATCCACATCGAATGCAGAAAATGTGGCAGCTCGATTGTCGGGCTGGTACTCACCGGTGGGCTGGGGATCAGCTCCGTGAGTCTCGTGACGGATCTCACCGGGGAAGAAGTGCTGCGGTTTCGCAAAAGTGAGGCGATCGAAAGCGATGACGTTCTCGCGGCGCACCAGGTGCTCTTTGGGCCAGAACGAAACTTTCTCGACGAACTCGATCGCTCACCCTAAGACTAAAAGGAGGATCAGACAAAAAGGAGGAGTCAAGGGAGTGCCGAATCATTCCCGGACTTCGTTGCTGATGATCGAACGAAAGGAACCATGACGTTGATTCTGACCGCACAACAGAGAGAAGTCCGTGGAAAACGGACAAACGCTCTACGCAAACACAATCGCATTCCTGCGGTTGTCTATGGCCATACGACCTCGAATATCGTCCTTGAAGTCAATGAAGTGCCATTTCGGAAAGTCTGGAAGAAAGCGGGAGAGAGTTCCCTGATTGATCTGAAGATCGGGGAGGCGGATCCGGTGAAGGCCATCATCCAAGACATCCAATTTGAACCGGCGAGCGGAAAGATTCTCCATGTCGATTTTCACCAGGTGAATATGAAGGAGAAGGTTGACGTCACGGTTGAGTTGCATCTTGAGGGCGAATCACCTGCAGTCAAAGAACTCGGCGGAACGCTCGTCAAGGATCATGATGCAATCGATGTGCAGTGTCTCCCGCAAGATTTGGTCAAAGAGATCCCCGTGCACATCGGCGTGCTAAAAACATTCGACGATGTTCTTCGTGTCCGCGATCTTGCCTTGCCGAAAGGGTTGGAACTCATCACGGATCCAGAAAACATTATCGCCCACGTCGAGGCACCTCGTACCGAAGCGGAACTTGCGGAGCTTGATCAGACCGTCGAAGAAGATGTGACGAAGGTTGAAAAAGTCGAGAAGGAAGAAAAAGAAGAAGAGGTAGATTTGCCGACCGAGGAACCCGCGAAAGAAGCGAAGTCATAAGCATTCCCTATGTCGTTTTCCCAATCAATCAAAAATGCCCTCTGGAGCTTTCGAAAGAACCGCCGAGCACAGTTCGTCGTGCTGGTGCTTCTCCTCCTCCTTGTTGCTGCAGGAGCCGGGTATGTGCTGTTCGGCGGGGGTGGGGCTCCAATTGCAACCTCGAAGAACACCAATACTCAGGCGACGCAACAGCGCGCCCGTCGCGCGATTGACGGGGTTGTCGTTGGGGTGAAGGATGCGAATTACTTTCCTACCTGCGTTGTTATTGAGAATCTGGTTGCCGCAAGGCCGCAGTCGGGTCTTGAGCAGGCAAATCTGGTCTACGAAACGCTTGCGGAGGGAGGCATTACCCGTTTTCTTGCGGTGTACGGCTCAGGGGTCAATGTGGAGAAGATCGGCCCTGTTCGTTCTGCGCGGGGCGTTCACCTCGGCATTGTGCAGGAACTCGGCTGTCTCTTTGCGCACGCGGGAGGAAGCCCAGAGGCACTCCAAGCGATTTCTGGATCCGCAATCGAAGATTTCAACCAATTCTACAACAGCCAGTATTTCTGGCGAGATGCCGATCGATTGAAAACGAAAGCGCTTGAACATACCCTCTACACGTCATCGACACTGATCGCGCGAGCGCTGCGCGACAAAGATGCCCCGCTCGTCGGCAGCTACGATCCATGGCTCTTTCGTGATGACGCGCCGGTTGCCGAGCGTCCGACAGCACGAAAAACAATCACCATCGATTTTTCCTCCTTCAACTACAAGGTCGGCTATACCTATGATCCGCAGAAGAATACCTACCTTCGCTCTCTTGCCGAGCAACCGCAAGTAACAGAGGAGGGGAGGAATATTACTCCGAAGAACATCGTCATTCAGTATGTGCCGACGAAACTAGCCGATGCAGCAGGGCGCCTGCAGATCGATACGATCGGCGAAGGGCTCGGCGTCCTTTTTCAGAACGGTCAGAACATTCCGGTCACCTGGAAAAAGTCCTCGGCAACCGAACGAACGCGCTTTTACGATTCGCAAGAACAAGAAGTGCATTTCGTTGCCGGCCAGACGTGGGTGGAGATGGTGCCGGATGACCGGGGCGTAAGCTATTTATAACGAATCGTGCAGGAAGAAGAAAAAAAGAGCAAAAGACATTTTCGTTTTCGCGACCCGCGACTACTTCTCGTCGTTGTACTGATCCTTGGCGTCGTTTTCGCGTGGATCACCATCGGCTCGGTTCTGGTCACCTATCTGCCTTGGGGAGAGAATTCGCTCTTAGCGGGAGTGCGGCTGAAAGCGAAAACGACGCCGTCGGTTTCCTACCGTCTTCTTGACGGAGAACCACTCCCGGCCGGAAGCGCGCAGCCGTATCCCGTTGGTGTGATGATCGAGAACCTTGCGCAGGTCAGGCCGCAAGCCGGTCTTGCCGACGCGTCAATCGTCTATGAAACTCTGGCGGAAGGTGGTGCAACGCGCTTTCTCGCGCTGTTTGAGGGTCCGGGCGACCATCTGGAGAAAATCGGCCCCGTCCGTTCCGCCCGCCCGTACTACCTGGAATGGAACTCGGAGGTTGATGCGCTTCATGCGCACGCCGGCGGAAGCCCCGAGGCGCTCCAGGAGATCAGCGGATTTTCGATCAAAGATCTTAACGGTATCGCTCATGGAGCGAAGTATTTCTTTCGCGATCACACCATTGCAGCGCCACACAATCTCTTCACGTCCAGTGATCTGCTAACGCGGGCGTTAGCGGACATAGGGCTCGCCGCCGCGACGCCAACCTTTACCTCTTGGCAGTACAAAGACGATCCGCCGATTGCCGCGCGACCCGCCGACGGCGCATACGCCAAAGCGGACTTCTCCGGCCGCACCTATGCCGTTGAGTACCGCTATGCGCGAGCGACAAATGACTACGCTCGTCTGAATGCCGGCGTGCCGCATACGGATGCACTCACGGGCCAGCAGATTCACGTGAAGAATGTCATTCTTCAGATCATCCCAAAAATTCTCGATGTTGGCGAGAAAGGCCGTCTGACACTCGACGTCACCGGAACGGGGAAAGCGCTGCTGTTCATCGATGGTGGCGCCAATGTCGGCACGTGGTCGAAGAAGGATCGAACGAGCAGAACAGATTTTTTCTTTGAGGACGGAAAGCCCGCAGTCTTCACTCGCGGGTCGACGTGGGTCGAGGTGACACCGGAGGACGAGGGGGTGTCGTACGGAACCCAGCAGTAGAAAAAGAGTGCCGCGAAGCGTGTTCCGCACCCACGAGAATGTGTGGGGTGTTTTCCCGTAGCCCCAAGCCGCACGCGGGAATACGAGTCCGATGCAACCGTCGTGTCTTTGTCCCTTTTCTTGGCAGTCAACCCATGCTGCGACTGATGTGGGACTCCAGACCCTTAGAATGCTTTTTGGGGCAGTACTGAATTCAAATGAAAATCCTGCCAGTCTAGTGTGTTGACCGATCCGATGTGAGAATTGCGAGGCGGTCTCTGCCGGCGAGATCTTTTTTGATCCGGACGTTGATGCTGATCTTCTCCTTCTCGCGCAGGATTTGCTGCGTCTGGTTCGGATGAATCTCGATGAGCGTAATAGGGCGCTGGTTTCGCTCAAACCACTGGGCGAGAAATGCCGCAAGCGTCCTTTCGGGCCCCAACCTTCCTCGCAGGGCAATAATCGGCTCAAACTGCACGTCGGGGTTTGCGCGTATCTCCTCCTCGGGCACGTAGGGAAGGTTTACAACGATCCCGTCCAAGCGGAAGCGGGCAACGGGGCGGAGAAGGTCCCCGAGGAGAAAGCGGATTCGGGGGGTGACATGATGCCGCTCCGCATTCTTTCGGGCGACGCGCAGCGCGTCGGGAGAAATGTCTGTCGCAACGATTCGCGCGTGCGGAAGCTCCGCAGCGAGCGAGACGGCAAGGCAGCCACTCCCCGTGCCGATATCTGCGATGGTCACCGGGCGATCCGCCGGGAGCTGGTTCATCATTTCCTCAACGAGCAGTTCGGATTCGGGGCGCGGAACAAGCACGTGTCGCGTGACGAGGAACGCACGACCGAAAAACTCCTTTGTTCCGACAATAGTGGCGATTGGTTCGTGCCGCCCGCGGCGAAGGATATGTTCCTGGTAGACTCCAAGTCGTTTTGATGGTACCGGACGGTCAGGGTGCCGGAGCAGGTCTTCCTTCGTTATCCGAAGCGCATCGATGAGGAGTAGCTCGGCATCCAACTCCGCAGACGGGATGGAAAAATACCGCAGCGCCTTCGTTCCTTCTCGCAGCGCCTCACGAACGGTCATCGGCGTTCTGAAGCGCAGTAACCATTCGCTCGATGTTGCCATCGAGGATGTCCGTCACCGCAGAGAAGTTCTGTTTGAGACGGTGATCGGTCACCCGGTCCTGCGGGATGTTGTACGTGCGGATTTTTTCGGAGCGGTCGCCTGTGCCAATCTGGCTCCGCCGCGCATCGGAAGTTTCCTTTCGGCGCTTCTCCTCTTGCAGCGCGAAAAGCCGTGCACGGAGCACCTGCAGGGCGCGTTCCTTGTTCTGCTTTTGCGACCGCTCGTCCTGACAGGTCACCACCAAGCCGGTAGGCAGGTGAGTGAGGCGAACGGCCGAATAGGTCGTCTTGACGCTCTGTCCGCCGTGTCCCGATGACGTTGTCGCTTCGATCTTGACGTCTTCGGGCTTCAGTTCAACGTCGAGTGCTTCCGGCTCCGGTAGAACGACAACGGTCGCCGTCGACGTATGGACCCGTCCGCTTTTTTCGGTTTCCGGCACGCGCTGGACGCGGTGGACGCCGCTCTCGAACCGCAACGACCGGTAGACCCGTGATCCGGCAATTTCAACAATGGCCTCCTTCAACCCGCCAATTCCCGTCCGGCTCGCAGCGATGAGTTTGGTCTTCCATCCCTGTCGTTCTGCATACCGTGCATACATGCGAAAAAGCGTTGCGGCGAACAGCGCGGCTTCTTCCCCGCCGACTCCCGCGCGTATTTCTACGATGATATTCTTCTCGTCAAGCGGGTCACGCTTGACGGTGGAGTCCTTGAGCAACTGCCAGAGCGTTCTGCGGCGTTTCTCAAGCGCGTTTTGTTCCTCCTGCGCGATAGCGCGGAGTTCGGCATCCCTTCCCTCCCCAAGGAATCGCTCGGTCTCGGCGATCTTGGTCTCAACGGTGATGAGCTCGCGCGCGACGTTCACTGACGGCGAGAGGCGCGTGTATTCCTTGGTGAGCAGCGTGAGACGTTCGCGGTCGGCAATAACCGACGGATCCTGCAGGAGCTGCTCGAGCTCTGCATGACGGGCGAGAAGATTGTGTGCGAAAGTCATCATGGCCGATAAGCGAAAACCCTTTCCGCAAGGGGAAAGGGGATACGGATTTTTGTTGTTACTTTTTGACCGTTCGGGGTTTTTTGGCACTTCGTGCGGTCGTCGCCTTCTTCTCCAAAAGACGCTGAAATCGATCAACGCGCCGTGCGGTGTCGACCAGCTTCTGCTTCCCCGTATAGAACGGATGGCACTGCGAACAGATTTCGGTGTGAATTTCTTTCACCGTCGAACCGGTCGTGAAGGTATTGCCGCACGCACAGGTGACCTTTGCGTCGGTGTAATAGGTGGGATGGATTTCCTTCTTCATGGAAAAAAATAAGTGTTCAGCGCTTGTACGCTACCAGAACTCACCATTGTCGTCAACACGCGGGATGCCGAGGGAGGGTATCGATGTTCTGGTGATGTTTTTCATGCTTCCTTGCACAGTTCTGTATGATTTGGTATGCTCCTTTGTGCTCCTGAAACAGCAGGATTCTTCTGTTTCTTGGGCGCATCTCACATACTTCCTGATTTTTCGGATACTCCCCGGCAGCAACCGGGGGTCCGGGAGAGCATCCACCTGGGCGGTGGAGAGACGGAAGTAGCGGCATAAGTACTCTCTATGTCAGACACCACACTTCTCGAACTCCTCAAAAACGGCGTTCACTTTGGACACCAGACGGCAAAGTGGCATCCGCGGATGAAGCCATTCATTTTTTCTTCGCGCAACGGGATCCATATCATCGATCTCGAGAAGACCGTTGCGATGCTTGAGCGCGCACAGGAGTTTGTCCGCGGCATTACCGCAAGCGGCGGAACGATTCTTTTTGTTGGCACGAAACGTCAGGCGAAGGAGATCGTCCGGCGAGAGGCGGAGCTGGCCGGAGCGCCATTCGTCACCGAGCGGTGGCTTGGTGGCCTTTTTACGAATTTTGGAACGGTGGGGAAGGTGCTCGAACGACTTCGTACCTTGACGGCAGATCGCAACGCGGGAAAGCTGGAAAAGTACGTGAAGAAAGAGCGCGTGAAGTTCGATGAGGAGATCGAAAAGCTGGAGAAACTGGTCGGCGGCATGCGCGAGATGACTGCGTTGCCGCAGGCAGTCTTTCTTGTTGACATCAAGACGGAGAAAACGGCGCTCCGCGAAGCGAAGAAGGTCGACATTCCGGTTGTGGCTATGGTGGATACGAATACGGATCCTCAGGGGATTCTCTACCCCATTCCTGCGAATGACGACGCGACCAAATCCATTGATCTGATCACGCGGATGATCGGCCTTGCCGCTAAGGAAGGAAAAGAGCAGTTTGCGGAAGCCCAAGCCGCGCTTCGCGCAAACCCTCCAGCGATCGCCGTCCCGCCAACCGAGACAGAGAAACCGAACGTGCCATGACCATCGAAAAAGAACTTCTTCGAACATTGCGTGAGGAAACGGGGGCGGGAATCGTTGATATCCAGCGAGCGCTCGACGCCGTTGGCGACGATCCGAAGAAAGCCGTTGAATTGCTGCGCAAGCAGGGGAAGAAAATCGCAGAGAAAAAGTCCGAGCGCACGGCGCGCGAAGGCGTGATTGGCGCATACGTCCACACGAACGGAAAAGTGGCGGCATTCGTCGCGCTGGCGTGTGAAACGGATTTCGTCGCCAGAAACGACGGATTCCGCGAGCTGGCGCACGATCTTGCCCTCCACGTCGTGGCGGCAAACCCCGCCTATCTCTCCCAGGCCGATATTCCCGACGAGATCCTCAACAAGGAGCGGGAGATCGCCCACGACCAGGCGCAGCACGAAGGAAAACCAGAAAAGATCATTGAGAAAATCGTTGCGGGGAAGATGGAAAAATATTTCGCTGAACACTGTTTGCTCCTGCAACCGTTCGTGAAAGACGATACTGTGACGATTCAAGAACTGCTTGAGCGAGCAACCGCAAAGATCGGCGAGAAGATTGAACTGAAGCGGTTTGTCCGCATGCAGCTATGATGCTTGACGTGCTCGTTCTTGGTCTGCTCATCCTCTCGTTTGCGGTTCTCGTGAGCATTGTTGTTCGCAAGCTGATTTTTCTGCGCACCATTGATCCTGATGCGGCTCCGCATGATCGCGTTGCGGCGATGAAGGGTGACCTGATTGCGAACCGGTTGTACCGAAAGCTGACGACGTTTTCTCACCAGGTAAGCGCATACACACAGCCCGTGAAACTTGGAGCCAAAAAGCAGTTTCACCGATTGCGAAACCGCGTCGAGCAGCTCGAGCGGGAATATCGCGTTCGCGAAACGCTCCGACAGGATCACCCCGAACCAGAAGCCCAAGTCCGCGTCCAGGCACTTCTGAACGAAGCAGACCATTTCGTGAAAGAGGGAACACTGGATCGCGCGGAACAAGCATACATCGAAATCGTCAGTCTGCAGCCGCGCACCCCTGAAGCGTTCCAGGGGCTTGGAGAAATCTACCTCCAAAAGAAGGACTATGCGCATGCGGCAGAGAGTCTTGAGCATGCGACACGTCTTGCTCCGCGGATGACGGCGATCTACATTGATCTTGCGAGGATGTACCAAGAAACCGGTTTTCTGCAGAAAGCGCTCGCACAGTGCCAAAAGGCGGTCGAGATTGAGCCGAACGACCCAAAAAGTCTTGATGCGCTTCTTGAGGTGAGCATCGCTCTTGGCAAGAAACAGCTTGCCACTGAGACGCTCACGCAACTTGAAATGGCGAATCCCGACAATCAAAAACTCTCGGAGTTTCGCGAACGCATCGCCGCAATCACCGAGGGCGTTCCCTCCGTCCCGTCGTCATAATATTTGCCGATGTAGCTCCTTCCTTCGTCCTTCGGAGGGCAAGCAGTTGGCTCCGCCATTTCTGCCCATCCCGGGGCAGACCGGGATAAACTCCGCTCAGTTGGTAGACCCGCCCGCCGCCAGGCGCCGATGTAGCTCAGCTGGTAGAGCAACTCCATGGTAAGGAGTAGGTCGTCGGTTCAAATCCGACCATCGGCTCCAGGCGGCTGGCGGGAAACGCTGAGCGTTTCGGGCGAGTCAGCAGTACTCCGCCAGAATACCCGTTCAATAAAAGTGGAAGACGGATCTGCCTTTGGCGGAAAATCTGCTCGTGGGCTCCAGAAAAATTCAGTGAAGAGTGAAAAGAAAAACTCCCACCACTCTTTGCCCCTAATCCTTTCACCATTCTCTGCGGGGGTTGATTTTTCAGCAATTTTTGGTAGAGTGCAGCTATCCGGTCGTATCACCGTAGCCCAGTGTCAGAGTCCCGCACTTTCTTTTGCCGGGATAGCTCAGTGGCCCGCCTATGCCCTTCGGGCTATGGCGGGTAAATGTCGCAGCTGTTTTGCCTGCCCGCCAGTCGCCGAGCGCCGATGTAGCTCAGCTGGTAGAGCAACGGTTTTGTAAACCGTCGGTCGTCGGTTCGAGTCCGACCATCGGCTCCAGGCGATCGGCAGGCGGGTAAACAGTAGGTCGTCCCGCTTTGCGGGATTCCCGGCTCCAGAAAGTGCGGGATAAGCCGTCGGCCCGCTCGCAATGCTTCGCATAAGCGAAGCGGGCGAGTCGTCGGTTCCCCCGGATCATAGTCCGGGGCGACCATCGGCTCCAGGCGATCGGCAGGCGGGTAAACAGTAGGTCGTCCCGCTTTGCGGGATTCCCGGCTCCAGAGGGGGAATGCGGTGAAGAGCGAAAGGTTAAGAGTGAAGAATCTCTCTTTCGGACTGACGGGTCCACAAGAATCTATGCCAACCGTCAGTATCCGAGAAAAATCATACGAGTTCAGCGTACATATCATCAGGTTCCTGAGCGGCCTGCGATATCATGAATTGAAAAACCCGCTACGAAAACAACTTATTCGTTCGGCAACGTCAATTGGCGCAAATATCATCGAGGCGCAAAGTAGTTCCTCAAAAAGAGAATTTCTTCAGTATATGCAGATTGCACTGCGCTCTTCGAAGGAAAGCGAATATTGGTTGAGGCTTCTTCAAGAAGCCGACCCTGCCTTGACGAGCACGATTCAAGCACTCGCGTCTAAAAATCAATCTCTTTCAAACATACTCACTGCTATTCTCATCAAAGGAAAACTTCACAACCAATCACTTTAACCCTTCACTTTTAACTCTTCACTTCCAATGTCCCAGGATAATCTCATCAAACTCGAGTGTACAAGCTGCCACCGCGTGAATTACTTCTCGCACAAGAATAAGAAGATCCTCAAAAACCGGCTTGAGCTCAAGAAACACTGCCGATGGTGCGGCAAGCACGTCATGCACAAAGAGACGAAATAACGTGTTCAAGGAGGGGATATGATCGCGAAGGTTCTTGGACAGAAGAACTTTGCCGAAACCGGCGGGACGTGGGAAGTAACGGAGGATGGCATCATCACCGTTACGTTCGGCGGGAGGCGCTCATCAGATGCTGCTGTTGTTCATGAGGCGCAGTGGTTTGCCGAGTGTCTCTCTGTACTTAAAGAACATTCTCGGGATGCAACCTGGACGGCGCTTGTCGATCTCAAAAATGTTCCCGAGGATCACCGCCCACCGCATGAAGCGAGCGAATGGTACACACATCTTCTTCGCGACGAACGGTTGACAAAGGTCGCGCTTGTGCACGCGACAACGATTCAGAGGGCCATCGTTGCCATCCTCCTCGCGCCAATCTTTTTCATGGATAAGATTCATTATTTTGCCAGTCGAGGCGCCGCAGAAGATTGGCTTCGCTCGGAGCATGCACACGCAGCATCCGTGAATTGGTAGTGGATTTCTCTCACTCAAGGGTGTGGAGTTCCCGCCCGCCGCGCCTAGGCGAAACGATGGCGGGCGGGCAGTGGCAGAACCCCGCATCAAGCGCGGGGCAAGCCCGGGCCTACAATGTTGTACGAAAGGATATTCGCACGTAGAAAATTCGATGCAATTCAGCGTTCGTGATGGGGGCGTAGTTCAACAGTAGAACACTGGTCTCCAAAACCAGAAACGAGGGCGCAACACCTTCCGCCCCTGCCACGACCTTTGAATGGGCGTATCGTCGAAGATATTTCCTGTCCCGCGACAAGCGTGATTATTTTGTCTTTGTAGATCAACCGGCTCCGCAGATTCCCCAGCAACTCGCGTTTCTCGGTTAGGCTGCCTTCTTTGAGCAGACACTTCGCATACTTCCGTATGTTCACTTCGGTTTCTTCGGGGACATTCTCGGCTGTCGTTCCATGGAACCCGACGGTCCTCTCCGCCCCAACTCGGGATTGTTCCCGATAGCCCCTTCTGATACAGGCGCTTGACAGCTTTGGGTGAAAGGTGTAAGAAAGAAACCTACGATTCTTTATACTTTATTCCATGAAAAGACTCTTATTGATTCTTGTAGCTGCGCTGGCGATTTCGGCGGTTTTTACGCTGATTCCGAGCGTTGTGCGGGCTGATTCATTTATTGAGCGTGTGTTTAATGGGAACTTCGAGCAGGACCCAATGGGTCTTGGATGGAAGACTTCTCCATCAGGCATCCCCTCGTTCGATATGATCGGTTCGTGGGGAGCGGGGAATGCACACAGCGGAACACGAAGCGTGCGAATGTCCTCCTTCGGGACATCAACCAGAATGCTCTGGCAATCTCTTGAGGTGAAGGAGAAAACTTACCGCATCGATTTTTCCTTTTGGTACAAAGTGTCCGGTAAAGATGCGCAAGCGGTGCTCGCCCCGGCTATCGATTTTTCCCTTAAAAGTATGACGCAAGCGTATTCACCGCTTAAAACAGGATGCGATAAGATTCTCCCGAATATCACGAAGCCCGGTAATGAGGATCTTCGGGGGGATTGGCGCCAGGCCACCTGCATGTTTGAACGGTTCAACGGCGAAGAGATCAATCCAGATTCCTACGTCGCTTCCATATCACTGAAATCATGGGGTGACGCTGTCCAAGTCTACGTCGATGACGTCAGCATCATCACGCGAACATACGACCGCATACCTCCCGCACTGAATCTAACAAGCCCAACGTGGGGAAGTACGGTTACCGCGCCGACTATCCAGGTGACCGGGAACGCAAGCGATGCGGAAACCGGACTCAAGAGCGTCGAGGTGGATCCAGGCAACAACGGCACATGGACGCCGGTCACCGTTGATAGCCAGGGGAATTTCTCCGTAAACCTCATACTCACGCCAGGGAAGAACATCATCCCATTCCGCACGACAGACAACGGCCAGAACATCACTTGGCGCTACTACGAAATTACGTATCAACCGGGTGTCGTCCTCGGCGTCGCTACGGTGCAGCCCACGGTTACCACGCTCAAAGGATCATCCGGAAGGGTCACGATTGGCAGCGGGTTGCATCGAAAGACGATAACGCCCTTTTCTGGGTATCACGGAGATCTTTGGGTGCGACGAGTAAAAACCGACGATGGAACCGTCTCCTACGTTATTGCCACGACCAAGAGCAACACGCATGGTGGCATGAAGGTCTTCAATGCCACGGGGAAGCTCGTCCAAACACTCAACCCGTTCGGGTCGTTCAAACCCGGGTACAACCTCACGATGTCGATTGATCATCCGACGAACAGAATTTTTCTTGCCGTCGCTCCGAGACGCTACGGTTCGAATGTGACGATTGACGAATTCACGAACGGCCAGCTCCATTTCGTCGGATCGATACAAGCCACCACACGCTTGGGGAACTTACGGACGAAGTTTGTCTCTGCTGGCAACGATCCGCTTCGATTGGTGACGGTGGTTGATGGCCAGATGAAAACGCTGAAAGTGTGGAAGTTTTCTGCGAAGCATGATACCTTCACGCGGGATCTGTCGTTTGATACCCGCAGGGTGCGCATCACGGCATCGTCCATTTCTCTGCTCGATTAATACAACAAGAACAACCACGAACTCCGAGAGCCCCTCGGGGTTTTTGGTTGATTTTTCTTATCCTTTTTGCTAAGGTCGCAGTTGATATCGTACCTTTACAACCAACGAGGAGGTTGCCATGAAAGCAGCGCCAATATTGGCGATGGGCGTCGATGTTTTTACATATCTTGACCTTCTGAGAAAGGCCGCCGCTCACAAGGGTTTGAAGCTCCACGAAGGGGGTTCGGAGGCCTATTCCGAGCCGATGAAGGAGTATGCGCTGGGTAAACGGGTACTTGACGCTCTCGCTCGACGCGGGATCAAGCAACAGGCTCGACCCGACTGCCGTGATGAAATCTTTACCCTCGTGGATGAGAATCCACAAAGGATGGTTCCTGGGTGGAAGCCAAGTAACTACTGGAACTTCAAACTACTCGAGGATGGCGAACGCGGGTTTGATCTTCGGGTTACGCTCTGCGTCGGTTTGGGGATCAACTTCGAGAGACGCGGGATCGTCCTCATCCCGCGAGCGCTTGGAACGTTTCTTTCCCCAACGGATCCACTGCCAAACTTCCGAATGTTCAAGGCGCTGGTCGAGACCGGCAACGACGCACCAGCAGTTGCGAAAGAACTGGCGATGAGCGACGGTACCGTTGTGGTCAGCTGGACAGAACTCGGTCTTGGCGGTCTTCGCCAGTTTGCCGATCTTTTCGCAGAGTTCGCGGGTCGGAACGAACAAGTTACCAGGCTTGGCAGTAACGGAGAGATTTTTGAACCTGTGCCGCTCCCACACTACCGGCAACCGGGTGATGAGCTGTTCGTCACGGAACCTGCGCAGCCGAAGCTCTTTGAGGCATGGCGAGCACAGCTCGAGGAGTATCGTACTCACCTTGTTGCGTGAGATCATACGTTTCAATGGGGGAGTTTGCGAAAGCAGCTCCCTTTTTTCTTTTGAAAGAACAACAGTCCACGTTCCACACGCTGAAAGATTTCAGAGTTCTCCCCGAGGTCTTGCTGAACGCGAGAATTTGGCGTACACTTGATCCGTCTTTTTTATTCCATGTCCGACTCAATCGTCACACTCACCAATCTCACAAAGCACTTTGGCGCAACCAAAGCCGTTGACGGTATTTCGTTTTCTGTTTTGCGGGGAGAAGTATTTGGTTTTCTTGGTCCGAACGGGGCAGGGAAGACCACGACCATCCGCTGTCTCATGGATTTCTACCGGCCAACGTCCGGTTCGGCTGAACTCTTTGGTCTGAACGCGAATACGCAGGGCGTTGAGGCACGAAAACGCATCGGTTTCATGCCGCCAACGACTTCCCTCAATGAGCGCTGGACCGGCAAAGAGCATATCGAGTACGCAAAAGCGCTGCGGCGGAAACAGCCAGGCCGCGCGGATGACCTGATCAAACGTCTCGATTTCGATCCGACAAAGAAAGCGAAGCAACTCTCCACGGGCAACCGTCAGAAGCTCTCCCTTCTGCTAGCATTTTTGTTTGATACTGACCTTGTTATCCTCGACGAGCCGACAAACGGGCTTGATCCGCTGCTCCAGCAAACGGTGTACGAACTCATTCGTGAAGCGCGTGGCCGAGGCGCAACGATATTCATGTCCTCACACAATCTCGCTGAAGTTGAGCGGATGTGCACGCGCGTCGCCGTCCTTCGTGAGGGGAAACTCGTATCGATTGAAACGATGGCTGAGCTCCACGATAAACATCTGTATACCGTCACTATCGAATTCGCGGGTAGCTTCACGCTCCCAGCTCTTCCGAATGTGACGGTCGTGAGTACGATGAACCATACGGCCATAGTGAAAGTGCAGGGCGATATCCAGCCACTGCTCAAGCAGCTGACGAATACGCCGATCCACGACCTCCAAGTTCAGCACGCATCGCTGGAGGAGTTGTTCTTGGAATTCTATAATCCTTCGAGTCCATGATCCCCATTATCCTCAGAACAATCCGCGACAGATGGAAGATGCTTCTCGTCATCACGATCATTGGTGTTGGCACGATGCTGATGTATGTGTCGATGTTCCCGACGTATCAGCACATGATGGAGCAAAATACACAGATGTTCGATCAACTGCCCGAGGCGTTTAAGAAAGCGTTCAACATGGAGGACTTCTCATTCAATACGCTCGAAAAGTTCCTCAACATCGAGATGTACTCACTCTTCTGGCTGGTGCTGACGATCATCCTCGCGCTCTCGCTTGCCAGCGGCTCGCTCGCCGGGGAAGTGGAGCGAGAAACGATCGTCCAAACCGTCGGTCAGCCGGTGTCACGCCGAACGGTCTATATCGCTCGGTTTCTTGCTGCAGCCAAGATCTTTACCGTGTTCAACATCCTCGTCAATGCCTCGGTGTTCCCGTTTGCCACGATGTTCCACATACCGATCCAAGTAATGAACTTTGTGACCGTTGGAGTGATGTGTGAGCTGTTTGGTTTGGCGTTCCTCGGCCTCGGCTTTGCCGTCTCGGCATTCATGTCCGACAAAGGCAAGACGCAGATGATTCTCGCCGGCGTCGTACTCGTGATGTATGTGCTCAACATCGTCTCGGGCCTTCGACCGTCGATCGAGAAACTCAAATACGCCTCGCTCTTCCACTACTTCAACCCAAATACATTTCTCGTGAAAGGGGAGTATGACCTCACTGCAATCCTCGTGTTTGTGGGATTGGCGGTGGTTGGGTTTGGGGTGGGGCTATGGAGGTTCACGAAGAGAGATGTGGCATAAAATGATTTGATCGATATTTTCCTCAACAGTTTCATCGAGCCTTTATTGAACATAAAACAAGACCCCGTGCCAGAATGTCCGGTTGGACTTTCCAGCACGAGGCGTACACTGCGTGTATGAACGGTCTCAGCGTGAGATTCTGTCGACGATCTTGCCGTGGCCCATCAGGTAGGCGAGCCCGCGAGCGAAGTCATAACCTCTTTGCCTATTGGCCACTCTCCGGTCGGCTTCTCGCAGCTTCCAGTCCCAGTATCCCGTGGGATCTACTCCGTTGGGGAACCACGATGATGCTCTGGTCGCATCCCTGCGGGTTCCGTCTTTGATCTCATAAGCCAAACCAAGGGATCGCTTCCAAGTAGTCAGATTCTCCTCCACAGCCTCCTCGTTTAGCGAGTAGAACTCGCGAATGGAGAGAACTCTGACTAGCCGGAGCATGATCGCGGTCAAGAACCGAAAGTGCACTCTACGTACATGGGACCTAAGCGAAACCATATACCCTCCTTCAGGCTTCCGGCCTGATATTCCACGGAAATCCCAGTTTCCCGTGGATGAAAAATAGTACTCCGATCCTCTGTAAATGTCAAGCGGTGATCGTTCAAAGGATGAGGAAAACATCGTACAATACTGTATATCCGATTTGTATTCGTATGCGTAGGCAGTGAGATAGTATACCGCCACGCTCACTCACACATCGTATGTACCAAGACGTTGTATGAACATCGTCAAGACAATCCCTGAAGAAGAAATGGTTTTAGAGTTTGTGCGGGCAGAAATGGAATCGCCACGGTTTTCTGGACGATACATGGATTGGTTATCACAGCACGGATATTCTCCGGATGTCGATCTCGAGAACGTACCGCCGGATGTTCGCAAAGAGCTTCTTGTCACCGTTCGGCCGGGGCTTTTTAAGACTCTCCCGAAAGATATTGTGTGGCACGACGTCCTTGTAGAACAACAAGATTGGGAAAAGATACTCTATTTCAACGAAGAGGTGTGGAGAAATTTCTCGAGCGGTACTCGACTCGTGAAGCGAGGGATTGAGAAACTTGGGTTACCAAACCATCACAAAATCACCAAACGTGTCGCGGAAATCACGAAGCAGTTGAAAGCTGGTGAGACAATCCCAAAAATCATTCTCGTCTCGACGGTGGAGCAATCAAAACTCGTTCTTCTCGAAGGCCACGTTCGCGCAACCGCCTATGTTGCATCGGGGGTATATCGGGAGCGTGAGATCCCGGCGATACTGGGGACGTCTGACCGCATCACGGAGTGGGGTTGGTTCTGATTGTCTCCATTTGCTCTGCTCATCTTTTTGGGTGACAGGGGTTTTTCATAGAAAAAGACCCCCGCGTTTTCGCGAGGGTGGAGGATATCCCGAAGGATACCAGATTAACCTATCCCAACCGCTTTTTGAGCAGTCCTATGCCGATGAATCCCAGACCAAAGCTGGTGAGCAGGAACGTCGATGCCTCAGGAACCGGGATTGTCGGGGTGCCGGTGAGCGCCGAAAACTGTTCAGGCCCATCATTCGCTGCGTAATCTCCTCCCGTTGCACCGAACGTTACTCTCAGATACAGGTAGTCGTGCTCGTGCCCTTGGAACCAAGCTGACGGCATGAAGACGTCCATGTCCGACTCCCCGCTCCCCGATTCGAGACTGTAGTTCAAGTAGACTTTGTTTGGACCCATGTCGTACACCAGGTTCTGGCTGGTTAGATCCGCAAGGGAGTTAATGTCCCCAGTTGCTGCCGTCCAGATCTGGTAAAAGTCCATCGACAACAGCGGCCTTGCATTTGCCTGGTTGATGTCCAGACGAAAAACAACGTTGCCACCGTTCAGCGTCGCCAGGTCACTTACCATCAATGAATGTGTGAAGGTGAGAGAGCTATTGACGTCGGTCAGGTCTGGGCCGAGTGGCCGTGCGTCAGTGTTGAAGCCGGTTTCGATACCAGTATTCCCGGTTCCCAAACGAAGGAAGTCTCGCGAAACGCCGCTGCCGTTCGGCAAATGTCCGTTCTGCATGAACGTGGCTCCGTTGATCACTCCGGACGCGTCTAGTGTCGTCAGATCGACAACATATGCTTGGGCGACTGGCACAATTGCGATAGCCGCCAGGAACACACCAATCATCACCAGTAACCTTTTCACCTGAACCTCCTCTGGAAAAAAGTGGTGGAATAAGGATTTGAATGAACGATCTAATAGAGAGGAAAGTAGGCCGTGAGGCCATCTCTCCGAATAGATTGTCTCTTATTGTATATCAAAGACGTCTGGGTGTCGACGATGCTGAGGAAACTCACTATCCATGTCATCCCACGCAATAAAAAAACACCGAGCAGTGTTTGTTGACGTCAAGAAGGAGGCCAATCAGCTCTCTTCACTTTTTGAAGCTCTACTTCAGCGGATTGCGTCCCTGAATCACCCGTATGAGAAAAAAGATGACGGCAATCACCAGGAGGATGTGAATGAAGCCACCGAGGGTGTGCGTGAGGAAGCCGAGCAGCCAGAGAACCAGGAGGATGATCCCAATAATCATGAACATCGTATTCTCGTTATTCCTTTCTTCTCGTTTCTTTCTTACTCTTTCGAGACTCAACGAATCTCTCTGCCGCGTAGGTGACGCCAGCGATCGCGACGGCACCAACAAGCTTCTGTAACGCGTGACGATTGTTCTTCTCTCGGGTTGTGGATTTCGATTCTTTCATACAATTCTTCTTTCGTGAGCAGAAAATACTTAGCGAATGTGAGGAGATTCCTCTGATGGATATGCCGGTGTGCGCTATTGGCGATCAACCGTATCAACGATTTCCGTTGGGTCAGTTGGCTTACCAAGTTTGAAGATTTTGATGATACCCCAGGTAACGATGACGTACACGAGAGCTGCCACGAGCGTTGACCACTCGAAGAAGGACGTGGTTTCAACCCCTTTGTTTGTTGAAGCGTGGAAGATGCTCAAGAACGGACCGGCAAACGGCGAACTGATGCCATAGACGAGTTTGGTGAATCCCGCGTCGGGGTTTGCGCCAAGCACCTTCAGAACAAACCGAAAACCCAGGACAATTTCCACAAAGCCGAAAAGGTACCAAATGATTCGGTAGGCATGAAAAAGCGTTTTCTTCTGGCCGTACTCTTTCTCTGCGCTCGGCGTGGCGCCAACGGTGCGCTGCGTCTTTCTTGACTGGCTTGTCGGTGTCGACGTCGTTGTCGAGACTGTTTGGGCGACCTGGGTTGGGCCGGCCGCCGTACTCTTTCGTATCGTTTGCTCGGAGTTTGCATCCGAGACTTTTGTTAGTTCTTCCTCGCTATGCGAGGGGGAGAGATTGGAATCCATAGACGTCTTTCGTTTATCGACTCTCTGCACACCGTGGACAGCGGTGCGCTTCCTCAATGGAAGCTGTGTTTATGCTGTTGTGAAGCAAAAATGCGCTTTGCTTTTTCTATCCCTCAGGGGTCATATGGGTTGATAAAGTGTTTGGAGTTTCTTCAACCCTCGATATGCTTGGACGGCGACGGTGTTTTTCGATTGCCCCACCAAGAGGGACATTTCATGCAGTGAGAGATGCTGGATGTATCGCATCCGCATGACCTTTTGGTATTTTTCGGGTAGGCGTTGAATGAGCTGCAAAGCATTCCGCCCATCCAAGACGTTCTCAAGGCGCTCAGTGAGGTCAACGCTTGGTTCAAAACCTTTTTCGAGGAGCGCATCGAGTGAAACGGTTTTCTGTTTACGATATTCGTCCACGATCAGGTGATTCAGAATGTGATAGAGAAATGCCCTCATCACATCGATCTTCCCGCCCCGGAGGAGATATCGCCACGTTTTCGCGAATGTATCCTGGACGAGATCTTCACTCATTGTACGATCCGGCACCCGAAAAAACGCGTGGGTACGAAGCCCTTTCCCGTGGTCGTGATACGCAGAGGTCAGATCTTCAGATAGGTCGTGTGTTTGGGAGGGGGTCACTCTGGTACTATAGTGAATGCTACGCCGGTCATACCCGTTTTTTATTACACGCACATGACCTTCGTAGAGTGATTATTGAGGTTTTTGGCTCTTTTGCGAATGTTATTCGTGCGGAAGAGCCGGTATTCCATGATACCGGCATGACACACCTATGACAGACAAGGACATAGAACCAACACGTAGGCATACCACGTTCACTTCATGAGAGCAAGGTGTCACCCTTCGATATTGTGTACGGCAATAAGTGTATGAACAAAACATCAAATGGCCTACGGCAGGCCTTTCATCCATCAGGGTCAGTTTTTTTTGAGCGTGTCTGGGAAGAGGGTTGGGCGTATATCAAAACCGTTGTTGATGTCTTGCGGGAGCCGGTGCTCATTCTCGATAAAGAGCTTCGCGTTATTGCGGCCAATGAGTCGTTCTACCGGACGTTTCAGGTTGACCAAAAAGAGACGGAGGATGCCAGTATCTATGAATTGGGGAATGGCCAATGGGATATTCCGGCGCTCCGAAAACTGCTTGAAGAAATTCTTGAACGAAATACCTTTTTCAAGGGTTTTGAAGTTTCGCATATATTCCCGGATATCGGCCAGAAGGTCATCATGCTCAATGCCCGACAGATTCATTTTACGGAGGATACTCGTCTCAAGCTCGCTTCACCGATC
>JAZDGG010000066.1:0-5666 GCA_043807225.1 bacterium | reverse complement strand
GCGGATCCTCTTCGAGCATCCGGAGCGCCGCAAACCCGCATGTCGTCTCGATCACTTCATAGAGGGCTGACTCAAGTGGTCGTCGGAGAATGCGACAGAGAGCCGCATCTGCTGCAACCACGACTCGTCTGCGATTCATGCTGACCTCCGTTGCAAAGGAACGATGCTTGTTCGCTACTGTCGTCCTACAGCAAGCAGCAGTTTTCGTCAAAGGAAGGGAGAAATCGATATTCATCCCCAGGAGATCAGTATCTTGACCGCCCCGTTTCAACAGGGTACAGTGCAGGCACAGCAATACCCGAGAGTCATGTCACTCGGCGTGCTGCCGGAAGAACACCGCATGCGCGGAAAGTAGAACCGGCCGGGACAAGCCCGTCACCGCTTATGACAAGGTGGCCCTCCTCCGTTGAGGATTCGGAGGGCTTGGCAAGGTGGTACCGCCTCGAACAAACGGGGCCCTTCCCTCATCATTCATGAGGATTATTGTATGTCAGAACTCCCCAAAGCGTACGAACCAAAGAACTACGAATCAACAATATACGAACGCTGGCGCACGTCGGGATTTTTCAATCCTGACAATCTTCCCGGCAAACGTCGTGAGGTGTTTTCCATTTCCATGCCACCGTCAAATGCGACGGGCATCCTGCACATCGGCCATGCAATGGGGATGACGATTCAGGATGCAATTATCCGGTTCGAACGAATGCGGGGGAAGCGGGCGTTGTGGCTGCCCGGCACGGACCATGCGGCCATTGCCACGCAGAATGTTGTCGAAAAAGAATTGAAAAAGGAAGGAAAGAGAAAAGAGGACCTCGGGCGCGAGCAATTTCTCCGCCGGGTTGACGCGTATGTTGCAGGGTCGCAAAAAACGATCAACGGTCAGGTGGAAAGAATCGGCGCGAGCTGCGACTGGTCGCGCGAACGATTTACACTTGACGAAGGTTTGTCGCAAGCGGTGAATACTGCCTTCGTTGAGCTTTATAAAGACGGTTTGATCTACCGGGGAACCCGCGTCGTGAACTGGTGCCCGCGGTGCCAATCGACGCTCGCGGATGATGAGATTGAATACGCGGAGAAGTCGACAACGCTTGTCACATTCAAATATGATAAGGATTTTCCGCTTGCCATCTCCACGACGCGGCCGGAAACGAAGTTCGGCGATACCGCCGTCGCGGTCAATCCGTCAGACGAACGGTACCAACAATACGTCGGGAAGGAATACACCGTCCACTTTGCCGGTGTGGAGCGAGTGATCAAAATCGTCGCTGATCGTGCGGTGGACAAAGTGTACGGCACAGGTGCGCTTGGCGTCACACCGGCACACTCCGCGATTGACGAGCGTATCGCCCAGCGGGAACACCTTCCATCCATCAAGGTGATTGATGAATATGGGAAGATGACCAAGGAAGCCGGAAAGTTGGCAGGTCTCTACGTGAAAGAGGCGCGAAAACAACTTCTCGAAGAACTCCGGGCAAGCGGTTTGGTGGAAAAAGAAGAGTCAATTACACACAATCTTTCTCTCTGCTACCGCTGCGGAACGCCGATTGAACCGCTCCCATCGAAGCAATGGTTCGTCGCAGTGGAGAAGCCGACGAAGCGTCTTGGCGGAAAAACCTTAAAACAGCGCGCGTTAGAGGTGGTAAAAAAAAAGGAAATCCAGTTTGTCCCAGAGCGTTTTACCAACGTCTATCAACAGTGGATGGAGAATCTTCACGACTGGTGCATCTCACGGCAGATCTGGTACGGTCACCGGATTCCGGTGTGGTATCAAGGGGAAGAAATCGCCGTTGGTATGGATGCGCCGAAGAAGGGAGAATGGACGCGCGACCCCGACACACTCGACACATGGTTCTCTTCTGCACTGTGGACGTTTTCTTCGCTCGGCTGGCCAAAGAAAACGAAGGATTTAAAAATCTTCCACCCGACCTCGGTGATGGAAACCAGTTATGACATCATCTTTTTCTGGGTCGCGCGAATGATCCTCATGTCCACGTACCTCATGGATGAAATACCGTTCAAGACCGTCTATCTTCATGGTCTCGTCCGCGACGACAAGGGAAGGAAGATGTCGAAGTCGCTGGGAAACGGTATCGATCCGCTCGTTATGGCGGACAAATATGGAGCAGATGCGGTTCGTCTCTCGCTCATGATTGGCACAACGCCAGGGAACGACGTGAAACTGAACGAGCAAAAAATCGCGGGGTATCGGAATTACGTCAATAAGATTTGGAATATCGGGAGACTTTTCCAAATGAAGTTCGAGAAAGAAAAAATCGAAGTGACGGCATCAAAAACCCAAGAGCTGGCCGACAAATGGATATTGAGCCGATCCGCACAGATTGTTGAGGAAGCAACAAAGCATTTTGAGAGATTTGAGTTCTCGCAAGCTGGCGAAAAGGTGTACGACTTTGTCTGGCATGAGTTCGCAGATTGGTATCTTGAAGTAACAAAGCTGGAGGGGCTAGGAACCGTTGCGCATCAGGTGTTTGGAGAAACACTGAAACTACTCCATCCTTTTATGCCATTCGTCACCGAGACATTGTGGTCGCAGCTGGGATATAGTTCTACTTTACTAATGATCGAAGAGTGGCCAAAACTCGTTCTTGAAAACAGAAATGAAACGAGCGAACGAGCTTTTAAATATCTTCAAACGTTTATTACTGTACTCCGAAAAGAACGAGTTCAAAAAAAGGTTCCTTCTGATCAATTATATGCTGTAAGACTCGAGCCCGATGATCTAACAAGAGAATTAGTAAAGGAACATCGGGCTTATATTGAAAAACTTGCAAAGGTTAAATTTGAATAGCGGTGATTGGACGTCTTGCGCGAGTGGAGTTCACCACACAATCCTAGCGCAGACTTCAGTCTGCGCGTGTTGGTTTGGTTTCTCACCCGCGCTTGACGGGTTTCTCGCCGTAGGATAGTGTAGCTGCGGTTCTTTTCACCGTGGCGCGAGAGCGCCGCACAGCTGCTCCGAGAGGAGCGGGTTACGTTCTCCGAGAGGAGGAAAGGCATGCTGCCACACCAAGAGGCGTTAGGCGATCTTCTGGGTTATGGGCGACCATCGCCCCTGCGGATCAGTTTCGTCTCGTTTCTGCAAAGCGCAGCGCAGTTCCCAGCAGACGATAAGGGTAGGACGCGCCAACTGTTCCAGGAGGCGCTTCGTACCATCAGGGAACATTGTGATACGAGTACGGCTTTTGATATCGCAGCGGTCATCTGCGCGATCACCAGGGGGTACCCGACCTTACGAAAATCGTGGCTGGCGTTTTTCTCTGAACTGCTTAATACTGCGCCAGATACACGCGACAGCAAGAATGCGGCGTTCTTCCCGGGTCTTGCGCTTGGTCTTTTCGAATCAGCTGTGCTACTTGATGCCCTGGACGACGACTCGTTCTATGGTTTCTTCCCTATTGCGGCAACGCTTGTGGCGTGTGAGGTGTGGTACGATGATCTCCTGGCATTACTCGATTCATCTGCTTTGACGAGGAGATGGGAGGGTAGACTCGGCGCAGCTGTCAAAAACTGGGCGCGAGGAACCAAGATCGGGGAAACGGGATCTCCCGAACGCTTCTTAGAGCTACAGGAAGCTCGACTCCACCAAGTACACGCCACCCTGACGACGATCCGTATAACCATTCGTACGATGCGGAGAAAACATCCGAAGTTGCGGCTCCTTCCCCCCTCATCTTCGTTCCCTTGGAATCCAGCGAGTGCAATTATCCTCCGACAACTGAACTACGCGCATTTCGGTTCCCTGTCCATTGAAGAACAGCTGGCACTGCTCACACTGGATCCCTAGTAACTCCTACAGTGAAGGGGTCAAACTTCCGACCGGCCACTCAACGCGAGTGGTCGTTTTTTTCTGTGTTATTGCGCGACGCGAAAGACTTCGTCGACCGTCGTGATTCCTTCGAGTGCTTTCAGGAGGCCATCCTGGACCATCAGTATCATGCCATTTTTTATCGCAAGATCCTGAATGATGCGTTCAGAAATTTTTTCTGAGAGAATAACCTGTTCAATCTCCGCGTTCATCGTAAAGACCTCGAAGACTCCGACCCTCCCTTTGAGTCCAATGCCGTTGCACGCTTCACATCCCTTCCCTCGGTAGAAGTGCATCTGTGAAAGATCCACCTTCTCCCCTGACGCCGGACTAATTGATTCAAGAAGTGTGTGGACGCGGCTGAGCTGTGCCGGCGATAACGCGACTTCCTCTTTGCACTTGCCGCAGACGCGGCGAACGAGGCGCTGGGCGATGACCGCGTTCAGCGCGGGTGTTAAGAGGAACGGCTTAATGCCCATGGCGAGAAAGCGGGGGATTGTCCCCGCAGCATCGTTCGTGTGCAGCGAAGAGAAGACGAGATGACCCGTCAACGACGCGTGGATGGCGATGTCGGCTGTTTCGTTGTCGCGAATTTCACCGACCATGACGATATCGGGATTCTGCCGCAGGATGGCCTTAAGCCCCCGAGAGAACGTATAGTCGCGAAAGTGGTCGATTTGGCTTTGGTTGATGCCCGGGATACGGTACTCGATCGGATCTTCGAGGGTTACGATTTTCCGCTCTGGCGTGTTGAGACGATTGAGAAAGGCGTAGAGCGTCGTCGTTTTTCCCGACGAGGTTGGTCCGGTCGTGATGATCATGCCGTTCGGTCGGCGGATTTGACGCTCGAGCACTTCAAATGCCTTCCCGCGGAGCCCAAGGTGTTCGAACGCGAGGCCGGTCGTCGCCGACATCAGGAGCCGCATGACAACGCTTTCCCCGTCGACGGATGGGAGCGTGGAAACACGAACATCAATCTTGTCGTCGACAGTGTAGATCGTGATGCGGCCGTCTTGCGGCTGATTTTCAATGTTGATCTTCAGCCCGGCAAGCAGTTTGATCCGGTTGGAGATCTTATGCCAGGATTCTTTTGCGAGAATAGCGACGGTCTGCAGTACGCCATCAATGCGGTAGCGGACTTTGATGTCGTTCTCCTCGGCTTCGATGTGAATATCCGACGCCTCGGTCTTGAGCGCGCCCGCAATAATCACGGTGACGACCTCCGTGGTCGACACATGCCGGATGCGGTCATGGAGGTCTTGCAGTGTTTTCAACTCGCCTTTGTACCGCTCGATCGATTCCCTGGTGATTTCCACGCCGACCACGTTCCTTCGTGGAACGGCAATATTCGCATAGAGCTTCGCAGCCCATTGGTAGCTGTAGAGAGAGAGCAGGTAGAGCTCAACGTGAGCACCGACGTCTCGACCAAGATCTTCGACAAGTTGAACAACAGCGGGATTCTCTGGATCGACCGCGCCGACGCGAATTTCTTTTCCTGAGTGAAAAAACGCGATGCAGTGAAGGTCGGTCGCAACCTCCGGCGGGACAAGCATGAGCGTTTCGGGCTCAATGGGAAAACCGCGGAGATTGATGTAGCCAAGGCCAAGCTCGTCGGCGCGCGCTTGCGTCAATTGCTCTTTTTCCTTCAGGTCAATCTCTTTCAGTTTTTCGTCAAACCGCTCTGCGGTTTCATCCGATGCGATGTGGAGATGTGATCCCGCGTCATCCGACGTTTGCGGACTGTTCGTTGGTTGAGTCATTCGTGCACAGTATACCAAAACCGAGCGAGAGGCGAAACTCTCCGCAGAGCATTACGCGGATTGCTGCGCGCGCTGGATCACGG
>JAZDGG010000065.1:0-13987 GCA_043807225.1 bacterium | reverse complement strand
CCGAAACGGCGAGTTGTGTCAACCTCACAGAGTTGCCAAGCGGATTTGGGGTCTGGGGTCCCGCACCAGCGACGGTGCGGGATTTCTGCAAAGAAAAGTAGTGAAGACAGTGCTTGTTCATCATATTCTGTACCCTCGAAGAGGCCGCATCAATATTCGTTGTTGTACGAAGATCGAAAAATATTTATGCAATCGCCAGATCTTCTTCGGTCGCAATTCCTTTCTTGACGAGAACATCGCGCATCTTCTGATGTTGCGCACGTACAATCAATCACTCCTGCTCATGGTTTCTGACGATGTGGAGAAATTGATCGACATCATCGGTCAGAGAACCCACCTGTTGTTTCAGCGAACGAATATCGTTGCGCATCGGCGCCGCCGATTCGGTCACGACTTGAGTGACGATAGTCTGAATTTTATCAAACTCTTTCGGCGTAATAGCCATGGGTCTCGTTGAATGTTCTGCGCCCGCCGGACATACCATATCGCACGCCATGGCCGCAGCCAAGATCGCCGTCCCTCGAAAAGAAAGGGAGGCGCGTTTCCCTCTACGGCTGCTCGCCCGCTTCAGCGGATGCACAAACGTCGAGAATTCGCCGAATCTCGTTCTCGACGTTCTCTCCGTCGTACTCGCCGCTGTGCGCATGACCGCGGATATACGTCGGCTGCTTCATGTCGAGATGGAGGGAACACTGCGCTTCTGTGGCCGTAACCGCTTGGACGTACAGATGGAATCGCGGGTAGAAATACTGACCGAATCTCCGCACGTAGCTCGTCTCTCCGGTATTCGGGTCGCGAAATGTCGCATACCCGCACCGATTGAGTGCCGTTTGGACGGTAGTCGTGCTTGGCAGCAAAAGAGAGAATTTCATGTCTTCTCTACCACAATACGAGCATCAACAACGATTGCCCCGCGTCCGCGAGAACCGACCAGAAGCGGATTAATGTCGACTTCGCCGACTGCGGGGTTCTCTCGAAGGAACGTTTCCATTGCGAGCATCGAGTGATAGAGGGAGGACACATCCGGCGTGACTTCTGACGGATCTCGGGCGGCAAGCTCGTGAATCGACCGTTCAACTTCGCGTCGAGAAAACGGAGGAACGAATGTTCGAACGTCGTGGCGCTCTTCAACGTCCGTTCCGCCGAAGCCCAGAAGAACAACCGGACCGAAGGATGGGTCACGCTTTCCGCCACAGAACCATTCGCTCCTGCCACGCACCATATGCTGCACAAGGAATCCTTCCTGATCGCCCCGTGCTCTCCCAAAGCGTCTTAAGAGTGAACGGATGGCCGAACGCAGTGCTGCCGGGGAGGAAATCCCAACAAGAACCGCCTGCGCCTTCTCTTTGTGGACGACATTTCGACGAATCGCTTTGAGAGCGACCGGAAAGCCCAGCGACCGGGCAGCGCGTAGTGCCTCTGCTTCGGTTTGGACGAGCTGTTCGGGAACGATGCGGAATCCGTACCGGCGAAGGAGGGAATGTGCGGCCGGCGGCATGAGGAGCCCAGGGGTCGTGATGGCGTTGCGGATAACGAAGGTTGTCACCGCTGGCAGACGCTGTTCCGACGCAACCTGGTACGTTCGAAGAAGAGCAAGTGCGGTAATGGCGTCTTCGGGATACGCGTAGTGCGGAATTCCGCCTGCAGAGAGCACACGACGCGCCTGACGAACGGATGCGCCGCCGAGAAATGAGGCAACGATGGGAAGTGCTGGGTGCCGCCGGCCGCACCGGAGGATGACCTTTGCTGCTGCGTTGCTTCGCGTCACCACCTGGGGGGTGAGAACCACCAGGATCCCGTGAACGTCCGGATCGTTCGCAACGGCATGCATCGCGCGTTCGTATCTTTTTTCATCCGCGTCACCCACGCAATCGACAGGATTTTCAATGCTTGCTGCTTCGGGGAGTCCTCGACGGAGCAGCGCTTGTGTCGTGTTGGAAAACTGTGCAAGAGAGAGTGATGTTTTTGCAACCGCGTCCGCCGCCATGATCGCCGGTCCGCCAGCATTGGTGATAATTGCAATGTCGTTGCCCTTCATGGGTCGGTGGTGCGTGAAGATCATCGCTGCCGCAGAAAGGTCGCGGATGCTGTGCGCTTGAAGAATACCGGCGCTTGCAAACGCTGCATCGAGGATTCCTCGGGCTGATGCCAACGCACCAGTATGGGAAAGCGCGGCGCGCTGGCCGATGCTCGACTCCCCCGCCTTGAGCACGATAACAGGTTTTGATCGGACAACATTGCGAGCCGCCGCACAGAACGCTTCGCCGCGTTCGACGCTCTCGAGGTAAAAAAGAATCGCAGATGTCTTTGGATCTTTCGTAAAATACCGGAGCATGTCCACCTCATCCAGTCCGGCTTTATTCCCCAAACTGACGATGGCGCGAAATCCGACGCCGATCTCCCGCGCCCAATCTGTGAGCGCCACGGCCATGGCGCCGGATTGGGAAATCAAAACCAGATCTCCGCCCGGAGAAAGCGGATTACCAAAAGACGCATTGAGATGGAAGCCGCCATGGAGAAACCCGAGGCAGTTCGGACCAAGAAGGTTGATGCGGTACCGACGGACGAGGTCGCGGAGTTCCCGCTCCCGGCGTTCCCCCTCGCCGCCGATCTCACGGAATCCCGCGGAAATGACGACACAATTCTTGATGTTCGCTTTCCCACACTCACCAACAATGCCAGAAACCGTTGCCGCGGGAGTGACGATAACGGCGCAATCGACGTTCCCGGGAATGTCACCGACGGTCGGATACGCGCGGACGCCATCACACCGCCGAAGCGTCGGATTAACGGGAATGCATCGGCCCCGAAATCCGCCCTCGCGGAGATTACGAAAAATGCGGTTCCCAAGTTTCTTGGGGTTGCGGGATGCGCCGACGACTGCGATACTCTTTGGAAAAAAGAAGTGTTCGAGATTCATGGTTGTGGGTGATCAATGCCTCGTGCGACCTCTCGCCACCGCAGTAATCCGCCTTGCGCCCCAGGAACGCTGCACGCAGCGGCGGAGTTTTTGAGTGCCAAGCGCAGCGCCGGCTCGAGGTCGTGGAGTTGTCGCAGGCCAGCGATAAACCCAGCCCCAAATGCATCGCCAGCACCAGTAGTGTCAACGACTTTTGATCGGAGAGCAGGCAATGCATGACCGCGGTGGCCGTTGTACACGGCAGCGCCTTTTTTTCCATCGGTAATGACCACGAGCTGCGGACCGAAGCGTTGCACCCCCTTCAGAAGCGCAGGAAGACGCCTGAGCGCTGGTCGGAGGCGCACCCCTGAAGAAAGGATGAGCTCCGTTGCTTCATCCTTGTTCAGGAGGAGGACGTCGGTCTTTTTGAGCAGCGGCCGCAGTTTCGTATACCCGAGCGCAAGCTGCCGCTCTCCCGGATTCCAGGCAAGCTTCACGGGTCGGTTGCGAACAACGCCGAGGAGAACGGGAGAGATGCGCTTCCAAGCTTGCTCACCGAGCGAGCTCAGGTAGATCCAGCGCGTCGTGCGCCGCTCAAGATCCGTTCGACGAACCGCCAGCGCATCATTTGCACCGCGGTAGAGAAACGCAACATGATCCTTCCCAAACCCGGTCACCACGACAAAGGTAAACCCCGTTCGGAGGGCGGGGTGTTTCGTGACCCCGAAGGTCGCGACGTTCTCGTGCCGGAGATTACCAATCGTCGCAGAACCATCTTGGTCGCTGCCGACCGAAAGAAAGGCCGCAGCGCGCAGCCCAAGTCGTGCAGCACCGACAGCGACGTTCGCTCCGCCGCCGCCAAGTGCAAAAAGGCACGACGACGCAAGGATTTTTGCTCCATACTCAAAGCCAACGAGAACCTGCCGGAGCGGGTCTCGCGAGTTGTTGACGAGCGATCCTTCGCGGGTAAAGAAGAGTGTATCCCGCGTCGCTCCGCCAAGCGTGATGCAATCAAGCGCAGTACTCATGCGGAAAGAGTTACGTGAAGCAGCGGACGACCGGTCATCGCGGCCGGCTGCGGAATCCCCATCGTCGCGAGAACGGTGGGTGCAATGTCGGCAAGAAAACCGACGGGAGTGAGCTGCGCCAGATCCTGCCCCGCCAGCAACCCCCGCCCTTGCCAGCGACGCGCGACGGCGATGAACGGGACGGGGCTGATCGAATGCTCTTTATCGATCGTCCCGGTACGAAGGTTCATTGCCTCTTCGGCGTTGCCGTGATCGGCCGTGCAAAAGAGCGTGCCGTCGCGCTCGAGAACCGCATCAACAACCCGACCGAGACACGCATCGATCATCTCGACCGCTTTGATGATGGCCGGCATGTGCCCGGTATGCCCGACCATATCGGCATTGGCGTAATTCACGATAAACAGCGCGTACATGTCGCGTGCAACCTCCTGCAGGAGCCGGTCGGTAATCGCCCGTGCGCTCATCTCCGGCTTTTGGTCGTACGTTGCCACGGAGGGCGAAGGAATGAGGACGCGATCCTCATTGGGGAACGGCTCTTCTCGACCGCCGTTGAGAAAAAAGGTGACATGCGCGTATTTTTCCGTCTCTGCAATGTGGCACTGGTGCAACCCTACGTCGCTCACCACGCGCGCGAGTGGAAATTCGATTCGCTCCTTGGGGAACGCGACCGCGACCGGGAGACCCGGCTCATACTCCGTCATCGTGACCACGAAAAGGTTCTTCAGTCTTTCCTTGCGGGGAAACCCAGAAAACCTGTCACCGACAAACGCCTGCGTGAGCTGCCGCATGCGATCATTGCGAAAGTTGAAGAAAATCACCGCATCGTTCTCGCGAATCGTCGCGACTGGCTGCTGCGCAGCATCAACGACGGTCGTCGGCGGGAATTCTTCATCAAAGACATGATCTCGGTACGCCGCATCCAGAGCAGCGAGCGGATCGGTCGTTGTAGCTGCCGCAACACCCTCGGTCATCGCCCGGTACGCTTTCTCGACACGATCCCAGTGGCGGTCGCGGTCCATCGCCCAGTACCTTCCGCACATCGTCGCGAGCTTGCCCACCTTGAGCTTGCCCATGACCGCGAGGAGTTTTGCGCAAAAATTCTTTGCGCTGTTGTACGGCGTGTCACGCCCGTCGAGAAAGGCGTGGATGAAAACCCGTTCAATACGCTCGCGCGCGCAGAGCTCCAGCAGCGCGTAGAGATGCTCGTGAAAGCTGTGAATGCCGCCGCTGGAAACAAGCCCGGCGAGGTGCAGCTGGCTTTTCTGCTTTTGCACGTGCGCAAGTGCTTTCTGGAATGCCGGAACGGTGAAGAAACTCCCGTCGAGTATCGAGCGCGTGATTCTCGGAAGATCCTGATACACGATCTTTCCCGCGCCGATGTTCATGTGTCCAACTTCGGAATTCCCCATTTCTCCCCAAGGGAGCCCGACAGATTCCCCCGATGCCTGCAGTGCCATCGTCGGAAAGGTCGCAACGAGCCGGTCAAAAACCGGTGTTTGCGCAAGGCGGATGGCGTTGGCGCGGTTTGCTGGTCCGATTCCCCATCCGTCAAGAATCACGAGAAGCGTTGGTTGGATCATGTGCGGAGAAGTGAGTGGCCAGTCATCGCCTTCGGTGGCGTGCGCTCGAGGATGCGGAGGATAGTCGGCGCGACGTCGGCAAGAATCCCACGAGGTGCGAAATGGATATTTTTTGGTCCAATGACGATGAAGGGCACAGGGCTTGCATTGTGTTCTGTGTCGACCTCCCCGGATTTTCTATTCACCATCGCTTCGATGTTTCCATGGTCGGCAGTGATCACCATCGTACCACGCTTTGTGAGAATTGCGGGAACGAGCTTTGCGAGCGCTTGATCGATGGTCTGGACTGCCCGAATCCCCGCCGCAATATTGCCGGTGTGCGCCACCATGTCCGCGTTCGCAAAATTCGCCACGATGACGTCATTGGTCCCGGCTGCGATTCGTCGAAGGATTCGACGCGTGATTTCGGGCGTTGCCATCTCGGGCGCGGTATCGAATGAATCCACGTCATAGGAGGGAACAACGATCCGCTCCTCGCCGGCGACTGCTGCCGCATGACCCCCGTTGAAGAAAAAGGTAATGTGGGCAAACTTCTCGCTCTCGGCAATATACAGCTGGCGCAGATCCCCAAGGGCGTGCACGAGCGTTCCGTCGAGATCGGTGCTTGGGTACGCCGTGACGACTCGCGGAAGGTCGGGGCCAAAATCCGTCATGGCAACAAACCTGAGCGCGGTGAAGACCTTTCTCCTTTTGAATGCCCCTGGGTTCATCGCTTCAAATTTTTCCTGCACGAACGCTTTGGTCAGTTGCCGCGCGCGGTCAGAACGCAGGTTGAAGAGAATGACCGCATCATCGTCGTGAACGCGCCCCTCGCGAACCTTGGCCGGTGAAGCGCCGATGACCGTCGGTAAGAGAAATTCGTCGCTTTCAGACCGTTTGTACGCAGCAAGAATCGCAGAGACTGCCGACGGCATCCGTCTTCCGCGGCCCTGTGTCAGCGCGTCGTACGCACGTTCAGTTCTTGACCAGCGCTTGGCGCGATCCATCCCCCACAACCGACCGACAACAGTGGCAATGCGCTGGTTCTTCCCGAGGTGCTTTTCCAGCGCTTCGCAGAGCTCGACCGCGGCAAACTTCGCGGTGTCACGACCGTCGGTAAAAAGGTGCAGCAGGACTGGCGGATCGCCGTTGTGCCGCGCCAGTTTGAGCAGCGACGTGAGGTGGGAAGGAAAGGCGTGCCCGCTCTCTTCTCCCGTGAGCAATCCGATGAGGTGGAGTCGGCTTCGATGCTTTGCGCAAAAAGAGAGCGCTTCAAGAAACGCAGGGTTTCGGAAGAAGAGCCCGCTCGCAATCTCCTTGTTGATCCGCAGCGCGTCCTGCTCAACGATTCTTCCGGCGCCGAGGTTCATGTGGCCGGCTTCGGAGTTCCCCACCTGCTTTGGCGGGAGACCGACTGCGCTGCCGCTCGCCCGAAGCTGCGCCACTGGGTATGTGTGGACGAGATGCTCGTAGGTCTTCGGTGCCGCAAGTGGGATGGGGTTCCCCGGACTCGGCGGTGCAATCCCCCATCCGTCGAGAATGAGCAGAAGCAATGGGAGGTGAGACGTCATGCGAGTTCGCGTTCGATTTCTAAAAGCCGGTTGTACTTGGCCAAGCGTTCTCCGCGCACCGGTGCACCGGCTTTTATGTAGGGCGCGTTGACCGCAACGGCAAGATCGGCGATGAAGCTGTCCGTCGTCTCGCCGGAGCGATGCGAGATCATCGGCGTGTAGTGATGCGTCTGTGCGCACCGGATGGTGTCGATCGTTTCAGAGAGCGTCCCGACTTGGTTGGGCTTGATGAGGATGGCATTGGCGATGCCGTTGGCGATTCCATCCTCAAGCCGAGAGCGATTCGTGACGAACAGGTCGTCGCCGACCAAGAGAAGCGTGTCCTTGAGCGCCATGGTCATCTTTCGCCAGCCGAGATCGTCGGTATCGGCGCAGCCATCCTCAATCGAGAGCAGCGGATACTTTCGCGCGAGATCCCGATAGAGATCAACGAGATCGTCGGAGGTCATCTGGCGCCGCTCCAGAGCAAAAAAGTAGCGCGCGTCGTCCGCCGCATAGAACTCCGATGCCGCAACATCAATGCCAAAGTGCACCGCCTTCCCCAGCGGATGGTCAGTGCGCTCCACCGCGCCGACGAGGAGTGCCAATGCTTTGCTATTCGTTGGAAGGTGCGGTGCGAACCCTCCCTCATCGGCAACGAGGGTCGAAAGCTCGCGCTGCTCAAGAAGCGCTTTGAGGGCGGTGGTGATGTGCACGCCGATTTCCATCCGATCAGAGAAGGTTCGCGCGTGCGGAATGATGAGGTACTCCTGAAAGTCAACACCGTTCTCTGCGTGCCGGCCACCGTTGATGATGTTCATCATCGGTTCGGGGAGCAAGAATTCCTCAAACGGCAACGCGTAGGAACTGCGAAGATAGCGATACAGCGGCACGCCGGAGGCATCGGCACCGGCACGCGCGCAGGCGAGCGAAACACCGAGAATCGCATTGGCGCCGAGGCGGGACTTTGTCGGTGTTCCATCCAGTTCGCACATTCGCTCGTCAATTTCACGCTGATCGGTAATCTTCATACCGCGGAGTCGATCAAGAATCTCGGTCTCGATGTTCTTGCACGCAGAAAGAACTTCTTTGCCGCCGTACCGTGGGGAGTGTGCATCACGGAGTTCCCGCGCCTCAAATTGTCCAGTGGATGCGCCGGAGGGAACGGCAGCCGTGGCACGCTCGTGATTCGACAAGGTGACCGTCACCTCGATCGTGGGGTTGCCGCGTGAATCGAGAATCTCCAGTGCGCGAAGCGAGCGTAGTCGTGGTATTGTCATGTTCGCAGTGCCTCAATGCCGGGGAGCGGCAACCCCGCAAGAAACGTCAATGTCGCACCGCCGCCGGTTGAAAGATACGAGAAGCGGTTGCTGAGTCCAAGTGCATCAAACGCACGGATCGTATCCCCGCCGCCGGCAACGGCGAACGTATGCCGTCGCGAGATGCAGGATGCAAGTTTTTGTGTCGAGCGACAGAATCGCCGCCGCTCGATATACCCAAGGGAGCCGGCCCAAAAAACCGTCCGTGCGGTCGCAAGAAGCCGCATGTACCGCGTCGTCGTCTCCGGGCCGATATCAAAGGCGGCCATTGAGGGCGTGATGTGAGCAATGGAGACCGCGCGGACGTTTCGCGCGTGTGGTGATGCAGCAACCATGAGATCGGTGGGGAGGAAGATCTTCTTTGACCGAACGAGCGTGCCGAGCTCGCGGCGATCCGCTTTCGTGTCAACCAGAGAACGTCCAACCGCATACCCTTTCGCGTGCAGAAGCGTTGAGGCGGATGCACCGCCAACAATGATCGTATCGACGCGCCGCAGGAGGTTTCGGACAACGCCGAGCTTGTCATGAACCTTTGCCCCGCCGAGCACGACGAAAAACGGATGTTGTTCCGCCCGGAGGAGACGCTCAAGCATTGCCACCTCTTCGACGAGGGTCGACCCTGCAACGTGCGGCAACAGGCGCGGAAGCGCGACGAGCGACGTGTGCGGCCGGTGTGACGTGGAAAAATCGTCGTTGACAAAAAGATCACCAATCCGCGCAAGCTCTGCTGCAAAGACGGTATTGTTCTGCTCCTCCCGAATATCAAACCGGAGGTTCTCGAGGAGTGCGATGTCGCCGTCGCGCATCTTCCGGCTGAACGGCACAAGTTCTTTTGCTTGACGGGAAAGGAACGCGACCTCCGTCCCGAGGAGCTGCGAGAGCGTTCGCGCGACCGGCCGAAGAGAGAGCGCTCGTCGAAATACTCCATGCGGCTGGCCGCGGTGGCCAAGAAGGATCGTTCGGGCGCGATGACGGCGCAACCAACGAAGCGTGTGCAACCCTCGCTTGATACGGAAGGCGTCCAGAACCCGCCCCCGCCCATCCGTCGGAACGTCAAAACCAACGCGGACGAGAACACGAGCATGAGAGACGGCAACGCTGGTAAGGAGAGGGAGTTTCATACGACAACTCAGCAAAGTATATCACGTTCTCCGCGATACAAAAAACTCCCCGCGGTGCTGCGGGGAGTTCGAAAGTGAAGTTATTTGGCTAATGCCGCATCGATCGCTTGCTTGAACGACGCATACGGCAGCGCGCCGCTGATCATCGTTCCGTTGATAAAGGTCGACGGCGTTCCCTGTACACCGGCCGCGGTTCCTTCATCAATATCCTTCTGCGTGGTGCTGTCGTACTGCTTTGACGTGTAGCAGTCCGAGAATTTCTTTGCATTGATCCCGAGCTTTGCCGCCTCCTGCTTGTAGAAGTCATCGCCGAGTGAGCTCTGATTGGCGTAGGCGTTCTCAGCAAACTTCCAGAAGGCATCGTTGCCGCCGAGATTCGCAATACATTCAGAGGCGTTTGCCGCCGGCCGTGCGTTCGGATGGATCGACTCGAGAGGAAAATGACGGTAGACCAACTGCACCTTCCCCGAGTAGTCTTTCATCACTTGCTGGAGCGTTGTGTAGGCCGTTTGGCAATACGGGCACTGAAAGTCTGAGAACTCAATCAGCGTGACTTTCGCATTCTTGGTTCCCTGCGTATGGTCGTCGCTGCCCACCGCGCGCAATGCGTTTGGATTTCCTGTCGGTTCCGCGGCTGCCGTGTTGGTGTCTGACGGCGCAGTTGCTCCGGCGACTGCTCCGTTCGTGTTGTTGTCCGCGATGCTCAGACTCTTCCCGTTGACGACGATAACCGCCGTGATGATAAATCCGATGATGCTCATGGCGGCAACACCGCTAAGAAGCCCGAAAAAGAACGAGGCCTTTGGTGCTATCCCGCCGAAAAATGACTGTTGCTTTGTTGGGCGTGTCGTCGGTTCGTTCTGTTTTTCTTCCATAGAAACAAAAGTTAAAGCTAATGATGGGATAACTTTTCGTACGCAAACAACACGCTACCACGAAGGAGCGTGCGACGTCAAGGAGAGGGTCACCAACGATCTGATTCCTCCGCAACGTTACCGCTGCAGCGGAAGGCGTTGGCGCTCCTGACGCAGGAACGCGTACCCGCACGCGCATGCACCTGGCCGATCGGACTCATACCAACACCGCGGGCAAACAAAGCGAGTGGTGCGCGTCTTGAGTGGTACGATTTTTTTTCTTCGAAGAAGATGTTGGGGACGCATGGGGAGGAAAAAAACGATCTTTCGGTGCCGCTCCACGCGATCCCACGCGCGAAGTCGTGCATCCCAAAGCTACCACCACGCGTTTTCTGGTGTGAAGAGGATAATCTGTGCATAGCCCCGCTACCTGGCTGAAAATGGGCTGCAGACGACGTGGATGCGCTCCCTCCCGCGCGGTTTTCGGCCGAGGATACCGTTTTTCGCTCCAACCTTTTTCATGACGGATTCCGCGTTCGCTGTTGCATACTGCAGCGCTTCGGAAATGTCTCCTCGCGTCGCAAGATACCCGCAGAGAAACCCGCTGCCGAATGCATCACCGGCACCCGTCCGCTCCACAACCCGAAGACGTCGATGTGTGCTGCTGCGGAATGTCCTCCCGCAAAAATGCACCCACGCGCCGTGTTCCTCGTCCGTAATGCAGAGAATGCCGGGAATCTTTTTCGCGAGCGTTTGCCGCACCCTTGTGTCATCAATCGCACGCCCACCCACGAGCATCCCCGCTTCCTCGCGATTCATGAGCACGATCGTCGCATGACGAAGAAGCGCGAGAAGACGCGACGGATACTGAAGCTCGCCCGCACCGGGATTGATCATCAGGGAAATCTTATGGCGCCGCGTTGCACGGACGATTGCAGCAGAAACAGAAAAATCTCCGCCAAGCGAGGTGACATAGAGCCAACGGCTTCGTACGTGCGCCAATGGAAGATCGGACGAGCGGAGGTCTTGCGACGCACCGCGATAGACAAGGATGGTTCTTCGATGGTGGAGCGGCGAGAGGAGCACCGACATCGCCGTCCGTCGCTCACGATCACGCCGTACGTACCGTGTCTCAATGTTCCGCTCACGAAGGTCACGGAGGATGGCATTCCCATCCTCATCGACGCCGACCCTCCCCACATACGCCGTGCGATACCCGAACTTGGCGAAGGTTGCCGCCGCGTTCGTCGCTCCGCCACCGGTGGAGACGATGAGCGACGTGATATCGATCTTGTTCCCGAGAGCAAGGAATTCCGTTTCTCCCGGAACCAGGTGGCGAGAGTGGACAAGATGAAAATTCGCGCTGCGCAGAAAAATATCCCGCGTCGCCGTTCCTACCGTGATGATGTCGTACAAGCGTTTCATGCTTGCCCTGCACTTCCAAACAGCCGTATTTTCTCTTCGACGACCTTCTGCACCGCGGCGACGACGGGCGGCAGGATTTTGTAGGGCGCCGCCTCCCTCGGGTGCTTCTTGAGCGTCGCGCGCAGAGCGAGAAGGTATGCAATGCGCAGATCGGTGTTTACATTGATTTTCACGATGCCCATGCCGATCGCCCGACGAATATGTTGCGCGTGAATGCCGGATCCGCCGTGGAGCGAAAGAAAGCACGGGAGGGTTGAGCTGAGCGTCTGCAGAAGACGAAAGTCGAGCCGTTCCTTATTTTGAAAGACACCGTGAATGTTTCCGATGAATGGAGCGAAGATATCAACGCCGGTTTGCTGGACGAATGCCGCGGCCTCATCGGGATCGGTCAGCATTCCTTTCCGTAGCTCCTTTTCCATCTTCGTACCAGGGTGCCATTCCGAACTGCCGGTGATGTGGTCACGCTCTCCCTCGACCAGCAGCCGCCGGGCGTGTGCTTCATGCACCACACGCTTGAGAATACGCACATTGGTCTTTTTCGAAAGTTCCGACCCGTCGAAATGCAGCATTGCGTACCCGGCCTCCATCGCTGTTCGTACCTCCGCATACGTTTTTGCATGATCGAGGTTCATGAGAAGTGGAAGACGTGCTTGCTGCTCGTACGCGTGGACAACCGCGGCCTGAAGACGCGCACCCACAAATGCCGTCTCGCCACTCGACGTTTCGATGATCACGGGCGCACGCAGTTTCGCCGCCGCCTGCACGATGGCCTTCAGCACGACATCCGTCGAGACGTTAAATGCGCCAACGGCGTAGCCGCCCGCACGTGCACGCTGGAGAACCTGCCGCGGCGTTGGTGGTGTGTACTGTTTCATATGTTGGAGGAAGAAAGCTGCTGCTGAATCTGCGCAATGAATTGACGGTAGACAGCCGCCGGATCGGCCGCTCGCCAGATGGCCGATCCGATGACAAAACGCTGCGCGCCGGTTGCGACGATATTGCCGATATTGCTCATGCGCATCCCTCCATCAACCTCCATGAACACCTCGGGATGCTCGAAGTGAAACTGGCGTGCTTTCTGCAACACTCCCGGCACCAGCATCCCTCCTTGAAATCCCGGCTCTTCAGAAAGAAAGGTCACCTGATCGATGAGGGCGAGGTACTGCGCGATGTCTGCGGAGAGCGTCTCGGGGCTGACGGCGAGCGCCGCTTCGCAGTTTCCGCGGCGAATCGCAGAAAAACAGTCCTCCGGCGCATCCGTTGCCGTGCGATGGATGATCATCCGTCTCGTCCCGGTGGCGATGCCATCGAGAATCACCTCTTCTGGACGCTGGATCATCAAGTGAAGCTCAAACGGGATGGCGGGCGCGACCATTCGGACGTCCGCGAGCGTGATGGAAAGGGAGGGAACAAACCGCCCGTCGGCGATATCAATGTGGAGTGCGGGTGCGAACCGTTCCGCCGCGCGCACTTGGCGTTCGAGTACCTGATACTCGTTCGTGAGAATGGAGGGGAGAATTTCAGCCATGTGCAATCGAACTGAGTTGCTGGATTCTTCGTTTGTGCCGCACCGCAGTGCGGCGCTTCGTCGCAAGCCATGTGCGGAGAGTTGCGTTGGCTTGCGCCTTCGTTGTCCACCATGCGGGAATGACGAGTACGTTCGCGTTTTCATCCTGCCGCGCCTTACGCGCGTATGCAGGCGCTCCTGCAACAGCCGCACGAATGTCAGAAAAACGATTGGCTGCCATTGCCATTCCGTTCCCCGAACCGCAGAAAAGAACTCCTGTAGAACCGCGATGTGCGCGAACGTGCTTCACGACGCGAATTGCCACCTTCGGATAGTCATCGCCCGCAATCCGCTTCTGCGTGAGATCCCGAAACGGAATCCTCTGCCGCAGAAAAAACGCTGCGCAGTGTGCTTTCAACCGCATACCGTTATGATCCGCACCGAGGAATACCATTCGGAAAGCCATTGGTTTCACTCTATCATAAAAGCGGCGGGAAAGAGAGATGGGTTAGTTGAGCTTCCCCGCGAGCCCGAGATCGATAATCTGTTGTAAATCACTCTGCGTGATAACGCCGGGAATGCGATAACCGTTAATGAACCACGTCGGCGTGCCGATGACGCCGTTGTTGAGCCCCGCGTTGTAATGATCCAGGCTCTCCTGCAGGTGGGGTTTCGTCGAAAGACATTGGTCGTAGGCGGTCAGAGTGAGGCCCTGGGTTTGTGGG
>JAZDGG010000064.1:0-2646 GCA_043807225.1 bacterium | reverse complement strand
ATCCAAGGACTCACGGAGTTTTTGCCGGTCTCCAGTTCCGGTCACCTTCTGTTGCTGCACCACTTTCTGCACTATGAGCTTGATCATGCGCTGCTCTTTGATGTTGCACTGCATCTTGGCACCCTCCTTGCCCTGGTGGGATACTTTTGGCGAGATATCGGCGTGCTCATAAAAGATTTTTTTGCTTCTTTCCGTGCTCATCCGCGAACGCCAGAACAGCGACTCCCGTGGCTCATCCTACTCTCCGCCATCCCTGCGGCGGTTTTTGGCGGTCTCTTTGATCGCTTTTTCGAATCGCTCCGGTCCCCATGGATCGTTGTTGTGACCTTTCTCCTTTTTGGCTGTATCTTTCTTATCGTTGAGCGTATCGGGGAAAAAACAAAAGGATTAACCGACATCCGCTGGACGATCGCACTCGGCATTGGCATTGCGCAGGTGTTTTCGTTGGTTCCAGGCGTTTCCCGCTCTGGTATTACCATTGCTGCCGGCATGGCAGCAGGCATGCGGCGGGATCATGCTGCGCGATTCACCTTCCTCCTTTCCATTCCGGTTGTTGCCGGGGCGGCGGCGCTCAAGCTGCTCGATCTCCGCCACGCTGGCGTGAGCGCTGACGAGCGCGGCGCGATGATCATCGGCATTATCATCGCGGCCATTGTCGGGGTCGCCGTCATCCATTTCCTCCTCCGCTTTCTTGCCCATCATCGCCTGAATGTTTTTGCCTACTATCGTTTTTTCGTTGCCGGCGCGGTGATTCTCGTGATGTTGATGAGGGGATGAGTCCGCAAGATCGACGAGGATGGCCTCGTTCGGCCGCTTTTTCTGGTCATCGCCGAGAGCGCCAGTGCCGTTTTTCTCGTGAGAGCATGCGGGGGGAGCCGCCACGTCCAATTATTTTTCTCAACCCGTCCCGGGCGGTTCAGACGAGCGTTTTCCCCCAATCCGAGGAGGTCGTGGAGAGGGAGAATAACGGTATCACTTTTGGATGCGTAGAGGAGGGAAAGCAGGCCGCAGAGTGTTGGTCGGGGAAGAACTCGCTGTAGATTCTGGCGTTCGGCCGATGAGATTTTCTTCATCCATTCTCGCAGCGTCGGCAGGTCATGCGTACTGGAGTAGGCGGCACTCTTCGAAGGATATGTTTCAGGATGATGAAGATGGCGAAGCAAAGGATGGAATCCGAATTGCAGCACGCGTGTGCCGATCAACCCAAAACGATCGCGTAATTGATAGACCTTCGGCGTAATCTTCCCAAGATCTTCAGCGATGAGACGTGCAGAAGGGAACAGAGCTCGGACTCCCCTCAGCAGTACCTCACCGGGCGTCCGAATCCAGTACCCACGCGCTGCTGTTGCCGAACGCGCGGGTATTGTCCAAGTGGCTTTGTATCCGCGAAAGTGATCCAAGCGGAGTTCGTCGTAGAAGGAAAGCGCTTTGCGAAATCGGGAGATCCACCAGCGGAAAGATTCCCGTCGGTGGTTTTTCCATGCGTAGAGCGGATTGCCCCAGGTTTGTCCTCGCGAATAAAAAAGATCGGGTGGAGCTCCAGAAAGAATGGTCAGTTTTCCCTTCTGCGTCATCTGGAAGAGTGTTTGGTGCGCCCAAACGTCCGCGCTGTCGTGAACGACGAAGAAGGGAAGATCCCCGAGAATGCGGATTCCCCGTTCATTCGCATATCGTTTGACCTGTTGCCATTGCTCGTGCGCGATCCATTGTCCAAAGCAGAAATATGCCATCTCCTCGTGATAGCGGCGCGTCCATTTGCGGAGTGCGGATGTCTGGTGATTGCGGAGTGCGGATGTCCATGTCCACCATGGTTGCCCACCGTGCCGATCCTTGATCGCCATGAAGAGCGCATAGTCCTCGAGCCACCAGCGCTCGCGTTGCTGAAAACGTACGAAGCGCCGGTGTTGTTGCGGCGATGCGCGGTCCCGGAATGCTGCCAACGCATAGCCAATGAGTGTGCGTTTCTCGACGTTTGACTCCCCGTATGCAATCCGATCTCGCCGTCGTTCAAACGCCTGTGCCCGGGAACGAGAAAGTAGCTTCTGATGCAGAAGCACCTCCGGGCTCACCAGCATCCAGTTGAGCGCGAATGCTGACGGAGAATCAAATGACGATCCGACACCGTCGGGGATGAGCAGGGGAAGGATTTCCCAAACACGTTGGCGGGTGGCGTGAAGCCCCTCCACGAATCGATACGCCTCAGGCCCAAACTCACCAATGCCGTACCTTGACGGGAGCGATGGGATGGGGAGAAAGATTCCAGAACGTCTCATCATGCCACCATCGTATCACACTTGGGCTGGACGTTCGCACCACCATATGGTATAGCTCCCTGTGCAGCATGCAACGGCATCGTCCTTTTACTTCGGCCGACAACATCGGGGTATGAGGTTTCTTAGGTTACTGAGGAACGCAACTCTCCTCTTCTGGAGAAGCAAGGAGCCCATATGGAGCTCAATCGTTCCCGCCTGCACCTTGTCCATGCGAGTGGAGAGGTACAGCTTATCGAGGCATCAGGGTTGCTTCCCGAGCATCGTCCGTTTCGACCCGAAGATGTTGATCTGGCGGTCATTCCAAATGGCACGTGCTGGACGCTTGCGGACTTCGACGATCAGCTGATGGAAGTTCAAGTTCCCTTCTTCGAGA
>JAZDGG010000063.1:0-3751 GCA_043807225.1 bacterium | reverse complement strand
GGTTGTCGCGTTGCTGGAAGACGGGACCGCAACACTCAAGAAGTTTTATCGCCACAGGAATTTCATCCGTCTGCAGCCAGCAAATAAAAAATACAAGCCGCTCCAGGTGCATTCCGTGGTCATCCAGGGACGCGTCCTTGGAGTCATCCGAAAAATCTAAACCGAAAGAAAACCATGGCCTCTTCCGCAAACAACACCATGCTTGCCGACCAATCTCCGATTTTCGACATCCCTGGGATCGGACGAAGGACTGCGCACGTACTGCATGACGCCGGCGTTCGGACGGTAGGGTCGTTTGTCAACCTTCCTGATTTTCTTCTTGAACAAACTTTCGGGCCGTCGCTTCCCCTCCTCCGGCAGCGCGTCGCTGCATTGCTTGAGAAAAGCAGCAAACAACAGTTCACCGGACTGATGCGACGCCTCGTCCGGCAACTGATGATGTGAGAACCGGTTCCTTTGGTAGGTTGCTAGTTTTTGGATAAAAAGACGGGAGCCACCAAGGTGACTCCCGTATGCACATGCCCAAGTTGCGCGTTCCGCTTCGCTCCTGAGGAGCGGGTGGCCGAGCCACGTCGGAAGGGGAAGGAGTAGCCTTTCGGTTTCCCTTGTTGAGGGGGATTCTTCGGGTCCTCGGATCTTCCGAGTGATCGACCTTGGCGAAAGCGCATCTTGAGATGCGCAGAGGTGAAGCGAGGGTGGCAAATGCCATTCGGCCATTGCCTTCGTCGGAAGCAAGTTGACCAGAGCATGCAGGCACAGCGCTGCCTTGTTCGAGGTTGTCCGTGAACATCGGCGGTGAGCAGAGGCGCTCACGTTTCTCGAGGATGCGATGTTCCGCCCACTGGTCTCGATGGTGCGCTCAACGGGACACCGTACTTCCTTCTCGCGAAGGGGCGTTGCGGTGATACCGCGATTACGCATCGCATGAGCCATATCCGCTCCTCCTTGGTGGGGAGGTCGGCGAACTGGGGAAAGATACACAGCCGGAAAAGGGAGTTTCTTGAGTTCCGCACGAGCTCTTCGCAGAGTTTCCCCTGCGATTGGTCTGGAACGGCTTCCAGGGTGTACTGGTTCCGGTCCACCTCGTGGTTCCTTACGATGGAGGGAGTTGCAGCGCCCCCTCATCCCGTTTCCGCATCTTCGTGCGCCCGGACGACAAGTGCGTCGGCGCCCCTCGAAACACGTCTTCCAAGACGTTTGCGCAACAGGTTGCGCCTTCCTGGGCTCCTTGTTCCTTGGATGGTTTTGATCCGTACAGATCTGCCACCCACGCTTCGACAGTGCAAAGAACTGCCGGTCAACGGGCACAAAACCGCCCGCGAACGGTAAAGCGCGTGCTACCCCAGTCCATTTTTGGCGTCAAGGTGGGTTTATCCACAACTCCCCGGCGGAATCCTACATATGACTTTTTGCCGAACTTTCCTAGCGCTTTTTTGGGCTGGTGATCGACGGAGGACGGCCATAGTATGGAGAGAGGCGGCGAACCTTGTGTCTCCGTTGCTCAAGATCCCGAAGATACTCGCCGCCCCGTTCTGGCGGAATGTTGGATCGGTGCACCGAGGAGATCCTGCATCCACACGCAAACGCAAGCACATTTGCCATGGTCGCAGCGACGCGAAGATCCGAAAACTTCCCCGGTCCTGCAACAACGACAACCTCATCCCACGGTCGGATGGCTCGATGAGACTTGGAGAACAAGCGCTGCATTTCTTTTAAAACGATTGCGCGCTTTCGATCCCCCGTCGGAAAAATGCGGATTTCCTGTCTGGACCGATCACGCACTGCAATGGCAACGTAACCCGACGTCGTGCAATCGAGAAAGAATCTCATGTCGCGATCAGCGGGCTTTTAAGTTTGTCGATCAGTGTCACGCGTTTATTCTCCAGGATCGTATAGAGAAACCGATCCGTGATGTCACGGCGATAGTTGAACTCGCGGAGGTTCATAACCGTATAGCGGATTTCGCTGTCAAAATTCACCTGGAGTTTTTTCATAAGCGAGCGAATCTGTTTCCGGTTCACCCGCCCGACGATGAGCACATCGGTCTTTGCATCTTCCACGCCCGTAAAAACCCCCGTGAGTGTCACAAAACTGATGCTCCCCATGTTCTTGAGCTTTGAGACGAGATTTTGCTCAATCGCGATTCGTGATTTGAGAATGAGTGCACGAAGCTCAGGATAGAGAACGCAGGAAATATTGAGGCGATAGTACCGCTTTCGATCTCTCGTTTTCTCCTCAAGAAGTCCAAGATCTTCAAGATTCGCCAGTTCCCGCCGAACGGAATTGATCTGCTCGTCGATTCTTCGCGTGATTTCTCGTACAAAAAACTGCTCCCCCGGATTCACGAGAAAAAGCCGTAAAAGCTTTACCCTTGTTCTTGAACCAAAAAGTTGCTCAAGCATAGAACCGTCTGTGTTGCGAATCGTTGCTCCTGTAGTATAATAAGTTTTGCCCCCTTCCGGCAAGTCCCAGATCTCGTCGGACTCGGGAAACGGCCTTTTCAGCATTCTCCACATCACCGAACACCGCCATGCCAGCGCTGCGTACTGAATTTAATAAATTCGTCATCTACGATCCGGACAAAAGCCGATCGATCGTTCACTGCTATGCCTCGCAGCCGACCCCGCTTGAGGAACGAGCGATGGGCCGACTCTTTCTCGTCGTGGAAATCGACACCCCCGATCCCCAGAATCCTCAATTGATTGAAGAAATTCAGCAAACAGTAACGGCGTCGTACTACAGCTCAGAGAACTTTCAGATTGAAAGTGCTTTTGAGCGTGCGCTGCAAAAAACGAATGAACACTTGCATGGCATCATCGGCGAACAGTTGACCAGCTGGCTGCAGGGACTGAACATGGTCATCGCGGTGCTCAAGGACACCACCCTCCACTTCACCGTCATCGGGCGCATGCACGCTTTCCTCATCCACCGCCAAAGAATTCTCGACATCCTTGAAGGACCAAGCGGCGCACCCGAAGAGCAACCCTCCCCACTGAAGATTTTTACCAACATCATCAGTGGGCAACTCAATCTTGGGGACTCGCTCCTTTTTTGTACGACGAGTCTTCTTGACCATCTTTCTCAAGAAAAACTCAAACGGTTGATTGGTGAACAATCCACCGCGAGTTCCGTGCGAAACCTCGAGACGCTCCTGAGCGAAGCAGAGGGAACATCGAGTTTTGGCGCACTCGTGATACAACTGACCCCGGTTGCAGAGACAACAATTGATGAAGAAGCGCCGCAGCGCGAGTCTACATCGATCCCGCAGGCACCCGAGACCCAGGACTCCATGCAACGGTTGATTGCGCGCGAACAGGCAACGAATACGCTGCTGAACCATTCGCTGTGGTTGAATGTCGGCCGCATTGCGCACTCTGGAGTGGCACGCGTTCGCGAGACTCTGATCCGCCCGGGGTCTTCACCTCGTCCCGCTCACCAGGAATCCTCATCAGAGTCATCACCCGCCACCCCGCCTCAAGCGCCGATGCGAAGGATGACCTCGATGCAAAAGCCCTCATCGGCAGGTGAGGTTGGTCAGTCGGTCCTTCGCGGGATCGGTGTGCTCATCCGTTCATTGTTTCTCGCGATTATTCGTGCAATCCACAAGATACTCTCCTCCGTTCGCAAACCGGTGTTCAGAGCGACAGCGCAACGTTTCCCCCAAACAACCAATCGCAGCATCTCACAGGGTTCCCGTTGGTTCTCTTCGCTCACGCAGCAGCGACGCTGGATTCTCCTTGGCGCGGTGGTG